>JBELYP010000015.1:0-43879 GCA_040273995.1 Arthrobacter sp.
GGAGAAAGTGCTGGTAGAGTCTTATGTCGTTGCCCCGGTGAGGGGCGATGCCCCGATAGCTCAGTGGTAGAGCGCCATCTTGGTAAGATGGAGGTCCCGGGATCGATTCCCGGTCGGGGCTCTCAATGGGAGGGTCCGCGTTTGTAAGCCTGTTGTTCAACATTAGGCGAAGCACGCGGGCTTGACTCATTTATGGCGGTGTAGCTCAGTTGGTTAGAGCGCACGACTCATAATCGTGAGGTCGGGAGATCGAGCCTCCCCACCGCTACAGAGAAGAACCCCCGGGACATTTCCCGGGGGTTTTCTGTTTCCCCGGACTGTGCCGCCTCTTGGCCGGAACGTCCGGGCGGCGGCCGCGGCTGGAAAAGCACCCGGCGTGACAGGCATGGCTCCGCCCGGGCGGGAAGGGGCGGCTTGTAGGATCACTTCAAGAGCGCCGTCGTAAGTCAATCGCCCGAGCACGGAACGAAAGATGCAGACCCGATGACAGAGAACACCCCTGCCCCTGCTGAGCAGGCCCTGCCAAGCCGGCGTGCCCGGCGCGCAGCCAGGAATGCTGAAGGGCCGGCAGCGGCTGCGGACGGGGTCCGTCCGCAGACGGGCAAGCTGGAAGCAGAGGAAGCCCACCCCGCTCAGTCGCAGGAGTCTGCGGTGCTGGAGACCCGGACCCTGGAAGCCGGGACGGCCGCGGCCGGAGATTCTGCAGCTGCGGGGGGTGGGCAGCCGCTGACCCGGCGCCGGGCGAGGGCTGAGCTGCGCTCCTGGGCGACGGCCCCCGAAACCGGGGAAGGCGTCCCCGGGGTTGCTCCTGGACGGCCGCCGGTCCTGCTCCCCGAGCAGGAAGCCGGGGTGCCGGCGGAGCGTGAAGCAACGTCTGCGGGAGAGCCTGACGCTGCAGCCGGCGCGGAACTGGAGCCTGCTGAGGGGTCCTCCGTGCCGGATGCCGCTGAAGCAGGGACTGCGGTGGTGGACGCCGTACACCCGGCCGCGCCGCTGGAACGCGAGCCGGAGGATGAAGCAGGGCAGCGCCGCGCCGTCGTGCTTCCCGAACTTCCGGCGTCACCGCCCGGCAGCCCCGCTCAGGATGACGAAGACACTGCGGCAGATGATGCTGCCCCGAACGGAGATGCAACGGATATCGAAACTGCCCAGCCTGCCCAGGACTCCGGGTCCCAGGACGAGCCGCAGGCCTCCCACCCGTCCGGTCTGCCCCTGGAGCCTGCACTGATGCCCTCTGGCCTGCGGGAGCGCACGCGCATTGCAGTCCGCGGGGAACCCAATGACGTCCGTCGGGCCACGTTCCTGGACACCCAGACAGCGAAGATCCCCGCGGCCCGCGGTTTCCGCGGATTCCTGGCATCGCTGGGAATCCGGATTGCGCCGTCGTCACGTGAGCTCGAAGAACGGCAGGACACCCGCACCGTCAGCCAGCACTGGCCGGGCCCGCGCACCATCTCCGTGGTCAACGGCAAGGGCGGAGCGAACAAAACCCCCACCACTGTGATGCTTGCCGCGATCTTTGCACGCAACGGCGGCGGGCCCGTCCTGGCCTGGGACAACAACGAGACGCGCGGCACCCTGGGCTGGCGCACCGAGCAGGCGCGGCATGACGCGACGGTCATGGACCTGCTGCCGGAGACCGGGCTGCTGCTTTCCCCGGCAGCGCAGTCGGCCATGCTGGCGAGGTTTGTCCACCACCAGACGGACGACAAGTACGACGTACTGCGCTCGAACCCAAACGTCCTCGCGTCCGAGCAGAAGGTCACCAAGGCAGATTTTGACGCCCTCCACTCGGTGGCCTCAAAGTACTTCCGCCTGAACATTGTGGACTCGGGCAACGATGAAAGCGCCGAGCGGTGGCTGCGCATGATCGACCACACCGATCAGCTGGTCATTGCCACCACCACTGTCGAGGAGCACGCAGAGGCGGGAGCGCTGCTGCTGGAGGCGCTTCAGGAGCGCGGTGGCCGCTACGCCGAGCTGGCGCGCGGGGCCGTCGTCGTTGTGTCCCAGGCGGACCGCAACGGCACCGAAGCGCAGGCACGAAAGGTGGCCGAGGCCTTCAAGGTCCTGGCACGTGCGGCAGTCACCATCCCCTACGACCCCGCGCTGGTGAAGGGACAGATCCGCTATGCCTCGCTGCGGCCTGCCACCCAGCGGGCGTGGCTGAAGGCCGCCGCAGCAGTTGCGGAAGGCCTCTGAGAAAGATCAGCTTGCTTAGTATCACCCTTTTTTCCTAGGGTAGGAGGCAGCGGCGGTTCAGACCGGACCGCCAGACCACGAACGGAGGCAAAATGTCAGCACATGATATTTCCGGCAAGAAGGTCGCTTTCCTGCTTACGGACGGTGTAGAGCAGATCGAGCTCACCAGCCCCTGGCAGGCAGTTCAGGAAGCCGGCGGATCGCCGGTCCTGGTCTCACCGGCCAGCGGCTCGCTCCAGGGCTTCAACGGGGTGGACAAGGGCGATACGTTCACCGTGGACCTGGATGTGGCAGATGCCAACGCTGCGGACTTTGACGCGCTGATCCTGCCCGGCGGCGTGGTCAACGCCGACTACCTGCGCGTGAACAAGGATGCCCAGCGCTTTGCACGGGACTTCTTCGAAGCGGGCAAGCCGGTTGCGGCGATTTGCCACGGACCGTGGCTGCTGATCGACGCTGAAGTGGTGAAGGGCCGGGACCTCACCTCCTTCCATACCCTCGCCACGGACCTCCGCAACGCGGGAGCCAACTGGAGCGATGAGGAAGTGGTTGTGGACCAGGGGCTGGTTACCAGCCGCACCCCTGATGACCTCGAGGCCTTCAATGCCAAGGTGGTCGAAGAAATCTCCGAAGGCCAGCACGCAGGCCAGCACGCCTGACGTTCCCCCTTTGATGCTCCGCCCCGGCTGCCCCAGGCACCCGGGGCGGAGTGCTGTCCGGGGTCAGCCCTGTGCGGGTTGACCAGCGGTCTGGATGAGATGACCAGGTTCTGTCTGCCTGCAGTGCCTAGGGTGGTGGAAACCATCCGTACCGCTGCCCGCGGAGAACTCCGGGCAGGGAAATGGGAGCGCAGCAGTGACAGGCAGTGAAAACGCAGCGGCAGGCCAGCAGCCGCTCCGGGGAATCCTGGTGGCAGACTTCTCCCGTGTCCTGGCCGGACCGCTGTGCACCATGACATTGGCAGACCTCGGTGCGCGGGTCATCAAGGTGGAGCGCCCGGAGAACGGCGATGACACGCGCAGCTGGGGCCCGCCCTGGTCCGCGACCGGCGCCACCTATTTTGAGTCCGTGAACCGGAACAAGGAGTCAGTCTGCCTGGATCTTGGTACGGAACACGGCAGGGAACTGGCGCGGGAACTGGCACTGCGGGCGGACGTGGTGGTGGAGAACTTCAAGCCGGGCGGAATGGACCGGCTGGGGCTGGGCTACGCGGAGCTGCGCGCCGCCAACCCCGGACTGGTGTACGCCTCGATTTCCGGTTTTGGAGACGCCGGCGGAAGCGGGCTGCCCGGGTACGACTTTGTGGTGCAGGCCCTTGGCGGCCTGATGAGCATCACCGGCGAAGCCGGCGGGACGCCGTTAAAAGCCGGAGTGGCGCTGGTGGACGTGCTCACAGCCAAGGACACTGCCATTGCGGTCCTGGCCGCGCTGCAGTCCCGCAGGACAACCGGGCGGGGCAGCCATGTCCGGCTGAACCTGCTCTCTTCCCTGCAGGGTGCACTGGCCAATCAGGCGCAGGCTTACCTCGGTGCAGGCGTGGTTCCGGAGCGGATGGGTAACGCCCACCCCTCGATTGTTCCCTACCAGCTGCTGGCCTGCGCGGCGGTTCCGCGGGCCGGGGCGTGCGGCATTGCCGCCCAGTTCGCCTGGCTCGCCGGCGAACTGGGCGCCCCGGAACTTGCCGCTGATGAACGGTTTGCCACCAACAGTGCACGGGTGCAGCACCGCGGGACACTGATCCCGCTGCTGGAGGAGCGCCTCGCTGCTGCCCCGGCGGCGGAATGGCAGAAGAGACTGAGCGCCGCGGGCATTCCTGCCGGCAAGGTCTCCGGCATCGATGAAGGCATCGCCTTTGCCGAGTCCCTGGGCCTGGATCCCGTACTCGAGGTGCGGGATGCCGACGGCGCTCCGGCCGGCAGGCAGATCCGGCACCCGGCGCAGTGGGAGCCGGCGCTGGTGCCCCGCGCGGACGCGCCGCCGCGGCTCGGGCAGCATACCGATGAGGTTCTGGGCTGGCTGCGGGAGCCCGCGCCGGAGCGTCACCCGGAGGACTACCTCCCGCGCTGACGCAGCTCCAGCCAGAGCGGCGCGAAAACGTCCGGATCATCCAGGTTTACGCCCAGCAGGGAGGACGCCAGGGCAATGCGGTGGCGCAGCGAGTTCCGGTGCACCCCCAGGGCCCGGGACGCGTTTTCCCAGTGGCCGCGGTGCCGCAGATACTCCGTGACCGTTCCGGCCAGATCAGCCTTGGGGTACTCGGCGAGGGTCCGCACCCAGGCTTCCGCGGCAGCGTGGGCAGGACCTGCAACACCGGCCAGCATGCCTGGAGCTGCCTGACCCAGTGCACGGCGCAGTCCCGGCAGCGCGCCGGGAACTTCTGCCAGGCTAACCGGATCACTGACGGCACCGGCCGGCACCGGAACCTCCGGGCCTGCCGGAACACCCGTGCCGGTCTCCGGGCCGGACCCCTCCGGCAGCAGGACATACAGCACGCCGTCGCGTTCATGGCGCAGTGTGCACGCGGCCAGGGGATCCGGAAGCGGGGCAATACCGGCTGCCGGAACCAGCTGCTGCGCTGACGCCAGCAGCGCTTCCGTTCCGGGGCCGGGCCCTCCGGTTTCCGACCCCGCGGGTTTCTGGCCGCCGGGTCCGGCGGCCAGCGCCAAAACCCGGACACGGCGGGGAAGTTCGGAATGTCCGGCGTCTTCGGCCAGGATCCGGGCGGCTTCCGTATGACCGTGGAGGATCAGCTTGGCAACGGCGCCCTCCAGCACTGCGGCGGCGCCGGTCGCCGCTTCGCGCTGCCGTGCCTTCAGGGCCAGGAGAGTGCACACGGTCATGATCACCTGCCGGTCAGGCGCCGCCAGCTTGCGCCCCGGGCCGACGGCCAGGAACCCGTGCATCCGGCCGCCTGCCGTTATGGGGTACTCAACTACCGGCTGGCCATGAAGTTCGAACGTCGCCGCCGAGTGGGTGCCGGCCCGGTTGAGGCGGATGGTTTCTTCCCGCAGCTGCGGCAGCAGTGCCGAGGTGCTCTCCGGCCAGTAACGAACCGGTTCCGGGCCGGCGGGCAGGAACGCGGCCCAGCCGCCGAGGGCCTGGGCAAGACCGCGGACGACGGCGGCGGCGCCGCCCGGGCGCATCGCAGCCTGGGCCAGCGACGTCTGGGTGCCCAGGCTTCCCAGCAGTTCAGCCTGGCCGCTGCGGGCACAGAGCCCCCAGTAGGAGCGGGAGACGTTCTGGAACGGGACGCCGTCGGGAACAGCAAGGAGCTGGATCTGCGCTTCGTCGCAGGCTTCGGCAAGATAACCGGGCACGCTGGCCAGCCACGGGCCAAGCCCGATGCCCAGCGCATGGACCCCGCGGGCGCGCAGCCGTTCCACGTACTGCCGGGTCGCTGCGGGGCTGCCCCCAAGCGGCATGCCCGTGGTCAGCAGCAGTTCCCCGCCGTCCAGGTACGGCGTTGGATCCGCCAGTTCCGAGACGTGCACGCCCGTCAGTTCACGGGCAGGCAGGGAGCGGCCGCCAACGGGCGCCAGGTCCGCGCCCAGGACCGCGCAGAGTTCGGAGAGGAAAACCATGGGATAAATCATCCGGTATCTACTGCGAAATTGGCCTAATTGCTCAATGACGCATGTCGCACACGTCCGTAACGTGTCCTCATGACTTCCACCGCTCCCAAAGCCGAGGCCACACTGCCGCAGTCCCGCCACCTCGAAACTCCGGTTCCAGGCCCGCGTTCGCGCGCACTTCACCAGGAGCGGCAGGAACACGTAAGTTCCGGGTTCGGCACGGCCCTGCCGGTCTTCATAGCACGGGCCGACGGCGGAATCCTCCAGGACGTGGATGGGAACCGGTTCATCGACTTCGCCTCCGGCATTGCTGTGACCAGCGTGGGAGCGGCCAACGCACGGGTCCGGGACCGGGTTGCGGAGCAGCTCGAAAAGTTCACCCACACGTGCTTTATGGTCACGGAGTACAGTTCGTTCACCGAGGTCTGCCGCTGGCTGAACGAACACGCGCCGGGGAACTTTCCCAAGCGCACGGCATTGTTCTCCACGGGAGCCGAAGCAGTGGAGAACGCTGTCAAGATTGCCCGCTCCGCCACCGGACGGCCCAATGTCCTGGTGTTCGACGAGGCGTACCACGGGCGCAGCCTGCTGACCATGGCCATGACGGCCAAGGAGAACCCGTACCGGCTGAACTTCGGTCCGCTTCCGGAGCAGGTGAAGCGGGCCCCTTCAGCCAATCCGCTGCGGCCGTCCCGCCCGTCCGCTCCGGAGGACGCTGCCGCCGCCGCCGCATTGGCCGGAGTTGAGGAACTGCTCGGTGAATACGGCGCGGAGACCTTCGCCGCCATGGTGATCGAACCCATCCAGGGGGAGGGCGGCTTTGTGGTTCCCGCTCCCGGGTTCCTCCAGGGTCTGCGGGCGTTGGCGGACAAGCACGGCATAGTGCTCGTGATGGACGAGATCCAGGCGGGCATGGGCCGAACCGGGCGGCTGTTCGCAAGCGAACACGAGGGCGTGGCCGGAGACATTACGCTCAGCGCCAAGGCCCTGGCCGGCGGACTCCCGCTTTCCGCGGTTACCGGCCGGGCAGACCTGATGAACGCGGTGCACACCGGCGGACTGGGCGGCACCTACGCCGGCAACCCGCTGGCCTGCGAAGCCGCACTCGCCGTGTTCGAGGAATTTGCGGACGGCCGCCTCCTGGCCAATGCCCGTTCCATCGAGGACAGCGCACGCCGGCTGCTGGAACCGCTGGTGGACACCGTTCCGGCCGTCGCGCAGTTCCGCGGCAGGGGAGCGATGCTCGCGGTGGAATTCGCAGATCCCGGAACCCTGAAACCGCGCCCCGACCTCGCCCAGGCCGTCTCTGCCGCCTGCCACGCCCAGGGCGTCCTGACGCTCACCTGTGGTACCTGGGGCAACGTGATCCGCCTGCTGCCGCCGCTGGTCATCGGTGAGGACCTGCTGCAGGACGGCCTGTCGGTCCTGCGCACCGCGATCCAGGACGTCGCCGGCCCTGCCGGTTCCTAGAACTTCCAGCCCTTCCCAGTCCTGCCGGCTGCCGCCGGCCGTTTGAAAGAGAAATACACCATGAGCACCACGGCAACTCCGGCCACCGAAACCCTTGACCCCTCGGACCTGATCAGCTTCGATTCGCTGCTGAGCAGCGAGGAACTGGCACTGCGGGCGAAAGTCCGCGCCTTCGTCGACGAGGCTATCCGCCCCAACATTGCCGGCTGGTTCGAGGCCGCACATTTCCCGCTGGAGATCGTCCCCGAAATGGGCAGGCTGGGACTGCTGGGCATGCACCTGCACGGCTACGGGTGCGGCGGCCGTTCAGCGGTGGAATACGGCCTGGCCGGGGCCGAGCTGGAAGCAGGCGACTCCGGGCTTCGCACCTTCGTCTCGGTCCAGGGCTCCCTGGCCATGAGCGCCATCTCCAAGTGGGGGTCCGAGGAGCAGAAAACGCGCTGGCTGCCGGGCATGGCCCTGGGCGAGGAGATTGGCTGCTTTGGCCTCACCGAGCCCACCGCAGGCTCTGATCCCTCGGCGATGAAAACCTTCGCCAGGCGCGACGGCGATGACTGGGTCCTCAACGGGACCAAGCGCTGGATTGGCCTGGCCAACGTCGCGTCCGTGGCCGTGATCTGGGCACAGACCGACGACGGCATCCGCGGGTTCGTGGTTCCGACGGACACCGCCGGCTACGCCGCCGCCCCGATCGAACCCAAGCTCTCCATGCGGGCCAGCATCCAGTGCGAAATCGAGCTGACGGACGTGCGCCTGCCCGCCGACGCCGTCCTGCCCGGGGCGCGGGGCCTGCGCGGACCGTTCTCCTGCCTCAACGAAGCCCGCTACGGAATCATCTGGGGGTCCATGGGCGCCGCCCGTGACGCCTTTGAAGCCGCGCTGGCGTACTCCAAGGAACGGCTGCAGTTCGACAAGCCGCTCGCCGGATACCAGCTGACACAGCAGAAGCTGGTGGACATGGCCCTGGAAATCAACAAGGGATTCCTGCTTGCCCTCCACCTGGGCCGGCTCAAGGACGCAGGCACACTGGCCCACCACCAGATCTCGGTGGGCAAGCTGAACAACGTCCGGGAAGCGATCGCCATTGCCCGGGAAGCCAGGACCATCCTGGGCGGCAACGGCATCACCTTGGACTACTCGCCGCTGCGCCACGCCAACAACCTCGAATCGGTGCGCACCTACGAAGGAACGGACGAGGTTCACACCCTGATCCTGGGCCAGCACCTCACCGGCGTCCCGGCCTTCCGCTAACCGGCACACAGAGCCACCATCCATCCACTACAGAGGAGAAACCCGTGGGCAGCATTACCGCCGAACTGCGCCAGTTCATCGCCGGTAAATGGGAAGACGGCGACGGCGCGGACTTCGTCTCGTCCAACCCGTCCCGCCCGGGAGAAACAGTCGCCGCCGGACGCCAGGGAACCGCGGAACAGCTGGACCGTGCGGTGGACGCAGCCGCAGAAGCTGCCCGGGCCTGGGCAGCGGTTCCCCTGCACGAGCGCGGAGCCGTCCTGACCCGCGCGGCCGGGCTGCTGGACGCCGCGGCGGACGAACTGGGACTGGAGCTTGCCCGTGAGGAAGGCAAGACCTTCGCCGAAGGCAGGGGAGAGGTGGCACGGGCCGCGCAGATCCTGCGGTACTACGGGAACGAGGGGGACCGTGCAGCGGGCGAAGTGTTCTCCTCCCCGCGCCGGGGAGAACAGATCCTGGTGGTCCGCAAGCCGCTGGGCGTGATCGGCGTCGTCACGCCCTTCAACTTCCCCATCGCCATTCCGGCCTGGAAAATCGCCCCGGCACTGGTCTACGGCAACACCGTGGTCTGGAAACCTGCCAGCACCGTACCCCTGCTGGCCCAGCGGCTGGCGGAGGCTCTGGACGGGGCCGGACTGCCCCAGGGGGTGCTGAATCTGGTGATGGGTCCCGGCAAACTGGGCACCGCGATGGTTGAGCATCCGCTGCTGGACGGACTCACCTTCACCGGATCGACCAGTGTCGGCCGGAGCCTGGCCGCCGCCGGCGCGGCACGGGGCGTCCCGGTCCAGGCAGAAATGGGCGGCAAGAACGCTGCCGTTGTCCTGGCCGGCGCGGATCTTGACCTGGCTGCCGAGCAGGTGCTGTTCGGGGCGTTCCGCTCCACCGGGCAGAAGTGCACGGCAACCTCGCGGCTGATCGTCCAGGAGCCGGTTGCCGAAGAGTTCCTGAACCGCCTCACCGCCCGGCTCCGGAACTGGAACACCGGCGACGCGGCGGATCCGGCAGTCCAGATGGGCCCGCTGATCTCCGCCGAGGCGGCCCGGGACGTCCGCGCCGGGATCGATGCCGCGGTGTCCGCAGGCGCCAGTCTCCTCTTCCAGGGCAGCCTGCCCGACGGCGCTGCGGCTGGCGGCGGGTCTGGCTCTGCGTTCGTTCCCCCAATCATCCTCGAACTGCCCGCCGACCCGGAGGCCGCCGAATCCAATCCTGCGTGGACCGAGGAGTTCTTCGGCCCGGTGCTCGCCGTCCGGCGGGCCGCCGACGCCGCCGAGGCGTTCGCATGGGCCGGCCAGGGCGAGTACGGTCTCTCCGCCGCCGTCTTCACCCAGGACGTAACCCGGGTCCTTGACGCCGTGGAGGGCATCGACGTCGGTATTCTGCACGTGAATTCCGAATCCGCCGGCGCGGATCCCCATGTTCCGTTTGGCGGAGCAAAGAAGTCCGGCTACGGGCCCAAGGAACAGGGCCAGGCTGCCAGGGAGTTCTTCACGCACACCACCACCGTCTACCTGCGCGGAGGCAGCCCCGCCTAGGCTGCTCCCATGAAAGTGACACCGGCCGGCGCCACCGGCTGAGGGCTAGTTCTGCACCACCTTTCGCACCGCTCACCGCACCGCAAGACAAGGGGTAAAAGCATGGCTCGATCAGAAGTGGACGCCGGCAAAGCCGAGCCGTCCCTGTTAAAGGTCCTGGGCAACTGGGACGTCCTGGCACTGGGATTCGGAGCCATGATCGGCTTCGGCTGGGTGGTGCTCACCGGGGACTGGATAGGCTCGGCCGGAACCATGGGCGCTGCCCTGGCCATGACCGCCGGCGGGTTGATCATGGCGGTAGTCGGCCTCACCTACGCCGAACTGGTGGCAGCAATGCCCAAGGCCGGAGGTGAGCACAACTACCTGCTCCGCGGCATGGGACCGCGCTGGTCCTTCGTCGGTTCCTGGGCCATCACCGGCGGGTACATCAGCATCGTCGCGTTCGAGGCCGTGGCCCTCCCGCGCACCGCCACGTACCTCTTCCCGAACCTCAACGCCATCCCGCTGTGGGAAGTGGCGGGGGACCAGGTGCACCTGACCTGGGCGCTGGTGGGGGTGGCGGCCGCCGTCTTCATAACCGGGATTAACGTCCTGGGGGTGAAGCAGGCCGGGTTCGCGCAGACCTTTGTGGTGCTGCTCCTGCTGATTGTGGGGCTGATGCTGGTTTTCGGTTCCTTCACCGGCGGTTCCGCAGCAAATCTGGAACCGTTCTTCACCGGAGGGATGGGCGGCTTCTTCGCTGTCCTGGTGGTGGTTCCGTTTATGTTCGTCGGGTTCGATGTAATTCCCCAGTCTGCGGAAGAAACGAAGATTCCGCCCCGGCAGATCGGGCGGCTGGTGGTCATCGCCGTGCTGCTGGCGACCGTCTGGTACGTCGGAACCATCCTCACCACAGCCACGGCCATGCCAGCCGCGGACCTGGCGGGAACTGACATAGCCACCGCCGATGCCATGGGCGCCCTGTTCAACAGCGACGCCATGGCCAAGGTGCTGATAGCCGGCGGCATTGCCGGCATCCTCACGTCCTGGAACTCCCTGCTGCTGGGAGCCTCGCGGCTGATGTACTCCATGGCCCGTTCCGGAATGCTGCCGGCCTGGTTTGGGCAGCTGCACCCGAAGTACCGCACCCCGGCCAACGCACTGCTTTTTATTGGCGGCATCTCCGTGCTGGCACCGTTCTTCGGCCAGAACATGCTGGGCTGGCTGGTGGATTCAGGTTCCCCCAGCATCGTGATTGCCTATGCGATGGTGTCGCTGGTCTTCGTGCTGCTGCGCCGGCGGGAACCGAACATGGAGCGCCCGCTGCGGATCGGCGGTGCCGGCAACGGCGGACGGATCATTGGTTTGGCGGCCTTCGTCCTGTGCCTGGGCCTGCTCTCGCTTTACCTGCCCGGCATGCCGGCCGCCCTGGGAGCCGCGCCCTGGCTGATGTTCGGGCTGTGGTGGGCGCTGGGCATGGTGTTCCTTTTCCGGATCCCGTCCGGAATTGTTTCCGGTGTGGACGCTGAGGAGAACCTGCTGGCGCGTCTGGCGGCCCGGCGGGCCGGTCGGCAGCGCCCCGCGGTATAGGAGCCTGTTCCGGCAGGCAGCCTTCAGGACCAGGCGACCACCAGCCGGGCCGCCTGCTCCGGAACGGTGACATCGGTGCCCGTGAGTTCCCCGAAGCGCCGCAGCCGGTTCATCAGCGTGTTCCGGTGGCAGAACAGCTCCTCCGCTGAGCGCCCTACGCTGCCGGTTCGAAGGTAAGAACGCACCGCCTCCTGCAGACGCGCCTGCTCAACCGGACCGCACCCGGCCAGCGCGTTATCAATGTCGGGGACAAGCGGCGCGCCGTTCTGGGCCAGGCGGATGCGCGCCAGCCTGGCCCAGGCACTGCGCATAGTGAGTGCACCCGTGTCTCTTTCATCCGCCAGCTCCGCGAGGGTACGCGCTGTCTGTACTGCGGTTCGGACCCCGGCAAGACCCTGGACCTGCTCAACCAGTCCGCACTGCAGCCCGCGCACCTGTGCTGTCGCTTCCTGCAACGGACTGCCGGGCCGGTCATCCGCAACCCAGAACGCGGCCAGTCCGTCAGGCAGGGGATGGGTGAACAGATCCGTTCCCCGCCGGGCAGCAGCTGCCACAAGCAGATGCAGCGAAGGAGTGTTTTCAGCCGTAGTCGCTGCCACTACCAGGGGCGAATCGAAAGGTACGCCCAGACCGCCCGCCAGCCGGGAAAGCAACTCCGGAGGAGGGCTTTCCGGGCCGAAGAGCGCCGCTACGTAGCCCTGGCGCAGGGATGACGCTTCCTGCGCCATCCGCTGGCGTTCAAGCATGTAGGTTGCCTGGGTCTGGGCAGCATACGAGTCCACTACCTCCCACACAGTCTCAGCCCGGTGCACCATCAGCTCGGCGTCCGTGCTTCCTGCAAGGGCAATCAGTTCACTCCAAAGCACCGTAAAGTCCTGCCGGATCGCGGTCATCAGCGATTCCACCGGAAGGCCGGCCCTGGCCCGTGAGACACCTACCTCAAGGGCAATGTCCTGGCGTGCGGCCACAAGAGCGGCGCTGTCTTCGCCGGGACGCAGGCTCTCGATCAGGGCTTCGAAAGAGGCTGTGGCCGTACGTCTGATTTCGCTGGCAGGCAGTGCTCCATCCCGGTAATCGCCGAGCTCCATCACACGGGCCAGGAAGCACTCCGTGAGTCTGTCGACGCTCAGTCCGTCCAGCAGAGCATTCCACCGCACAGACTCCGGCGTGTTAATACCGTATTTCTGGATCATTACCACGGTGCATATTCCTCCGGTTTTGGGCTTTTGCACATCCTAGCGGTCTGATCCCGCGTGTTTTGTTGCCCCTGTCACACCGGTTTGCCTGACAAGCTTGGCTCGTTCCCGTCCGTCGGACCATGCAGCAGCTGCCTCGACGGACTCCAGATGACGTGGAGGCCTCCCAAATGGCACAGACAGCGAACATCGAGGCGGGCACTGCCCGCGCACTGACCGACAAAGAGGCGATGAAGGTCTCCGTCGGCGCCCTGATTGGCACGGCCATGGAGTGGTACGACTTCTTCCTCTTCAGCGCCGCAGCCGCACTGGTCTTCAATGTGCAGTACTTCTCCAATGAGAACGCGACTGCGGCGGCCCTGGCCTCCTTCGCCACCTTCGGCGTGGGCCTGGTGGCGCGGCCCGTCGGCGGGATGATCTTCGGATCCATGGGGGACAAGATCGGCCGCCGCAAGACGCTGATGGTCACGATCGTCGGCATCGGCATCATTACCGGCCTGATCGGCGCGCTGCCCACCTACGCCGCTATCGGCATCGCTGCACCCGTGCTGCTGGTGCTGCTCCGGATTGCCCAGGGCCTCTTCGTTGGCGGCGAATGGTCCGGAGCCATGACGATCGTCGTTGAGAACGCACCGCTCGAACGCAGGGCCCGTTACGCGGCCTTCCCGCAGATTGGCTCCCCAATCGGAACCATTCTGTCTTCGGGCGGCTTCTTCGTCATGACGCTCATCTTCTCCCAGGAGAGCTTCGACAGCTTCGGCTGGCGCATACCCTTCCTCGCCGCCATACCCATGCTCCTGATCGCCGTTTACATCCGCAGCCGGCTCGATGAGTCCCCCGTGTTTGCACAGCTGCTCGAGCACGGACAGGTGGAGAAGACTCCCATCCGCACCACGCTGGCTGAATCATGGCGGCAGATCCTGGTCGGCATGGCGGCAGCACTGCTGGGCGTTGGCGGTTTCTACCTCGTGACCGCCTTCGTGGTCTATTACGGCGTATCCATCCTGGGCTACTCGTCGCAGCTTATGCTCCTCGGCGGCATGGTCGCAGCCGTCGTCGAGATCCCTGTCCTTATCCTCGGCGGACGCCTGGGCGAACGCTTCGGCGCCAGCCGCGTCATCCTCTGGGGCGGTATCGGGTCGGCGGCCGCTGCCATCCCGTCCTTCCTGCTGATCACCAGCGGCACCCCGGCTCTGGTGATCCTGGGGATGACCCTCGCCGTGGCAACCCTGTCCCTGCCGTACGCCGCAAACGGGACCATCCTCACCGGCCTGTTTCCGGCCCGCACCCGGTACACCGGCGTGGGCTTCGCCCAGAACACTGCCGGCATGGTTTCGGGGTTCATCCCGCTCGCAGCAACCGGCCTGGTTGCCTCAGCGGCTGACCACTGGTGGCCCGCTGCTGCCCTGCTGGTGGGGCTAAGCCTTTTCACCGCCGTCGCCGGCATCATTGCGCCCCGCCTGAGCGTGAACCTGCCCGGCTTCAAGCACTGACCAGCAGAGGAGAGAGAACCAGATGACACCGTTGTCAGCCGGTCACCTGATTGTCCGCCAGCTTGAGGCCCACGGCGTGCCCCGCGTCTACACAGTTCCGGGGGAGAGCTTCCTGGACGTTCTCGATGGACTGTATGACTCGCCGATAGAAACCGTGGTGTGCCGGCACGAAGGCGGTGCCGGGTTCATGGCGCTCGCCGAGTCCAGGCTCACGGGCACTCCCGGCATTGCGATGGTGACCCGGGGGCCGGGAGCAGCCAATGCCATGATCGCGGTCCACACGGCCTGGCAGGACGCCACCGCGCTCGTCCTCTTCGTGGGACTGGTTCCTGTGGCCGACCGGGGCCGGAACGCGTTCCAGGAATTCAGCCTCGAGGGGTGGTTTTCCTCTACCGCGAAGCGTGTCCTGATCCTCGATGATGCGCGCCGGGCAGCCGAGGTGGTGGAAGAGGCCGTGCGCATAGCTGCCTCCGGCCGGCCCGGTCCGGTTGTCGTAGGACTCCCGGAAGACGTGCTGGTCCGGGCCGGGGGCGGGGAACCACTCCAGCCTCGAAAGTCGCCGGCCGCCGTTCCCGGAACGAATGCCATGGAGGAACTCACCGCACGCCTGGCCGCTGCCGCCAGGCCCCTGATGGTGGTGGGGGGAGACGGATGGACCGCGGCTGACAGCGCCGCGCTCGCGGACTGGGCTGCGGCAGCGAACCTGCCTGCTGCCGCTGACTGGCGGGCTTACGACGCCGTTCCGCATCAGTCACCGGCGTTCGCCGGCTGGCTGGGGTACGGGCACGCTGAGACCCTCGCCGCGCGGCTGGGCGAAGCGGACCTGCTTGTCTTCGTGGGCTGCGCAAGAACGGACGTTGCCAGTGAGGGTTATACCCGGGGCCTGAACACTGAGACCGTCCTGGTCCTCGCGGATCCGGATGCCTCCGGGCACGCCGGCCGCCTGGACCAGCACATCGTGGTGCCGCCCGCCTCCTTCGTTGCCGCGCTTCCCGATCCCGGCGCGGCGAAAGGACTTCGCGGCAGCACCTGGATGAAGGAGCTGGCGGCGGACCAGGACCGGTTTGCAGCACCGGCGCCGGAGCCTTCAGCGTCTGCTGAACCAAACGGTGTTGACCTTTGTGCCGCGTTTGCGCTGCTGGAAGAGCGGCTTCCCGGTGACCGCGTGGTGACCTACGGAGCCGGCAACGCAACGATCTGGGGGCACCGGTTCCTGAGCCACAGCGGCCCCGGCACGCTCGTCGGTCCACGCAACGGCGCGATGGGCCTTGCCGTGCCTGCCGCCGTCGCGGCTTCCCTGATCCATCCCGGGCGGTGCGTTACCGCCGTATGCGGGGATGGTGATTTCCTCATGAACGCGCAGGAACTGGCGGTTGCTGCAGCGCACGGTTCAGCACCCCTGATCATCGTGGTGGACAACGGCATCTACGGGACCATCGTGGCCCATCAGCGTCAGCAGTATCCGCACCGGCCCTCCGGCACGGACATCCCGAACCCGGATTTCGCCGGATGGATCAGCAATTTCGGCGGACACGGCGAGCGCGTGGAAAACACCCGCGAATTCGGGCCGGCCCTTGAGCGGGCACTGGGCAGCGGGCGGCTTGCGCTGCTCCATCTGCTGGTTGACCCCGAGCTGATGCCCCCGGATGCATCCAACAATGAAGCACACCCGGTGCTGGCAGGAGACGCCGCATGAAACTGGACCTGATCCTCCGCGGCGCGGAGATCCTGACCCTTGAACCGGAGCGTCCAACGGCGCAGGCCGTGGGCGTCCTCAACGGACGGATCGCCGGCTTCGACGAGGAGCTGCAAGGATGCACGGCCGAACGCGACATCGACCTCGGCGGTGCCGCGGTGGTTCCCGGCTTCATTGACGCCCACTGCCACACCACGTGGTGGGGGCTGGGCCTTAGCGCCATCGACCTGGAACAGGCCCGCGGACTGGATGAGCTGTACGCCCTGATCGAGGCAGAGACCAGGCAGCTGGCGGATAAGCCGGACGCCTGGATCAAAGGGACCGGATTCAACCACAAACACCACGGCGGAGCTTTCCCGGACATCCGGCGCCTTGACGAGATCACCGGCGGCCGTCCGCTGTATCTGCGCCACGTGTCCGGACATCTGTCGATCACCAACTCCGCCACCCTGCGGCTGGCCGGCGTCTTCGAACCCGGCTTCAGCAACCCGACCGGAGGAGCTGTGCAGCGCGGCGCCGACGGTTACCCGAACGGCATCGTCGAGGAATCCGCCCAGCAGCTGCTGCAGAACCTTCTGCTCCCGTACCCGGTCGAGGAAATCGTCGAGGCCCTGGACGCTGCTACGGCCAGGTACGCCATGATGGGAATCACCAGCTTCACCGAAGCCGGCGTCGGTGGCGGCTGGATCGGCCACAGTCCCGTTGAACTTCAGGCGTACCTGCAGGCCAGGCGGGAAGGACGCCTGCACGCCCGGGCGCAGCTGATGCCGGCGCTCGACTCGCTGCACCCAATCGAGTCCAACGCCGGAGACATGCACGGCACTGGATCCGGACGCGGACTGGATCTGGGGGCCGGGGCCGGTTTCGGAGACGACTGGATCTCCCTGGGGCCGGTAAAGGTCTTTATGGACGGCTCACTGCTGGGGGCCACCGCTGCCGTGACCGAGGACTACTGCGGGCACCACCACACCAGCGGCTACCTGCTCGATGACCCGGAGTCCTACCGTGAACAGGTGGATGGCGCCTACCGGGCGGGGTGGCCCATCGCCCTGCATGCGATTGGCGACGCCGCGATCGACCTCGCGACTGAGATCATCACCAGCTGCCAGGAACGCTACGGCCTCAACGCGCTGCCGAACCGGATAGAGCACTACGGAATCGCGCGTCCGGACCAGCTCGAACCGGTGGCAGCTGCCGGAATTGCGGTGACGCCGCAGGCCGCCTTCATCGGTCCGCTGGGAGACCAGTTTGCACAAATGGTCGGCCCGGACCGCGAAGGATGGCTGTACCGGGGCCGGTCCCTCGTGGACGCAGGCATCCTGGTGGCAGGAAGTTCGGACCTGCCGGTGGCGGACAACAACGTGCTGCGCGCCCTGCAGTCCTGCGTTGACAGGCGCACTGAAGCGGGAAAGATCCTAGGCGGCCCGGAGGAATGCCTCACGCCCGAAGAAGCCCTGCGCAGCTACACGGAGTGGGCTGCCCGTGCCACCGGTGCCCTGGCCGAGAAGGGAACGCTGCGTACCGGAAAGCTGGCCGACTTCGCCGTTCTCTCAGGCTCCCCGCTGACAGCCCCCGACATCTCGAAGCTCTCCGTCCTGGCCACCGTCGCAGGCGGGGAGTTCACCTACAGCCAGTTACCGGCACCGGAATCCGCAAACCACGGCGCGGACGGCGCCGCCCAAGCCACAGGAGTCACAGCATGAACCCCTCCCAGCTGTCCACGAACGATTCGGCTGCGTTCCTGGCCGATTTCAATTCCATGAGCACATTCGGAGCGACGGCCGGCGGAGGTGTGGACCGGCAGGCCGGGACAGCCGCGGACGGCCAGGTGCGGAACTGGTTCCGCGGCCTGATGGAGGGCCACGGTTTTGACGTGCGCTACGACGCAGTCGGGAACCAGTTTGCCGTTTTGGAACTGGTTCCCGGTGCTCCCTGCATCGCCGTAGGGTCCCATCTGGACTCCCAGCCCCTGGGCGGGAAGTATGATGGCGCCTATGGGGTGCTGGCGGGCGCCCACGCGGCCATCCGGCTCCTGCGGCAGGTGCGCAGCGGCGAGCTGGCCGCACAGTTCAACATCGCCGTCGTGAACTGGTTCAACGAAGAGGGCTGCCGGTTTAAGCCGTCAATGATGGGCAGCGCTGTCTTCACCGGCAAGCTCCCGGCCGCGCAGGTCCTGGCCACCACGGACCCGGCGGGCACCACGGTGCGCGAAGCCCTGGAGAGCATCGGAACAGTGGGGGATTTCACCCTCGACCTCGCTGCCTACGTGGAAATCCACATTGAGCAGGGCCGTTCCCTCGAGGATGCAGGGCTGACGATCGGACTGGTGGAATCCACCTGGGGCGCCAACAAATACGAATTTATCGTTCACGGGGAACAGGCACACACCGGAGCAACCGTGATCGCGGACCGGCACGATGCCCTCCTTGGAGCCAGCGCACTCGTCATGGCCGCCCGGGAGATTGCGGACACATTCAGCACGGCCGAACATGACGTCATTACCTCCTGCGGGGAGTTCACCGTGTTTCCCAACTCTCCCGTGGTGGTGGCCAGCCGCGTGGAACTGCTGGTCGACGTCCGCAGCACCGACGCCGACGTACTGGCGTCCGCCGACGCTGAACTGCACCGGCGGATTGCAGCCATTGAAAAGAGCGCATCAGTGCGCATCGAACGCGGTGCCGAGCATATCTGGGCGGCAAAGGCCTACGACCAGGCCGGAATGGTGCTCGCGGCAGAATGCGCCGCGGAGCTGGGCCTTCCCTACGGAACGGTCCGGACACTGGCCGGACACGACTCCACCAACCTCAAGGATGTGGTTCCCACAATCATGCTCTTCGTCCCGAGCGTCGAGGGAATCTCGCACAACGAGAAGGAATTCACCCACGACGCGGACATGCTCTCCGGTGCGGACCTGCTGACCACCCTGCTGGGCCGGGTCGTCGCCGGCGAGTTCGTGCCGGGCACCTAAACCGGGTGCCCATGGGCTGCCGGAAAGACGCGGGGGCACCGCACCAGCCCGTGCGGTACCGTGAAACAGAACCCCTAGCGCTCCGGAGGCCAAAGCCGCATGTCCGACTCCCTGTACCTCTGCGGCGGCACAGCGTGGGACGAAGAAGGAGCCTTCCTGCGCCTTCTCCAGCCCGCCGGGCGGTCCGTGCTGCGGCTGGTCCCCGGCGCCCAGCTGCGCTTCCGGGTCCGGTCCGAGGAGCCCCGCTACTGCCTGGGCTACGAACTGGTCCGGGAAGACGGGCGGCAGGCCCAGCCCTGTCCGGGAAACGCCGCTGCGGAACGCGGCTACCAGTGCAGGCGGTGCTTCTTCCAGGATGAGGGCCGGCTGGTGCACAACAGCCACCGCGGCGGTGACCTGCCCGCCGGGCTCCGCAGCTACTTGGCTCGGCCGCAGTGGCTCTACCTCGCAACCTTCGCGGACGGCACCACCAAGGTTGGCACTGCGGCTGACCGGAGAAAAGTCCTGCGCCTCACCGAGCAGGGAGCACTTGCCGCGCAATACGTGGCGCGGGCCGCCAACGGTCTGCAGGTGCGGGTGCTGGAGGACGAAATCTCGCGGGCACTGGGCCTGCCCCAGGCGGTGCGGGCCTCACACAAGTGCGCCGCCCTGGCTGCTCCTTTGCCGGACGGTGAGCTCTGCGCGATCAACGCAGGCCATGCCGACGCCGCGCGGGCAGTCCTGTTCGACCGGGACCCGGACGGATTTGAAGTCGTCAAGGAAACCTGGGCCCGTCCCGCAGCCTTCAGCACCGTCCTGGCGGAGTCAGCACCCGGACTTTACCCCCTCCCGCTGTCTGCCGGAGAACACGGCCTGCTCATCCGGGGGATGCTGGGCAGCACCGCGCTCGCAGGCACTGACGACGCCGGACTTCAGTTCCTGGCGGACCTCACCGTCCTGAAGGGGCAGCGGATCGAGTTCGGCGCGTTCACAACCGGGCTGCCCGCTCTCCAGCAGCCGCTCTTCTAACCCGCTCCGCCGGCCCGCAGAACGCGGCCGTTTCGGTGCCGCCGGTGCCGCGACTGTATTCTGAAGCCATGCTTAACACCCCCTGGGAAACCGGTTCTCCGCTCTACCGCCGCCTCGTTGTCATTGCTCTGTCGGTGACCGGCGCGGGAATCCTGATGGTCCTCCTGGGTGCGGTGACCAACCAGCAAGTCATCATGTACCTGGCCCTGCCGGTGATCGTTGTGGGTATGAGCGTGCACCTGAGCGGTATGGTGGTGCGAGCCCGTGACGCCCGACGCCGGATGAAGGGAACCAAATGAGCATCAACCCCGAGCTTGCAGGCCGCAGATACCCGGCCGGCGAGTCCTATCAGGTGGGCCGGGAGAAGATCCGGGAGTTCGCCCGGGCCGTGAAGGCCACCAGCCCCGCACACTTCGAGATCGCTGCCGCGCAGAAGCTCGGCTACGCGGACCTGGTTGCCCCGCCCACCTTCGCGATCATCGTGGCCCAGCAGGCCGACGCCCAGCTGATCCGGGATCCGGAAGCCGGCATCGACTTTTCCCGGGTAGTCCACGCGGACCAGCGCTTCACCCACCACCGCCCGATCGTGGCCGGCGATGAACTGCTGGCCGAACTGCACGTCGACAACGTGCGGGCAATGGGCGACGGCGCCCTGGTCACCACCCGCGCGGAAATCTCCACTGTGGAAGGCGAGAAGGTCGCCACCACGGTTTCATCCATCCTCGTCCGGGGAGAGGGCCAGTAGCCATGCCCATTGCACTCAATGAACTGCAGACCGGTCAGGAAATCGGCCGCACCACCCTGGAAATCAGCCGCGCGGACCTGGTCCGCTACGCCGGCGCTTCGGGAGACTTCAACCCGATCCACTGGAACGAACGCTTCGCCCGCTCCGTGGACCTGCCGGGTGTCATTGCCCACGGCATGTTCACCATGGGGGCGGCCGTCCAGCTGGTCACCGACTGGATCGGGGATCCCGGTGCTGTCCTGGACTACCAGACCCGCTTCACCCGTCCGGTCACCGTGGAGGATACGGACGGCGCGCCAGGCGCCGCCGTCGAAATCATCGGTACCGTGGGCGCAGTCGATGCGGACAACTCCACGGCCCGGATCGACCTGACAGTGACCTTCAACGGCCAGAAGGTGCTGGTCAAGGCACAGGCGGTTGTACGGGTCTGGTGAGTGCCCTGACCTCGATGCAGCTTGCATCCCTCACAACATCCCGCGTGGGCGGGCCGGCGCGGCGTTACCTGAATGCGGAAACCGCCGATGAGCTGATCTCGATGGTCCGCGCGGCGGACGAGGCATCGGAGCCGCTGCTGATTGTTGGCGGCGGGTCCAACCTGCTCATTTCCGACGACGGCTTCGACGGCGCAGTGGTGCACGTCGGCAACCAGGGCATTGAGTTCCGGGACGGCGAAGGCGGCACCGCCGTCGTCGACGTCCAGGCCGGGCATCCCTGGGACGATCTGGTGGCGCGGACCGTGGCCGAAGGCTACGCCGGGCTCGAAGCGCTCTCCGGTATTCCGGGACTGGCAGGTGCGACGCCGGTCCAGAACGTGGGTGCCTACGGCGCCGATGTTTCGCACAGCATCGTCTCGGTGCTTACCTGGGACCGGCAGGAACGCACACGCCGCCGCTTCGGCTCAGCAGAGCTTGAATTCGGCTACCGGGATTCACTGCTGAAGCGCACCACGGTAAACGGCTCACCGCGCTATGTTGTCCTCAGCGTCGAGTTCGCCGTGACCAGGGGAACCGCCAGTGCACCCGTCCGTTACGCCGAACTGGCACGGGCCCTGGGAGTGGAGGTAGGCGAAAGCGCGGACCCTGCGGACGTCCGCCGAGAGGTCCTCAGGCTGCGTGCGGGCAAGGGCATGGTCCTGGATCCCACGGATCCGGATACGTACAGCACCGGGTCCTTCTTCACGAACCCAATCCTTCCGGCACCGGATGCTGACCGGCTGCCCCCTGAGGCACCGCGTTACCCGGTAGCCGACCCGGGCATGGTCAAGCTCAGTGCCGCCTGGTTGATTGAGCATGCCGGTTTCGGGAAGGGCTTCGGGCTTCCGGGCACCGCGGGGGAGGATCTCGCCGGCGGGCGGGCATCCCTGTCCGCCAAGCACACCCTCGCCGTAACGAACCGCGGCAGCGCCTCCGCCATGGACCTGCTGGCCGTTGCACGCGCGGTGGCCGACGGCGTGGAGCAGCGTTTTGGTATCCGGCTGCATCCGGAACCGCTGCTGATCAACTGCGCCCTGTAGGGCCCGGGACGGGTCAGATGCCGGTTACTGAGTAGGCCGTCACGTAATAACTGACTCCGGCCGGGACGTCCACCTGGATGTGGCCCGGAACGGTGGCCGGGTCTGCCGGGTCATGCGGTTTTGTTGAGTAAGTGTTGATAGCGGGACCTCCGCACGAGTTGGCCCAGGTGCGGCCCAGGTCCGGGTTCACTCCGTTGCCGAGGGTGACCTCATAGGCTGCCTCGCTGTCGCAGACCAGCACCACCATGACGGAGTCCTCCGCCTCGGCGCCGGCCAGTTCGAACCGCCCTGAACCGGTTCCCCGCTCGTTGAGCAGCACCATTCCGAGGCGGGCGGATTCATCGGCGACCCCCGGATTTTCCCTCCAGTACTCCACCACACGGGTTTGCATCCCTGGAGCCTGCACAACCGTCCAACCTGTGTCGCCAGACGTGCGGGGATGCAAAACGCCCGGCCGGAGCAACCCGGCCGGGCGTTTTGGTGCAAAAAGCAGCGGAACCTAGAGGCTGCCGGTGGCGATGCGCAGCATGCGGCGCAGCGGTTCGGCGGCGCCCCAGAGCAGCTGGTCTCCGATGGTGAATGCGCTGATGTATTCCGGACCCATTTCCAGCTTGCGGATCCGGCCCACCGGGATGTCCAGCGTGCCGGTCACGGCCACCGGGGTGAGCTGTTCCATGGTGGCTTCCTTGGTGTTCGGAACCACCTTGGCCCACTGGTTGTCCGCGTCGATGATCCGCTCGATCTCGGCCACTGACAGGTCCTCGGTGAGCTTCAGGGTCAGCGCCTGGGAGTGCGAGCGCATGGCGCCGATGCGGACGCAGAGCCCGTCGAAGGGGATCCGGCCGGAGTCCGCACCGAGGCCGAGGATCTTGTTGGTCTCGGCGCCGCCCTTCCACTCTTCCTTGGACTGGCCGTTGCCCAGGTCCGCGTCGATCCAGGGGATCACGGAACCGGCCAGCGGGACGCCGAACTGGGAAGAATCCAGCGACGGATCCTTCTGCTGGGCCAGCACCGCACGGTCGATTTCCAGGATGGCCGACGCCGGATCGGCCAGGTTCGCTGCCACGGCGGAGTTCAGCGCGCCGAACTGGTTGAGCAGTTCGCGCATGTGCCTGGCGCCGCCGCCGGAGGCAGCCTGGTATGTCATGGAGGTACCCCACTCCACGAGGCCGTTGCGGAACAGCCCGCCCAGGCCCATGAGCATGCAGGATACGGTGCAGTTGCCGCCCACGAAGTTCTTCACCCCGCGGGCCAGGCCGGCGTCAATGACATCGCGGTTAACCGGGTCCAGCACAATGATGGCGCTGTCATCCATGCGCAGCGTGGAGGCGGCGTCAATCCACAGGCCGTCCCAGCCGGCGTCGCGCAGCTTCGGGTACACCTCGGAGGTGTAGTCGCCGCCCTGCGTGGTGACAATAATCGGCAGCTTGGCCAGCGTCTGGATGTCGTAGGCGTCCTGCAGGGCGCCCGCGCCCTCGGCGAAGGACGGCGCTGCGCCGCCCGCGTTCGAGGTGGAGAAGAAGACGGGGTTGATCAGGTCGAAATCACCTTCGTCCTGCATGCGCTGCATCAGGACGGAACCGACCATGCCGCGCCAGCCGACGAAGCCCGCGGTGGGGACAGAAGAAGCTGCTGAAGTCATGCCTTCAGTCTAGGGCAGGGGCTCTGCCCCGTCCTGCTCGGTTACGCTGCGGTTCCGCGTCCAGAGGGCGAAGCGGTACTGCAGTCCGTTGGCGGACGTGTACCAGTCCTGCGCCGGGCTGACGCCGCTGAACGTCCAGTCCGGGCCCAGATGCGGCGCGTAGCTGTCCCCCTCAGTCTCGGTGTTGATGACCGTGACAACGGCAACGTCAGCCAGCGGCTCGGCGTCGGCATAGACCTGCGATCCGCCGACAATCCAAATCCGCTCGCCGCCCTCGCTGCCTTCGGCAGTTTCCAGCGCAGCTTCAAGGGAAGGAACAACGGCGGCGCCGGCAGGTTCCAGCTCCGCGGCCAGACCCTCGCGGGAGGAAATCACAATGTTCTTCCGCCCGGGCAGGGGACGGAAGGCTTCCGGGAAAGACTCCCAGGTGCGCCGGCCCATGACCACCGGGTGGCCCAGGGTGCTTGCCTTGAAATGGGCAAGGTCCTCGGGCAGGTGCCACGGCATTCCGCCGTCCTTGCCGATCACACCGTCAGTGGTCTGCGCCCAGATCATGCCGACCACCGGCACGCCGGTGTTTCCGTAGCCGCGGGCGGCCAGGGCGTCGTCGAGCTCCAGGCCGTCCTCGCCGGCACGGCCGACGGGATAGTAACGGGTGGAATCAGCGAACCGGTTCGATTCAGTCAACGGGTGCCCTTTCACACGGCGATGGGAGCCTTGATGCCGGGATGGTGCTGGTAGTCCAGGACCTCGAAGTCATCAAGCTCATAATCGAAAATGCTGGCAGGCTTCCGCCTCAGCCGCAGTTTAGGATACGGGAACGGCGAGCGGGACAGCTGTTCCGTTACTTGGTCCAGGTGGTTGTCGTAAATGTGCACGTCGCCGCCGGTCCAGACGAACTCGCCGGGCTCCAGGCCCACCTGCTGCGCCACCATCAGTGTCAGCAGTGCGTAGGAGGCGATGTTGAACGGTACGCCCAGGAAAGTGTCTGCCGAACGCTGGTAGAGCTGGCAGGAAAGCCTGCCGTCCGCCACATAGAACTGGAACATGGCGTGGCACGGCGGCAGCGCCATGTTGTCCACTTCGGCCGGGTTCCACGCCGTGACGATGTGGCGGCGGGAATCCGGGTTGTTCTTCAAACCGTCGATGAGTTTGGCGATCTGGTCAATCTGCCCGCCGTCCGGAGCGGGCCATGAGCGCCACTGGACGCCGTAGACCGGGCCCAGCTCGCCGTCGTCGTCCGCCCATTCATCCCAGATGGTGACGCCGCGTTCCTGCAGCCAGCGCACATTCGAGTCTCCGCGCAGGAACCACAGCAGCTCCAGGGCAACGGATTTGAAGTGCACGCGCTTGGTGGTGATCAGCGGAAAGGACTCGCTGAGGTCAAAGCGCATCTGCCGGCCAAACACACTGCGGGTACCGGTTCCCGTGCGGTCGGATTTCGGTGCGCCGTGCGCCAGGATGTCGCGGAGCAGGTCTTCGTAGGGTGTGGGAATGACGGGCGTGGGATTGGTGGTCACGGCTCCAGTCTAGTAGCGCCCAACGCTTCGGCCAGGAGGCTGAGTACAGCGGCGTCGGCAAGCCCGTGCCGGCGGGCTGCGGTGGCGAGTTGCCCGACGCCGGCACGCACCTCGGCGGGGACGGCCCCCGTTCCGGGCGGGGCAGTCCGCTCCGATATGACGGTGCCCCGGCGGCGCAGCGCCGTGACGGTTCCCCCGGCTTCGAGCTCCTTGTAGGCCCGCGCGACGGTTCCCGGAGCTACGCCAAGATCCGCCGCAAGCGTGCGGATGGTGGGCAGCCGGTCGCCCGGTGCCAGCACTCCGGTGGCTGCGAGTGCGCTGACCTGGGAACGGATCTGCTCGTAGGGCGGTACCGGGGAGGCCAGATCCACCCGGATCTGTGCGCTCATGCCCGCTGCACAGGCGGGAGGTCTGCCTGCTCGGTGTAGCGGGGATCATCCGGGAAGTGGGACGGTCCGAACTGGCGCCAGGCCACGACGATGGCAGCGAGCAGCAGCAGGGAGGCTACGGCATTGGTCTGCTGGATGAGCGGAGTGAGCCAGGTCAGCGGCGGCTGCAGCTCGAGGTCTTCGTTGTAGGTTCTGGCCCAGCGGTTGCCAGAGGACAGATCCCAGAAGACCAGGCCCGCGGCCGCGAGGCACGTGGCGGTGCTGGTGCGGGCCAGCCGGAACAGGGCCACTCTGCGGAGGCGGAGGTCAACGTCACGGTCACCTGGCAGTGCCGGCCGTGACAGGGCCTTCCGGGACACCAGGTCTGTCAGCAACGGCAGGAGCAGGAGCAGCAGTGCAGCGGTGAGCGCGAAGCGCCAGTCGAAGAAGGGTTCAGGGGCAAGAAAGTGCCCGGGTTCTTCGAAGGCACCGGGTCCGGGAGTCATCACAGGCTGGTTGGCGATGTCCTGGGCGTACTGCCGGGCCGCCCGGTCCACGGACGGACCGAGCATCACCGTTCCCAGCAGGACCGCGAGGCTCAGCGCCGCCGCCGCGGTTCCGGTCCAGCCGAGCCAGCGTGGCGGCCGGAGGAAGTCCTGTACCTCCGGTCCCGGCGGTTCGCTGCCGGGGGAGTGCTGCCGGATCCGCCGCGCATGAGTGTATTCCGTTGCTGCGCACAGCAGGGTGAATACCCCGGCGGCAGCGGCCAGTGCCAGGGGAGCGGCCATCCGTTGGCCCCAGGCCAGGGCTAGTACCCAGGCTCCGGCTGCTGCTGCGGCTACGGGGCCGGCAATAGTCAGGCGCAGACTGGTGCCCGTCGACTTCACGGCGAGCCTGGACGGCGCGGGGCCGGTGCCGCCGGATTCGGAGGGTTCGGGCAGCGGAACCCGGGGCGCCCGTTTGAGCAAGGCCAGGATGCCGGCAAAGACCACCCAGAGGGACACGTACCGCAGCGCCTCTTGCCAGGCGCTCGTCCCTGGCGGGTTTGGATAGTTCGAGAGGAAGCTGCCGCCGGACCAGGCCAGCATGACCATGACGCCGGCCGCTGTGCGCATCACCCGGTGGGCGGAGGCCCGGCGAAGCGCGGCGTCGGCCTCCGGAGCAGTGCCCGGAACGACGGGCCGCACTGAAATCAGTCTGAGGATGCCCGCAACGGAGGCCACAGTGATCAGGAGCCAGGGCGCCCAGCCCGCCAGGAGGTGCTGAGCGGACTCCGAACCCGGGTCGCGGGCCAGCGTGGTGGCGAGGATCAGCAGGTTGTAAGCCAGGAAAACACCGGCCACTGCGGTCATATAGCGGGGGATCAGGGAGAGGGCACCGCGGTGCTCCAAGCGGGCGGTGCGTACGGTCCCGTGTGGGCGGGGCCAGGTAATTTCTCCGACGGCCAGCACCGCCAGCGCGAAAATGGCCGGTGCCCCCAGCTGCAGCAGGGCGGAGGAGAAGGCATAGTGGCCGTCCCACCAGAGCTCGCCGCCGGTTTCGCTGAGCACCGGCTGCAGCACCCCGGGAAACCACAGGGCGGTGCCCAGGGCCACCATTCCAATCCTGCGGGCATACTTCTGCGCTGCTTCGGTAATGGTCCGTGGATCCGTGCCGGGTTTCGGCCGCACCGTGAGGACTATAAAAGCAACGATTACCGCGCAGAACGTGATGGTGCCGAAAACCGACAGAGCGGCTGCAGCCATGGGATCCCCCGAAACGATGGACTAAAGATTGTGCCAAGTCTCTGGTACATAACTCCGTCCGTCAACCCTCAGCACTTCCATCGAGGGGCCAGTTACGGCTCTTATGGGGGGCTCTACACAGCCGCAACTGGCCTTTCGGCGGTTAGGAGGCGGGAGTGTGATGGGCCCGCCGGCCGGAAGCCTAGTCGTCGAACGGCCGGTAGCGCTCCAGGGAGACCACCCGGCGGGGATTGCGCCTGCTGACCTGGCACACCACCATTTCCCCGGGAGCCAGATAGGGATCCTTCGCCGGGAGCAGTGCCGCCATCCGGTCTGTCATCTGGTCTGAGAGGACGCCAAAGACCAGTGGCAGGACGGGGCGGTGGGTGCACAGTGCCACGGGCTTGGCTTTCTCAAACAGGGCGTCCACGGCCAGGCGGGCTTTGCCCGGCTTGCGCTTGGCATTGTGCTCGGTAACGGCGTCGACCGTCTTGAACTTGGGTTTGCTCATGTTCACGTAGGGGCCCATGGTCTGGACACACCGCAGCCAGGGACTGGAGACCACCCGGTCAGGGTGCCACGCCTGCAGCAGCCGGGCCACGGCCTTGGCCTGCCGCTGGCCGGTCGCCGCCAGCGGGCGGTCGCCCTCGGCACGCGCCCAGGACGAGCGCGGCTTGGCTTTGGCGTGCCGGACGATAATCAGAGGCCAGGTATCCAGGTCACCGGATTCAAAAGCGGTAACAACGGCTTCCAGCGGGATCCGGTCCGTCGGGTTGGTCAGCAGGGACGCAGCCTCTTCGGGGGAGCACCAGCGGACACCGTCCACTTCCCGGCCGTCGGGGCGGGGCTTCGCAGTGGAGCCGTTCGCCGCCCAGTAGTGCACAGCCTTGATCCCGGAGGCAACCGGGTAGCGCGTCTCCGGCAGGGCGATGCCCAGC
Organism: Arthrobacter sp.; assembly: GCA_040273995.1. Taxonomy (GTDB): domain Bacteria; phylum Actinomycetota; class Actinomycetes; order Actinomycetales; family Micrococcaceae; genus Arthrobacter_B. The sequence continues at coordinate 28,411 of JBELYP010000015.1, forward strand.
CGGATGTCCAGGCCAATCTCTTCCTTGACTTCGCGCACGGCACATTCGGGAATGGTCTCGCCCGAGTCAAGCTTGCCCTTCGGCCAGGACCAGTCGTCGTAGCGCGGACGGTGGATCAGCAGCAGCTCCAGCTGGTCACCGCGTACCCGCCAGCACAGGGCGCCGGCCGCGATGACTTTCGGGTCACCGGACAGATTGACGGCGGTCTCCGTCCCGTTCAGCAGCAGTGCTGCGGTGTCTTCCGGCGTGTCCTGGCCGGAACCGGACACAGTTCCGGGAAGCTCCCGCGCCGCGGGATCCTCGGTGCCGTGCAGCCGCGGCGGGCCAGCGCGCGCGGGCGCGAACGGGAGGCGAGCAGCCACGACTGCACATCCTCAAGCGGGTTGCCGTCCTCATCCTTGTGGTGCCGGGTCCAGATCCCGTCGTCGTCCAGGTGCCAGCTGGCCGTTCCGGGATCCAGGTAGCGGTCCATCAGTTCGATCAGGTCTGCGATGTCCTCGGCAGAACCGAGCTGGACCAGGGCCTCAACCCGGCGGTCCAGGTTGCGGTGCATCATGTCTGCCGAGCCGATATACACCACTGGATCACCGCCGTTGGCGAAGGCGAAGACCCGGGAGTGCTCCAGGAAACGGCCCAGAATAGAGCGGACCGTGATGTTTTCGCTGAGGCCGGGCACCCCGGGGCGCACCGAGCAGATGCCGCGCACAATGACGTCCACCCGGACCCCGGCCTGGGAAGCCCGGTAGAGGGAATCAATGATTGCTTCGTCCACCATCGAGTTGACCTTGATGATCACCCGGGCATCCAGTCCCGCTTTCTTGTTCGCAATCTCCCGTTCAATCCGGTCAATCAGTCCTGAACGGACCGAGCGGGGAGCCACCAGAAGCCGCTTGAACGTGGACTTGGGTGCATAGCCGGAGAGCTGGTTGAAGAGCTTGGTCAGGTCTTCGCCCACCTTCTCATCCGCAGTCAGCAGGCCCAGGTCCTCGTAATAGCGGGCGGTGCGGGGATGGTAGTTGCCGGTGCCGATGTGGCAGTAGCGGCGCAGTCCGTCGACTTCCTGCCGGACCACCAGGGACAGCTTGCAGTGCGTCTTCAGGCCCACGATGCCGTACACCACGTGAACGCCGGCCTGCTCCAGCTTGCGGGCCCAGGAAATGTTGGCCTGCTCGTCGAAACGGGCCTTGATCTCCACCAGGGCGAGGACCTGCTTGCCGGATTCCGCGGCGTCGATCAGGGCATCCACGATGGGGGAGTCACCGGAGGTCCGGTACAGGGTCTGCTTGATGGCCTGGACCCGCGGATCGGCTGCGGCCTGCTCCAGGAACGCCTGTACGGAGGTCGAGAAGGAATCGTAGGGGTGGTGCAGCAGGATGTCCCGCCGGCGCATGGCGGCAAAGACGTCCGCCGGCTTGGACGTTTCGGATTCCTTCAGGTGCAGGGACGTGTGCGGAACCTGCTTGGGGTAGTGCAGGTCCGGCCGGTCAATCTGGCTGATGGGGCTCAGGCCGCGCAGGTCCAGCGGACCGGGCAGGGTGTAGACCTCGTCCGCCTCCACGCCCAGTTCCCGGATCAGGAGCTGGCGGATGCTCGGATTGATGTCCGGGGTAACCTCCAGCCGGACGGGCGGGCCGAAGCGGCGGCGCAGGAGTTCCTTTTCAAGCGCCTGCAGCAGGTTCTCGGCGTCGTCCTCTTCCACCTCCAGGTCCTCGTTGCGCGTCACCCGGAAGGTATAATGCTCCACTACGTCCATCCCGGGGAACAGCTGGTCCAGGTGCTCCGCAATGACGTCTTCCAGCGGAATGAACCGGGCCGTGCGTCCGGCAACGTTCCCGGCACGAGGGCCATCCACGGAGATCAGGCGGGGCAGCTGGTCCGGCACCTTCACGCGGGCAAAGAACTCCTTGCCGCTCACGGGATTGCGGACCACGACGGCGAGGTTCAGCGATAGCCCGGAAATGTACGGGAAGGGGTGGGCCGGGTCTACGGCCAGCGGGGTGAGGATCGGGAACACCTTTGCGGCGAACTGCCGGTGCAGCTGGGCTTTGGACGCGTCGTCGAGGTCCTTCCAGCCCACCAGATGGATGTTTTCCTTTTCCAGCGCCGGGCGGATCTGCCGGGCGAAGACCTCGGCATGGCGCTGCTGCAGCCGGTAGCCCGCCTCGGTGATCTGTTCCAGCTGTTCCACCGGGCTCAGCCCTGCAGCGGAGGGCACAGCCAGTCCGGTGGCGATGCGCCGTTTCAGGCCGGCAACCCGCACCATAAAGAACTCGTCCAGGTTCGAGGCGAAGATCGAGAGGAAGTTGACGCGCTCAAGCAGATACAGCTCCGGATCCTCGGCCAGTTCCAGGACCCGCGCGTTGAAATGCAGCCAGCTGATTTCCCGGTCCAGGAAACGGTCCGGGGTGATGTCTCCGCTGGGGACAAGGGCCGGGCCAAAATCCGGAATATCAATGCGGTCCTGCGTGGCCCGCGGGGCAGGCATCGCCTCGGACGACCCGAAGGGCGACCGAGCAGCGGCTGCGGTATCGGAATCCATAGTGTCTCTCCCTGGCAGTTCTGGCCGGCCCCGGGCCGCCCGCACGGCAGGCGGCCCGGGGCCCATATGCTCAACCCTACAATCAGCGCAGGGCTTATTCGGCCGCGTACATGACGTCCACGTCCCAGCGCACAAAACCAAGCTTGCGGTAGAGAGCCACGGCCGCGGTGTTGTCCGCATCGACGTAGAGCATGACGGCGTCCAGCCCGCAGGCGTGAAGATGGCTGATACCCGCCAGCGTCAGTGCTTTTCCAAGCCCGGAGCCCTGCGCCTGCGGGGTTACTCCCACTACGTAGACCTCGCCGATGGCGGGATGGCTGCCGCTGCGGGGGTGGACCTTGGTCCAGTGGAAGCCCAGCAGTGCGCCGTCGTCCTCGCGCACGGCGAGCAGGAAACCGTTGGGGTCGAACCAGTCCTCGGCCATTCGGGCCTCGAGGTCTGCGCGGGTCATCGCGCCCTGCTCCGGGTGATGGGCAAAGGCAGCCGCATTGGCTGCCAGCCAGGCTTCCTCGTCCTGGCCGGGAACAAACGGACGCAGCCGCACGCCGTCCGGCAGGTCAGCCGCGGGCAGGTCCTGCGCCAGGGCATCATGGGTCAGCCGCATCCGCCACAGCTCACGCACGGGTTCGAAGCCGAAGCCTGCGGCAAGCTTCACGGCGGCCTCGTGGTTGCCGTGGGACCAGGCCTTGAAGTTCTGCCCGGCCTCCTGGCGGACGGCCGTGGCCAGCGCCGTACCTACGCCCTTGTTGCGGTAGTTCGGGTGCACCACCAGCTCCAGCACGCCGCCGTCGCCGTCGGCGGAAGCAGTGAGGACCGCGGCCCCGGCCAGCTCCTGCGCCGTAGCCGGATCCGAGTGCTCGTCGTGGGTCAGTGCCAGGAAAACCCGCACCCGGTCCGGGTCTGTTCCGGCTGAACGCAGGTCAACAAGGGTCTGCTCGGAAAAGGGAGGGTTGCCGTCAGCCTCGCCGGCTGCGGCAGCCAGCTCCAGGATGCCGGCCAGTGCGGATTCTTCCGGGGTGCCGCGTGTGGTGAGGACAGGCCATGTGGTCAGGGGGTTCTCGCTCATTGAAGAAGACTAACCACTCACGGGGGCAGGACGGGAGACGGCTTACGGTTCGTACCCTGCCGCCGCTGTCTGCTCCTCGTGGGCGCGGGCCTTGGCGAAGCGGTAACCAACGTTGCGGACGGTGCCGATCAGGTTCTCATGGTCGGGGCCGAGCTTTGCCCGCAGCCGCCGGACGTGAACGTCCACCGTGCGGGTACCGCCGTAATAGTCGTAGCCCCACACCTCATGCAGCAGCTGGTCCCGGGTGAAGACCCGGCCGGGATGCTGGGCCAGGTACTTCAGCAGCTCGAACTCTTTGTAGGTCAGGTTCAGGGCGGTGCCGCTCACCCGTGCGGTGTAGCTTGCCTCATCGATTACGACGCCGGAGGCGTGGATTTCCGTGCTGGATTCCTCTGCAGCGGCCTGGGTCCGTGATACCGCCAGGCGAAGGCGGGCCTCGAGCTCGGCCGGTCCTGCGGTGTCCAGCACTACGTCGTCAGCCAGCCAGTTTGCGGCAACCGCGGCCATGCCGCCCTCAGTCAGCACCAGCACCAGGGGCGTCCCCAGACCGGTGGCCTTGAGCAGCTGGGTCAGGGAACGTGCCCCCACCAGGTCCTTGCGGGCGTCAACCAGGACTACGTCGCAGGGGTCGATATCCAGCAGGGCAGTGGGCTCAGCCGGGACTATGTGGACCTTGTGGTTGAGGAGTTCCAGGGCAGGGAGCACCTCGACAGATGACCCCGGACTATTGGTCAGGAGCAGAATGTGCGACATAGTTCCTCCGAAAGTAGAGCGCACATCATTGGGCACGTATCCCGTCCGGTCCCCAGCGGCCGAAGAGTGGTTGAAAGTATACCCAGCGCCCGCCCGGGAGCCCGTAGCTTTTATCCGCGCTGCGTAATAAGGCAGTATGGCTAGGGTGAAACTTTGGAGCATAGCGGTGCCGGCGGCAACTGTACTCGTCGGAATCGTGGCGGCATCCTTCGTTTCCCCGGCAGCCACAGCCCTCTTCACGGGCGCGGCAGCTGCGCTCGCGGGGTTCGGCTGGCCGTTCCTGCTCGGTGTCCCTGCCCGGAAGAGCCAGGGACTGGTGCTTGCACTGGTGGGAGCCGGCAGTGTTGCCGCAGCCTTTTTCGCACCGGCCACCGCCATGCTGACCTGGCTGCCCGGCGTCGTCGCCGTTGGAGTGGGTGCCGTGTTCCTCATCCAGCTGCTTCGCGGTACCGGCCAGCCGCACCGGCTTGAATCCACCCTTGGCGTGATTGCCGGAACCCTCATCGCGGGCATGGCAGCCGGCTGGGTCGCCGCCGTCCGCCTTCCCGGCGGAGGATCTGAAAGCCTGGTCCTCTCTGCCGCCGCGGCCATTGCGGTTGCAATGCTGATCTCGCTGATTCCGCTGCCGGACCGGATCACCGCACCCATCGGCGTCGTTGCCGGTGCATTGGCCGGTGTTGGGGCGGCTGCGCTGGTTCCCGGCCTGCCCTTGGCAGCAGCTGCCTTTGTGGGGGCTCTCTGTGCCGCCGTGATAGTTGCCGTGCGCCGGCTGGCCCTGATCCGGGATGACTCGCCGGGGCTGCTGGGTATCCTCGCAGCCGGTGCTTTCCCGGTGCTCGCCCTGGGCACCGCCGTGTACTTCGCCGGCCGGCTGCTGGTTCCCTAGTGCACGCAGGCGCGGGGAGTCACAAGAGACAAAGCACCCGCGGTGCGGGTTAGGATGTAGGCATGTCGCTTCTTGCTCTTGAAATCTTCTTCATTGTCCTCCTGGGTGTCACTGGCCTGGCCATGGCAGGTTTTGCTGCGCTCGTTGTTGCTCGCCTGTACAAGGGTCAGAAGTAACCTCAACCCCTAAACAACCCCGAGCTGCAAAGGGAAGGGTCCGGCCATGCCAATGGAGATCCCCACAGACCTCACGCCCGAACTTGTTCCGCTCTCCTGGCTGCTGGGAGTCTGGGAAGGTTCCGGGCGCCTCGGCGAAGGTGACGCCGAATCGGAGCACTTCTCCCAGCGGGTCACCTTTCGGCAAAACGGCCTGCCCTACCTGCAGTACACGGCGGAGAGCTGGCTGACGGACGAAGCCGGCACAGTGCTGCGCCCGCTCGCCGTTGAGACCGGCTTCTGGGCGTTGGACCGTCCGCTGAACGAGGCCGACGGCGGGCCTGGACTCATCCCTGCGGACATCGTCCCCGCCCTGCGCAGTGCGGATGAAGTCGAAAAACTCCGCAACGACTCCGGCGGATTCGACATCACCGCCACGATCGTGCACCCCGGCGGCATCGCCGAACTCTATTACGGCCAGATCAGAGGCCCCCAGATCCAGCTCACAACAGACCTGGTCATGCGCGGCGTGAACTCCAAGGAGTACACCGCCGCCACACGCATCTACGGCCTGGTCAACGGGGACCTCTACTGGCGCTGGGACGTTGCTGCTGAAGGCAAAGCGCTCGAAGCGCATGCCTCGGCAATCCTCAAGAAGCAGGACTGACACCCGGTCCGTTCCCCAACCCAAGGGGGCCGGAATACCGTTCCCCGGCTAGGACGTTGCACCTGACATGAGCATCAAGAGTCCCCTCCTTGCCCGTCCCGGCGCCGTTGAAGCAGCCGGCCTGGACGCCGGCACCGCCGCCCACTACGGTGATCCGCTGCGCGAGCAGCGGGCCCTCGCCCGCGGTGAGGCCGTAACCGATCTTTCCAGCCGCGGCGTGGTGACGGTGTCCGGCGAAGACCGGCTCAGCTGGCTGAATACCCTTTCCTCCCAGCAAGTCGCTTCGCTTCGCCCCGGCGAAAGCTCGGAACTGCTTCTGCTTAGCATCCAGGGCCGGATCGAACACGATGCCCGGGTGCTGGACGACGGCGAACGTGCCTGGCTGATTGTTGAAGGCCAGGAGGCCCCTGAGCTGGCCGCATGGCTGGAACGGATGAAGTTTATGCTCCGGGTGGAGGTCCGGGACGTAACGGCTGACTGGGCCGTTGCCGGTTCGGTGTCTCCGGTTCCGGCCTGGGCTGAGTACACCGTGTGGACGGATCCGTGGCCGCAGGTGGGACCAGGCGGGCACGCCTACACCGAAGCACCCGACCCTGCCCATCCCGGGTATGAGCGCCCCTGGCACGAATACCTGCTACCCCGGCAGGACCTGGATGCCGCCGTCGCCGCCTCAGGCAGGACCCTCGCAGGTTCAATGGCAGCAGAGGCGCTGCGTATCGCCGCCTGGCGCCCGCGGCTGGGTGCTGAAACAGACGACAAAACCATCCCCCACGAGCTGGATCTCATCCGCACCGCGGTGCACCTGGCCAAGGGGTGCTACAAGGGCCAGGAAACCATTGCCCGCGTGCACAACCTGGGCCACCCTCCGCGCCGGCTGGTCTTCCTGCAGCTGGATGGATCCCAGCACACCCTCCCGGCAGCCGGGAGCCCGGTGAAGGCGGGTGAACGGGTGGTTGGCCGTGTGACCTCCGTGGCACAGCACTACGAAATGGGACCGGTTGCCCTGGCCGTCATCAAGCGTTCAGTGGACCAGGAGGCACAGCTGGTGGTCGACGACGAGGGCGAACTTTACGCCGCCGCCCAGGAACTGATCGTTTCCCCGAATGCCGGGCAGGCCGTCGGACGCCCCACAGGCCTGCTGCGGACTCCGCGCCGCGGCTAGCACGGCGCTGCCGAAACCCGAACCCGCGCAGACCGTGAACCACCAAACAGCTCCGGCAGAGGCCGGTGTGGAAGGACGAGCCCGATGACTGAATCCCCGAATCCCGCACAGGGCGGCGACGCAGACCAGGAGATGCTGGAGCTGGCCGAACGGCTGTTCGACGGCGCCCGGCAGGGAGACACGGAGCTGCTGAGGACTTACATCAGCGCCGGGGTCCCCGTCACCCTGACCAACGCCGGAGGGGACTCGCTGCTGATGCTGGCTGCCTACCACGGGCATGCCGGAACAGTGCAGCTGCTGATCGACCTGGGAGCGGACGTCAACACGCTCAACGACCGGGGCCAGTCCCCGCTCGCAGGAGCAGTCTTCAAGGGCTACGCGGACGTAGTCCGTACCCTGCTCGCGGCCGGGGCGGACGCGGAGGCCGGGAACCCATCTGCGCGTGCCGCCGCGGCCTACTTCCAGCGGGCAGACCTGCTGGAAGGCTAACGGAACCTGAGGACGCCCCTGCCGGGCAGGGGCGTTCGGCGTTTAAGCCGGCAGGAACACGGAGGTGCACAGCCCTGCGGACACAAACCCTGCTCCGGCAGCGGTGCGGCTGGCCCCCAGATTGTTGGACTGGATGCGGGACTGCGGAATCAGTCCGGCCGCCATGGCATCCTCCACGGCAAGTGAGGTGACGTAGGAGCCCAGCCCCCGCATCCGGTGGTCCGGAGCCGTCAGCGTCCCTACGTCGGCCAGAATCCCCTCGCGGATGCTATAGCCGGCACCTGCCACCGGAACCGGGGCACCGGGGCCGGTGTCGTCCACGAGGATGAAGAGGATGTCGTGCCCGGACAGTTTCGCCTCAACCACGTCGTCCGGCGGGCACAGCCGCTCCAGCGCCTCGGCGTAGTGGAAGTCATCCGCCACGGCCAAATCCTCGGCTACCTGAATGGGGGGATAGGAATCCGTGTAAAAAAGGTGTTCCTCCGCTATCCCACGGCCGCCGTGGTCTGGGGAAAGGCGCAGGAGGCCGGGGAAGGTGCTGAGCTCCGCAGTGCTCTTTGACCTGACCTGCTCAGCGGCCCATTCGGGCCCGGAGAAAACCTCGCGGCCAAACAGGCGGACAAACTTCACTTCCGTCGCCTCGTCCTGCACGTCATAGATCCGCTCTTCGTCCTCGGCGGCGGAAAGCGCGTACTCCTGCAGTCCCAGCCGGCGGGACCAGGCGAGCTGGATGATGGCAATAGTGCCTGGGTCAAGGTCCATAGGACTCAAGCTACACGGGTGTGCGCAGGGCGGCGCAAGGTGCGGATGCCAAACTAATAGGGGACCTAACCAAAAAGAATGGCGGCTTCCTCATAGCGGTGCTGCGGAACGGTCTTGAGGTTGCCCAGGGCTTTCTCGAACCCGACCCGGACAATATCGGTTCCGTGCAGGGAAACCATGGTGCCCCACAGTCCGTCCATCACGGAGTCAACGCTGGCCATGCCCAGCCGGGTGGCAAGAACCCGGTCAAAGGCTGTGGGAACTCCGCCGCGCTGGATGTGCCCCAGGACCGTTGCACGGGTCTCAATGCCGGTGCGTGCCTCGATTTCCGGGGCCAGCAATTCGCCGATTCCGCCCAGCCGCGGCCGCCCGAAGGAATCCAGGCCCCGTTCTGAATGCGGTGCCTCCATGTCCGTGGTGACGAACCCCTCCGCCACAACTACCAGGGGTGCGCGCCCGCGTTCCCGGGCTTCATTGACCCACTGGGCAATCTGGTCCAGGCTCACCGGCTTCTCCGGGATCAGGATGGCATGGGCGCCTGAGGCCATGCCGGAATGCAGCGCAATCCAGCCGACGTGGCGGCCCATGACTTCCGCAACCATGCAGCGGTGGTGGGATTCGCCGGTGGTCCTCAAACGGTCGATGGCCTCGGTGGCAATCTGGACGGCCGTATCAAAACCGAACGTAAAGTCCGTGGCATCCAGGTCATTGTCAACGGTCTTGGGAACACCGACGATCTTCAGCCCGGCGTCGGTCAGGCGCTGCGCGGCTGCAAGGGTGCCCTCTCCGCCAATGGCAATGACGGCGTCGATCCCCAGCCGCTCCAGCGTCTTCCGGATGTTCTCCGGCCCGCCGTTGGGGCCCTCGAACGGGTTGGTGCGGGAGGTCCCCAGAATGGTGCCGCCCTGCTTGGAAATACCGCGGACCCTGGTCCGGGGCAGGTCGATGATGTCACCGTCGACGACGCCGCGCCATCCGTCGAGGAAACCGACGAACTCCACATTGTGTGTTTTGATCCCGTTGAGTACCGCTCCGCGAATCACCGCGTTGAGTCCGGGGCAGTCGCCCCCGCTGGTAAGGATGCCGATCTTCATTACATGACCCCTGGATCTGGTAGGTGGGCGGCGGCCTCCTACGATTCTAGCCATCTGCGGCCGGGCACCAGCTACCCGGCACCCCGCGGTGTCCCGGCATTACGCGGATTAGTTCAGTTCCTGCGTAACGGAGGTCCCGGCCCGGCCGGAATCAGCGGTTGATGAGCTTCTGCAGCAGGATGGTTCCGTCCGTGGTGGGCAGCAGGAGCCAGGCAACCAGGTAGGTCCCGACGCCGATGAACGGCAGCAGGAAGCTCAGCAGGACCGCGATGCGGACCAGGGAAACATCCCAGCCGAACTTCTGGGCAATGCCCGCGCAGATGCCGGCAAGCCAGCCGCCGCGGGCACGTTTGATGGGGGAGGAACGCAGTACGTCGAAAAACTTGTCCATTGACTGATTCTTTCTTTTTCTCGGCCGAGAGGGGCCCGCTTGCGGGACCGTTTCGGCCAGGGGCGAAAATGAGGGGGAACGGGCCTATTCTGCTTGCCTCTTTCCCAGGACTGCCAGCAGCCCGCCGATGACCAGCGCCGCACCGGCTCCAATCAGCAGCCCCAGCAGGACCATTCCGGTATCCAGCCGGACGCCGGTGAGCTGTACGGAGAGGATGAGCGCCCCCACTACGGCCAGGACCAGGCCCCAGACGATGGTGCCCACCCGCAGCGGGCGGTGTTCCGGCTCGGGCTCCGGCTGGTAGCCGTCCTCCCGGGAGACGGAACGGGCCGGATCGGCGTCGAAGCCGTGTGGCTGTTCGTTGTGGCTGCTCATCGGTCCAGGCTGCTTTCGTTCGTGGTCACCAGGACGTTGCTGGCGACACCTTTGATTTCGATGATGATGCGGTTGCCCCGCGCCCCGGGATTGAGCTGCCGCTCCTTCGGGCCCACCCACAGGCCGCCCGCAGAGGTATGCGTGCCGCCGTATTCGAGCTCGACGTTGCCGAGGGCCATTTCGGAGTAGACCGAGACCGGCACATCATCGGGTACCAGGATGCTGAGGTCTCCGGCTGCAACGCTCACCGGAACAGTGACGTCCCCGTCCTTCAGGTCATCGGCCACGCCGCGCAGGTCCAGGTTTCCATCCGCGGCTGCGACGCTGTAGCCCTCCGCGGCGGTTTTGGACTGGCTGGCACTCCAGCTGGACTGGTTTGCCACCACAAGGTTCCGGTAGGCGAAGCTGCCGCTGAACAGCAGTGCGGCAATCAGGGTGAGGACGCCGAGTCCGCCGGCCAGCCCGGATGACCTCCCGGCGGCGCCAAGGCCCACGTTCCCGAGACCGAGGACAACACCGGCCGCAGCCAGGGCTACCGTGACGGGAGAACTGGTCTCGTAGATGCCGGCGTAGTCCAGGGCGAGCAGTACGCCGGCCGTCAGGAGGGCAAATCCGCAGATCAATGCAACCCACGACGCCGGCGGGTTGGAGCTGACCGGCTTCGGATCCTTGCCGGGCGGCGGGAACTGCATGTAGACGCCGTCGAAATCCCGGGTCGAAGCGTGCGCCGGGCCGGCTGGAGCCTGGTGCGCCCCATACGACAGGGGCATCGTCGGCGCTTCGGGGCCGGGGTATCCGGCAGCAGCTGCGGGACCGGGCGCGGGTGCGGCAGGTGGGAACGGTCCGTCCCCTGCAGGTTCCGGCGTCCCGGCATATGGGCCGGCGGAGGACCAGTCCTGCTGGCCTGCCGGTGTGTGGCCCGGCCCGGCCTGGTTGGCAGGCCCGTACGGGGAAGGACCCCCGGGCATGTTCGGGGCGCCCCGGTCCTTGCCGTTGTTCCGGGTGCTGAGCCAATAGATGCCCAGCACCACGGCCGCAATCCAGAACAGGCCCCAGAAGATGGATCCCAGCCAGCCGTCATTGGCCCAGAAGGAAATGCCCGGCCCGCTCACGCCCAGGATGGTGAAGACCAGGGCCCCGGTCATCCCGGAAGACCAGGTTCCGTGGACGGCTTCCTCCAAGTGGATCCTGCCGTCGGGTTCGGGCAGCAGCGCCCAGGCGACGCCGTAGAGGACGATGCCGATGCCAAAGATGGAGAGCACGATCACGATGCCGCGGACCAGCACCGGGTCGAGTCCGGTCCGTCGGGCGATTCCGCCGGCAACGCCGCCGATCCAGCGGTCGGGGGAGCGGTGGATGCCGAGCTGGCGGATCCAGGTGAAGAAGGAGTTCTCCGGCGATGCGCCGTGGGGCGCCGGGCGGGGCATGGGCGGCGGTACCGGCCGGGTGTGGTCCCCGCCCGGCAGTCCGGGGTCAGTAGGATGCGAGTTCATGCTTCCAGTCTTCCAACCAGGCGGTTCGTTCACATCCGGGTTTCCCCTGAGCCACCCCTGAACGTACCCCTGAACCCGGCGCAGGGAAGGAAATATGTGCCGGTTCCCGGCCCCTGCCGTGCTTGGATTGGAACATGAGACCTCCCTTGCTCCGCTCACCCGAAAAGGTGGTTGCCGGCGTCTGCTCCGGGCTGGCTGTCCACCTGGGCATGCCGGTGGGTACGGTCCGCATCCTGATGGCTGCGCTGTCGCTGGTCGCCGGCGCCGGAATCGTCCTTTACGGCTGGCTCTGGATCATGGTGCCCACTGCGGAGGAGCAGGCGGCAGCGGGGGACAAGAACCCGCGCAGCGTGGCGGAGAACTTTGCCCGGTACCTGCAGCAGGGCCAGGAGACAAGGACAGGTACCAAGGCGGGGCTGATCGGCAGCCGCGAAATCCTGATTGGACTCGCTCTGCTGATACTGGCTGCCGCGGTGGTGGCGCAGGCCCTCGGGGCCCAGATCAACCTCCAGCTGCTCTTTCCTTTCGCGGTGATCGCCGCCGGTGCGGTCCTGGCCTGGTCCCAGCTGGACGCCAGCCGGAAGGCCGGGCTTGTTGCCGGGGCCGGAGCTGACCGCAGAATGGGACTGCTGAGGCTCATCGCCGGGCTGATACTGGTCATTTCAGGGTTCCTGCTCGTTGTTTCCGGCTCAATCACCTGGGACGTGCTGCTGGCTGCCTCACTGGCGTCGCTTGCAGTCCTGGCAGGCATTGCACTGGTACTGGCACCCTGGGCGGTCCGGTGGTGGCGCGCCTTCCAGGCTGAACGCGCCGGCCGGATCCGGCAGACCGAGCGCGCCGAGATCGCCGCACACCTGCACGACTCCGTGCTGCAGACCCTGGCAATGATCCAGAACCGAGCAGGGTCGGAGTCCGATGTCATCAAGCTGGCCCGGGCCCAGGAACGGGAGCTGCGCCAGTGGCTCTACGCAGACCCGGAGAAAGGCACCGGCACGCTCGCGGACGCACTGAAAGCCGTTGCCGCAGAAGTCGAAGACGCCTTCGGGCATCCGGTCGATTTCGTGGCCGTGGGAACCGCTGACCTCACGCTCCAGAGTTCCGCGCTGGTGCAGGCGGCTCGGGCGGCTCTCTTCAACGCCGCCCAGCACGCGGGGGGACAAATCAGTCTTTACCTGGAATGCAGCCCTGAGGCAGCGGAAGTGTTTGTCCGGGACCGCGGACCCGGCTTCGACCCGGACCATGTGCCGGAGGACCGGCTCGGCCTGCGCGAATCGATTATCGGGCGGATGCAGCGGCACGGCGGCACCGCCCGGGTACGGACCGGCCGGAACGGCACGGAGATACATTTGGCATTGCCCCTGGCGGCAGCAGAGAACCAGGCAGCACAGGAGAGGGAAACGGGGAACTCGTGAGCAGTACGGCAGGAACCATCGACGTGGTGGTGGTGGATGACCACGCAATTTTCCGGTCCGGGCTGAAGGCGGACCTGGACTCACGGATCCGTGTCCTCGCGGAGGCGGCAACCGTGGAAGCCGCAGTAGCTGCGATCCGGGAGGCCCGGCCCTCGGTGGTTCTGCTGGACGTCCACCTGCCCGGCGGTTCCGGTGGAGGCGGCGCGGAGGTCATTGCCGGCTGTGCGGACCTGCTCGGGTCCACCCGGTTCCTCGCCCTGAGCGTCTCTGACGCAGCCGAAGACGTGGTAACGGTTATCCGCGCCGGCGCCCGCGGCTACGTCACCAAGACCATTTCCGGAGCGGAGATCTCCGATGCCGTGGTCCGGGTGGCCGGTGGCGACGCGGTCTTCTCACCCCGCCTGGCCGGTTTTGTGCTGGATGCTTTCGGGGCATCCACCACGGTCAGCGTGGAGGATGAGCTGGACCGGCTCTCCGTCCGCGAACGGGAAGTCATGCGCCTGATAGCCCGCGGCTACAGCTACAAAGAGGTAGCCAAAGAGCTGTTTATCTCAGTCAAGACCGTTGAAACACACGTTTCAGCAGTCCTGCGGAAGCTGCAGCTCTCATCCCGGCATGAACTCACGAGATGGGCTGCAGCCCGCAGGCTGCTCTAAGCCTTCGCCTGGCTCAGGAAATGCTTCAGGCGGTCCATGCCAGTGGCAAGGTCTTCGTCGCCCAAAGCGTAGGACAGACGCAGGTACCCGGAGGGGCCGAAGGCTTCGCCCGGTACGACGGCGACTTCCGCGGCATCCAGGATCAGTGCGGCCAGCTCCGCCGAGGTCTGCGGGCGGACGGGGCCGGCAGCGCCCGGGAACTCGCGGCCCAGCAGCCCGCGGACGTCCGGGTAGGCGTAGAACGCGCCTTCGGGCATGGGGCACTCAACCCCATCGATGGAGTTCAGAGCTTCCACCATGGCCCGGCGCCGGCGGTCGAAGGCAATCTTCATCTCGTCCACTGCGGTCAGCGGGCCGGACACGGCTGCCAGGGCGGCCATCTGGGAAATGTTGGAGACGTTGGAGGACAGGTGGGACTGCAGGTTGGTAGCCGCCTTGATGACGTCCGGGGCGGCGATCATCCATCCGACCCGCCAGCCCGTCATGGCGTAGGTCTTTGCGACGCCGTTGAGGATGACCACCTTGTCCCCCAGCTCGGGGCAGCGCGCGGCGATGGACGTGAAGGGAACCCCGCCGTAGGTCAGGTGCTCGTAGATCTCATCAGTCACCACAAACAGGCCGTGGTCCGCAGCCCACATGCCAATCTCCGCGACTTCGTCCGAGGAGTAGACGGCACCGGTCGGGTTGGACGGAGAGACAAAGAGCAGCACTTTGGTCTTCTCGGTCAGCGCTGCGTCCAGCTGCGACACGGTGACCCGGTAGCCCTGCTCCGGACCGGCAAAGATTTCAACCGGCACGCCGCCGGCCAGGCGGATTGCCTCCGGGTAGGTTGTCCAGTACGGGGTAGGCACCAGCACTTCGTCACCCGGGTTGAGCAGCGTGGCGAACGCTTCGTAGACGGCCTGCTTGCCGCCGTTGGTCACCAGCACCTGTGAGGGGTCCACGGAATAGCCGGAGTCGCGCTGCGTCTTCTCCGCGATGGCCTTCTTCAGCTCCGGCAGGCCCGAGGCGGGCGAATAGCGGTGGAAGCGGGGCTCCCGGGCCGCAGCTACGGCCGCGTCCACGATGTAGCCCGGCGTGGGGAAATCCGGCTCGCCGGCACCGAAGCTGATGACCGGACGGCCGGCACCCTTCAGGGCCTTGGCCTTCGCGTCAACTGCAAGAGTGGCGGATTCTGCTATGGAGGCGATGCGCTCTGAGATTCGGCCGTTGGAAGGCATGGCGTTCCCGTCTGGTTTGGCGTGCTTTATTGAGGTTGTGTGTGCGTTTGACCTGCGGTTTGTCCCCGGCAGCGGGGTCAAGCCCGGCACTGGCAGGCAGCAGGTTTATCCAAGCCAAGCTTAGGCGTGCCGGCGGCACATTTCAGTCTTTTACAGGTTCCGGGGCGGGTTTCCGGCTGCTATTTCTGCCTTCCCGGGCTGCCGCTCCTGCCCGCAGGTAGGGGTTTCCGCGGGGATCCGGAACGCCGGTTCGACTACGGGCGAAAGATTGCGTAGACTGATTCCTCGGTGTTGTTCTGTTGATACTGAATCATGCCCGCGAACCGGTTAGGCCGGAAGCGGATGTGCC
>JBELYP010000016.1:0-43796 GCA_040273995.1 Arthrobacter sp.
TTCTTTGCTGGGCATCGAATGGATGTCCCGGCCGTTGAGTTCGACGACGCCGGAGGCAGGCTTCAGCAGGCGGGCGAGGCCGCGCAGCAGGGTTGATTTACCGCACGCGTTGGCGCCGACGATCACGGTGATGCTGCCTTTAGGCAGCTCAGCGCTAAGACCGTCCACCACGGTCCGGTCCGCATAGGAGAGCACCAAATCCCGTGCCTCGAGCTTGTTCTGCATGCTTTAGCCTCCTCGGCCTACGCGGTTGGAGCTGACGAGCAGCCACAGCAGGAACGGGGCCCCCAGGGCACCGGTCACGACGCCCACAGGCAGAGCACCCGGAAGCATGTTGGTAGCGGCGAAGTCCGCGGCCAGGAGAATGACCGAACCGGTGAGGCCCGCTGCTGCCAGTGAGGCGCGCCCGCCAATCAGCCGGCGCGAAATGGGGCCGGCCAGGAACGCCACAAAGGCCACGGGCCCGGCCGCGGCGGTCGCCACAGCAGCCAGTGCAACGCCGGTGAACAGCAGCCCGGCGCGTGTTCCTTCCACCGGAAGGCCCAGCCCGGCAGCGAAATCGTCACCGAGTTCCAGCACCCGCAGGCGCCGGCCGAGCAGGACTGCGGCCGGGATCAGCACCACAAGTGCGGCGGCAACTATGCCTGCCCGTTCCCAGGACGCGGAGTTCAGGGACCCGGTCAGCCACACCAGGGACTCCGCAGCAGTGCGCACGTCCGTGCGGGTGAGCAGGAAGTTCACCACGGCCTGCAGCACGGCAGCGAATCCGATGCCCATCAGGACCAGCCGTGCTCCCGAGGCGCCGCCGCGGCGGCTGAGCAGGTGCAGGGAAACGGCGATGATGCAGGCACCGGCGAGGGCGGCCAGGGAGACTCCTGCGCCCGTCGCTCCAAAGGCCACCATGGCGGTGACTGCCGCTGCGCTGGCGCCGTAGCTAATGCCGATGATGTCCGGGCTGGCCAGCGGGTTGCGCAGCATGGTCTGGAACAGGTGTCCGGAGATGCCGAAGGCAGCCCCGATCAGGACCGCGGTCACGGCACGCGGAAGTTTGCTCTCCATGACAATGAAGGAGGCTCCGGGGATCCTCTCCCCCGCCAGGATGCGCACAAAATCCGGAATGGTGACGGTGTAGCTGCCCAGCAGCACCCCGGCGAAGAAGAGCACCACCACACCGGCGGCCAGAGCCGCCAGCACCGTGCGGCGGCGGCGTCCGCTGCGGCGGCGGACCTCGCGGACGGCTGCGGCAGCAGAAGGGTTCTCCTGCAGAAGGGGCACGGCGCTCACAGTTCGGCCAGCTTCCGCCGGCGAATGATCGCGATGAAAACAGGGGCGCCGATGACGGCGGTCATGATGCCAACCGGGACTTCGCCCGGGGGCAGGATGAGGCGGCCCACCACGTCGGCCACCAGCAGCAGCACGGGTGCCAGCACTGCCGAAAGAACCAGGATCCAGCGGTAGTCCGGTCCGGCCAGTCCGCGCACCAGGTGCGGGATCACCAGGCCGAGGAAAGCTATGGGGCCTGCGGCCGCGGTGGCAGCGCCGCAGAGCAGCACGACGCCAACCGCCATGATTCCGCGGGAGAGGGAAACGTTCTGGCCGAGCCCGCGGGCGACGTCGTCCCCCAGGCTAAGACCGTTCAGCGCGCGGCCGGAGGCTAGCAGGATCACGGCACCCACAGCCAGGAAAGGGATCAGCGGCATCAGGACATCCCAGCCGCGGCCGGAGACGGTGCCCACTTGCCAGAACCGGAAGGTGTTCAGGGTCTGCTGGCTGGAGACCAGCACGGCCGAGACCAAACTGGTGAGTCCGGCGGTCAGCGCGGCACCGGCCAGTGCCAGCTTCACCGGGGTTGCGCCCTCCCGGCCAAGCGAAGCGACGGCGTAGACCAGCAGGGCAGCCAGCGCAGTGCCGGTCAGCGCGAACCAGACGTAACCGGTGAAGGAGGTGACGCCAAAGACGTAGATGGCCGTAACCACGGCAAAGGCCGCCCCGGCGTTCAGGCCCATGATGCCCGGGTCGGCCAGCGGGTTGCGGGTCATACCCTGCAGCGCCGTACCGGCCAGCCCCAGGGCGGCACCAATGAGAAGGGCCGCGACGGTGCGCGGGAGCCGGCTCAGAACCACGGCGTGGTCCCCGTTTGCGGGATCGGCGCTGGTAAGCGCCTGCCAGACGGTTTCGAGCGAAAGGGGGCGGGCGCCCAGGGCAACAGAGGCGAAAGCCGCTGCGGCGAGGATGGTCAGGAACACTGCCAGCAGGAGCACCGGAGAGATCCTGCGGTGATGCTTCGACGGTAACGCCGGGCTGGAAACAGGGGTGCTGACGGCGGCCGGTGAGGACACGGCTGCACCTCCTGGAGCCAGCGGGATATGACTTAAGTAAGGCTATCCTACGTCTGGCCGGATTAAGAAACAGTTCTGTGCCGTATTACTCCCCCCTCGAGTCACACGAGAGGCCAGTTACGGCTCGTATGGCAGCCCATAACAGCCGTAACTGGCCTCTCGCGGGTTGGAACGGTGAAGGGAAGCGGTTACTCGGCGCCGTGGCCGGGAGCAACTTCCTCCCCGGGGCGGACCGGGCCGGGAGCCGTCCCGTCGCCGAACGGACGGCCGCCGAGGGATTCACGTCCATGCGGGGTCAGCCAGACGGAGTTGTCCGGCCCCTTCGGCACAATTCCGGTGGGGTTAATGTCCTCGTGGACCATGTAGTAGTGCTGCTTGATCTGCACGAAATCCACGGTGTCCCCAAAGCCGGGCGTCTGGAACAGGTCCCGCGCGTAGCCCCAGAGGTTCGGCATTTCGCTGAGCTTGTTCCGGTTGCACTTGAAGTGGCCGTGGTAGACCGCATCGAACCGGACCAGGGTGGTGAACAGCCGGACATCCGCCTCGGTGATCGTATCGCCAATCAGGTACCGCTGCTTGGACAGCCGGTCTTCCAGCCAGTCCATGGCGGTCCAGAGCCGGTCATAGGCGGCGTCGTAGGCCTCCTGCGAACCGGCGAAACCGCAGCGGTACACGCCGTTGTTAACTTCGGTAAAGACGCGCTTGTTAACCTCGCGCATCTCCTCCAGGTGCTCGGCCGGCCAGAGGTTCGGAGCGCCGTCGCGGTGGAACTCGCCCCACTCGTGGAAGAAATCTTCAGTGATCTGCGGGAAATTGTTGGTTACCACGGCGCCGCTGGGAATGTCGACGACGGCGGGAACCGTGATACCGCGGCTGTAGCCGGGGGTACGGCGGAAGAAGGCCTCCTGCAGCCGCTCAATGCCCAGCACCGGGTCTTTGCCGTCCGGATCAAGATCGAAAGTCCAGCTGCGCGAGTCATGCGTGGGGCCCGGAGTGCCAAGGGAAATCGCGTCTTCCAGGCCCAGCAGGCGGCGCACAATGATGGTGCGGTTGGCCCACGGGCAGGCGCGCGCCGCGATCAGCCGGTAGCGTCCGGCCTCCACGGGGTAGCCGTCACGGCCGTCACGGGTGATGCGGGTTTCGATGTAGTGGGTGTCGCGGGTGTATTCCTGCCCGCCGGACACGTAGGACCCCTTGGTGCTGTATTCCGCCGCTGCCTGTTCCGATGTCTTCGTCATGATCACTCCGTCGCTCAGCCGTGTGCCTGCCTTGGCCTCCAGCCTATCGCCCTGCCGGCAGGAGCGGTTGCGCTGTAGAGTCGGGGACCAACAGCACTGCCGGCGCGGAACCCAGGGGTTCTGAGAACGAAGGGACTTTCTTTATGCGTGTAGCCGTCCTCGGAGCCACCGGGAATGTGGGGACCGCCATCCTGCGCAGACTGCAGGCGGCACGGGAGGAACGCCGCGACGGCTTGGAGATCGTCGGCGTCGCCCGCCGGGTCCCGGTCCAGCCCACCGGGCCGTATGAGGGCGTTGAATGGCACAGCATTGACGTGGCCTCCGAGGCCGGCGCTGAAGAGCTCACGGAAGTACTTCGCGGTGTTGACGCGGTGATCCACCTGGTGTGGGCCATCCAGCCCAACCGGGATGAGGCTGAACTGCACCGGATCAATGTCCGCGGCACGCAGAACATGCTGGCGGCAGCTGCGGAAGCCGGAGTGCGGCAGGTGGTCTGCGCATCTTCCGTGGGCGCCTACTCCCCCGCGCCGAAGGACCGGCTGACAGATGAGTCCTGGCCGGCCCGTGGAATTGCTACCTCCCACTACAGCCGACACAAGGGCGAGCAGGAAGAGCTGCTGGACGAGTTCGAGCGGCGCTACCCGGAGATCCGGGTGGCACGGCTGCGCCCGGGGTTGATCTTCCAGTCCGACGCCGGCAGCGAGATCGGCCGGTATTTCCTGGGCCCCCTGGTTCCCCGGTCCATCCTGAACAAGCTCAGCCTTCCGATCATCCCGCTGCCCGCAGAGTTCTCTTTTCAGGTAGTTCACGCGGACGACATTGCCGACGCGTACTGGCGGGTGGTGGACCAGCGTGCGGAGGGCGCGTTCAACATCGCGGCGGATCCGGTTTTCACCCCCGAGACCCTCGCCGGAATGCTGGGGGCGCGCCGGATCATCAACATTCCGGTAGGCGTGATCCGTGCAATTGTGGGGCTGACCTGGGCCGCCCGGCTCCAGGCGACGGACCCGGGCTGGATCGACATGGCTGCCGGGGCCCCGCTGATGGACACCACCCGGGCCCGCGAGGTCTTGGGCTGGGAGCCGAAGCGGAGTTCACTGCGCGCGTTCCAGGATGTGCTGGACGGACTCAGCGAGCAGGCCGGAGTCCCTGCGTCGCCGCTGCTGGGCCCGGGCCGCTAGCCCCAGCCGCCCCGGGGGCCGGTGGGCCGGGGGCGGGGACCTCATGAACATGCGGCACCTCGGGGGCATCTAGTAGCGTGAGCGCAATGGTTCCCTCGCACAGCTCCGCCCAGACCGTCCAGCATCCGTTCCCTGATCAGCCAAACCGGTCCTGGCGCTCGAGTGCCGTCCACGCGGGCCGGGGAGCCCTGATCGGGCTGGTGGAACTGGTACCCGGCGTATCCGGAGGAACGGTTGCGCTGGTGCTCGGCGTCTTTGACCGGCTCATTAATTCCGCCAACCACTTCATCAGCGCAGCGGTGCACCTGCTGCTGCGCCGGGACCGTGCCGGTGCAGTGCGCAAAGCGGGCCACGTGGAGTGGAGCCTTCTGATTCCGCTTGTGGTTGGCATGTTCCTGGCCCTGCTCCTGCTCTCCGGCCCGCTGCATTCGTTCGTGGAGAACCAGCCGGTGATTGCCAGCGCTTTGTTCTTTGGCATGGTCTCAGCGAGCCTGGTTGTGCCCGTCAGCATGGTACGCGCCACCGGACCGACGACGCCGGCCGGCAGCCTTGGCGGTGCCGCGGTTGTCCTGCTGACGGCGGCTGCGGCATTTGCACTCCTCGGTATTCCAGCCCTGCAGGTCGAGAACCATTCCTGGTGGGTCCTGGTCCTTAGCGGTGCGATAGCCGTATGCGCCCTGGCCCTGCCGGGTCTCTCCGGGTCCTTCCTGCTGCTGACCTTCGGCATGTACGAACCCACGCTGGAGGCCGTCAGCAACCGGGACCTTGGATATCTGGCGTTCTTCGCCGCCGGAGCCGTGATCGGGCTCGGATCCTTCGTCCAGCTGCTGGGCTACCTGCTGCGTGTCCACCGCCGGGCAGTCCTGCTGGTAGCTACCGGACTGATCCTCGGGTCCCTCCGCGCGCTCTGGCCCTGGCAGGAGAACAGTGCCCTGCTGCCCCCGGACGGCGCATGGCTTATGCCCCTTGCCGCGGCCCTCACCGGCGCTGCCGTGGTCCTGCTCCTGTGGTTCGCCCAGTCCCGCTCCGAGGCCAAGGCCGCAGCGTCCTAGCAGCCCGGAACTGTCGCCCGGCCGGCTGCAGCGGGCCGGGAACCGGACCTACAGGTCGTCGTCGTAATCCTTGCCCGCGTACTGCTGGCGCAGCTCGCGGCCCTGCTGGACGTCCTTTTCTTCCTGTTCCGCGCGCTTCTCGATCTGGCGGGTGTCCCGCGGAGGCAGCTGGATGGAGTGCTCGGCCTGGATCCCGGCCTGCAGTTCCCGGCCGCGTTCCACCTCGGCGTCGAACTCGGCGCCAAAGAGCAGGGAAATATTCACCAGCCACAGCCACAGCAGCAGCACAATGACACCGCCGATTGCGCCATAGGTGGCGTTGTAGCTGCCGAACCGGCTGACATAGAAGGCGAACCCGAGCGTGGCAACGGCCATGACCACCAGGGCCAGGAAGGCACCCATGCTCATCCAGCGGAACTTGGGCTGCTTCACGTTGGGTGTGGCGTAGTACAGTACGGCAATCAGGATGACGGCGAACAGCACCATCACCGGCCACTTGGCGATGTTCCACACAGTCAGGGCCTGCCCGCCCATGCCGATCCAGTTGCCGATACTTTCGGCGATCGGCCCGCTGACCACCAGCATAATCAGCAGGCAGGCCACCAGGAGGATCAGGATGAGGGTGACCAGCAGCTGGATGGGGCGCAGCTTCCAGATGGGCCGGCCTTCTTCAACTTCGTAGATCCGGTTCATCGCCCGCCCGAAGGCACCGGTGTATCCGGAGGCGGACCAGAGGGCGCCCGCGAGACCTACGAACAGCGCCAGTCCCGCTGCACTGGAGGAGGTGAGCTGCTCGATCGGCCCTTCAAGCACCGTGACAGCTTCGGCCGGCGCGAAGGAGCGAACGTACTCCATCAGGGTGCTGGTGGTGCTCTCCGCCTGCCCCACGAGGCCCAGGATGGAAACCAGGGCCAGCAGCGCCGGGAACAGCGCCAGCACCGTGTAGTAGGTCAAGGACGCGGCGAGGTCGGTGCACTGGTCCTTGGAGAACTCCCGCACTGTTTTCTTGAAGATATACATCCAGCTGGGCTTGGTGACCTCCGCGGGGGTATCCGGCTTGGAGGCCGTGCCGAGCGATGCTCCACCCTTCTGGTCGGAGTTTTCCTGCTGAGCCATGAGGCCCCTCCTGGCGCTGGTCGGATCCGGGATACCCATCGTATTGCTAAGCAGGCTTATGTCCAAGCAGCCCCGCCAGTCTCACCAGCCCTTGTAGTAGTCCTCCAGCTGGGCTTCCTCTTCCGGGGTGAGCGCACCCTCATGATCCATGTCCGGCGAGTCCTCAATGGCCTTGCGTGAATAGTTCACGTAAAGATCATCCTCATCCCGGCGGGATCCCTGAAGCGGCACGAAATACTGGCGGCCCTCAAACAGGCCCAGGGCCACGGTGATCCATGCCGGCTGCCCCGTAGCCCGGTCCAGGTGGACGTTGCCCACCAGGCCCAGCCGCTCGCCGTCCTTCGCCCAAACGTTCGAACCCTGCAATTCGTGAATCACGTACTGGTCAACCATGGTGGACGGCTCCTTCATCGGCGTGCTTTGCGCAGCCTGCCCGAAGTCCAGGCGGCCGCACCGTGGGTATCATTCCAGCCCGGCAGCCCCCGGGGTTGTCAACACCTAGCGGCCGGTGTGGTCATCCCGCTCCTCCCAGGCGCCTTGTCCGGGCCCGGCGAAACTGCGGTTGCGCTCCACTGCGCCAACGCTGCCGGTGAACAGCTGCGACGTGCTTGTATCCTCCGGGTCACCGCCGCGGCGCAGGGGCGGTTCCGAGCGGGAGGACACCGCGGAGTCCGCCGCGGGTTCACGGAGCTGCTCGAAGCGCTGGCGGGGCAGTGCTGCGGGATGCTCATCCTGCAGGAAGGAAATCATGGATTCCCGGACCAGGCAGCGGAGGTCGAACAGGGTGCCGGAATCGGGGGCGCTGACCAGGATACGGACCCGGATCAGGCCCTGGACCGCGTCAGTAATCTGCAGGACGCCGGTCCGGCCGTCCCAAAGGTCCGTACCGGCAAGGATCCGTTTCAGCTCCTCGCGCATGGCGGCCACCGGCGATTCCCAGTCCAGGTCCAGTTCAACGGTGCCAAGGATCGCGGACTGCTTCCGCGTCCAGTTCTCGAACGGAGTAGAGGTGAAGTAGTTGGAAGGCAGGATCAGCCGGCGGTCGTCCCAGATGCGGACCACCACGTAGGTCATGGTGATCTCCTCGATGGTGCCCCACTGTCCCTCCACCACAACCACGTCATCCACGCGGATGGCATCGGTAAAGGCGAGCTGCAGGCCGGCAAAAACGTTCCCCAGCGTGCTCTGCACCGCCAGGCCGGCGACGATCGAGAGAAGGCCGGCAGAGGCCAGCAGACCGGCTCCGAGGGCACGGACTTCCTCGATGGTCAGCAGGACGCACGCTACGGCCACCGTGATGATCAGCGCGACGGCGACGCGGCGGCCCAGGATGACCTGCGTCTTGAGGCGCCTCAGCCTCCGGTTGTCCTTGGTGTCCGTACTGTATTTCGTAAGGATGATGGCTTCAAGGATCAGCAGGGCGACGACGGCCAGCCAGCAGATGGCCGCGATGAGACCGATCACGAGCACGTAGTCGAGCGTCCCGTACCAGGACTCCGCCCGGGCCGTGGCCCCCAGCGCAATCCGGGTGCCGATCAGGGCGAGGACCAGCCGCAGGGGATTCCGGCCCAGTGCCGTAACTTCGCGGATGTGCGGGACCTTGCGGAAGATCCGTGTGGCGGAACCGCGCACCACGCGGGCGGCGATCAGGGCGGCAGTCACGGCCACAAGCACAGCGATCAGCGGACGGAGCGGCTCCAGGGCGTCTAGAAATTCCTGCATGGAGCCGATCATGGCAAACACCCCGGGGGGCCTGTCCAATTCTGTGATCCTGAACGCGCAAGTGCCCCTCCGGCCGAACCGGAGGGGCGCTTGCGCAGCAGAGCCGGGAGCTACTTGACCTGGGCAGCAGCCTCGCCAAGCATCGGCACGAAGTTCTCCAGAGCATACGGGATGCTCAGGACGTTGGCCGCGGAGATGGACAGCGTCAGGGTGTTGTCAGAGTCGGCTACCAGTCCGCCGTTCTTCACCGCGGGGATCTGGCTCAGCAGGGGATCTGAGATGATCGATTCCTTGGCTGCGTCGTCGGCCACCCAGCTCACGAACAGGTCCGCCTCGAGCTCGTTGGCGCGTTCAGGGGACCAGGTCAGGTAGAAGGCGTCCGCCGGAGCGTTCTCGTCAACGATCGGTGCCTGCACCATGCCGAGTTCCTTCAGGAACTTGGGGCGGTTGTCGCCGGAGGTGTAGATGGAGATCTGGTCCGCCCCTGCGGTGGTGTCCAGGTTGCCGTAAATGAAGCTGGTGCCGGCGAGTTCGGGGTACTCGGCGGCCTTGTCCGCGATGGCCTTCTCGGTCTCCTCGACGAGCTGCGCGGCTTCTTCGCTCTTTCCGAGCGCTTCGCCGATCATCTCAGCGGAATCCTGCCACGACGTGTAGTACGGCGTCTCGGGGTAGGCGATAACCGGGGCGATGGCGCTGAGCTTGTCATAATCTTCCTCGGTAATGCCGGAGTAGGCAGCGAGGATGACATCCGGGGTGGTGGCAGCAATCGCGTCGAAGTTGATGCCGTCCGTCTCGGAGTACTGGACCGGGGCGTTGTCCGAGCCGATCGGTGCCCCGAGTTCTTCGAGCGCTTCATCGATCCACGGCGTGGTGCCGTTCTCGTTGCCGCCCCACTCGTACTCCGGCATGCCCACCGGGACTACGCCCAGGGCCAGTGCCGTGTCGGTGTTGACCCAGGAGACCGTTGCCACGCGCTCCGGAACGGAGTCGAGGGTGGTCTCGCCGAAGGCGTGCTCAATGGTGACGGGGAACTGGTCGCTGGACGCGGCCTCGCTGCTTTCGGTACCCGCGGTGGACCCGGTGGAGCAGGCGGAAAGGGACAGCGCGGCAACGGCGGCAACGGCCGCAAGGCTGCGCATGCGGGACAGGGCCATTTTTGGGCTCCTTGATAGTGCAATGTGGACGGTGAGGCCGGCCTGAGTGGACCGCCAAGGTAAGGCTAACCTATGTCAGCGGTAAATACGCAAAACGGATGTGCCCTAATGTCACACGGCGGGCCGGGAGCGGAACAGGCGCCGCAGGTCAGCACCCGGGTCCTGGAGCACCGCGGCGTCGACGGGCATCCCTGCGGCGATGATCCTGCGGGCAGCGCGCAGCGTGTTTCCGGCATCGGTTCCGGCTGCACCGGCCAGCGTTCCGTCTGCAGCGACCCGGAAAACCACGTAGCCCGCGCCTGGCCGGCCGCGTTCAATGCTGATGCCCTCGGCAGACATGTTTCCGACTGATTCGGCATGGATGCCGTAACGGTCGGTCCAGAACCACGGCACCGCGTCGGGCGGCGGCTCCTGTCCCAGTATTCCTGCTGCCGCTGCCTGTCCGGACCGGACTGCGGCATCCCAGTGCTCGCTGCGCCGTCCCAGGATTCCGTCCCGCAGGCGGCGGACCGCGTCACCGGCCGCGAAGACGCGGGGGTGGCTGGTGCGCCCGGCAGAATCCACCACAACGCCGTCATCAACCGTCAGGCCAGCGGCTTCGGCAAGCGCCGTATCCGGAACCATGCCCACGGCGGCCAGCACCGTATCCGCGGGCACCGCAGTTCCGTCTTCGAGCAGCACAGCCAGCCCCTCGCCGTCGGCGACAACGTCCACGGGTAGAGCTGTCAGGGACACCACCGCGTTCTGAGCGTGCAGGGAGTGCAGGTAGGCCGCGAGTTCCGGGCCAACGGCGGGAACCAGGGGCACCGGAACCGGATCGATAAGTACGACGCCGGTGCCGGCGGCAGCTGCTGTCGCGGCAACTTCTGCTCCAATCAGGCCTGCGCCGATGATCACCAGCCGCTTGCCGGCGCCGAGCCTGGAGCGGAGTGCATCGGCGTCGGCGCGGCTGCGGAGGGTGTGGAGCAGGCCGGCACCCGGGAACGGCAGGCTGCGGGCACTGCCGCCGGTGGCGAGCAGCAGAACGCCCGCCTCAAGCTCTTCACCGCTGTCCAGGAGCACGGACCCGGAGTCCGGGTCAATCCGCACGGCTGTTCCGGCTGTGACCGAGACGCTGTTTTCCCGGTACCAGCGCTCCTCTGCCAGGGCCAGGGCCGAACCTGGGTCTCCGGCAAGGTACCCCTTGCTGAGCGGAGGCCGGTCATAGGGGGCCCCTGCCGGGTCCAGCAGGTGGATGCCGCCGGTAAATCCGCGCCGGCGGAGTTCGGCAGCAGCACTGAAACCGGCCGGCCCGGCACCTATGACCGCTACGGAGCGGGGTTCGGCGACGGACATTCCCTAGGCCTCGGCGGGTGCCACGCCCGGGTACAGAATCACATCCCCGTCCACGACTTCCACCTTGTGGGCGACGGCGTTCACGGTGGCGGGCAGGCAGAGCGCAGCCCCGGTCTTGAGGCAGAAGCGCGCGGAGTGGACCGGGCACTCAACTTCGCCGTCTTCGATCCAGCCCTCTGCCAGGGATGCTTCTTCGTGGGTGCAGGTGTCATTGAGCGCGTAGAAACCGCCGTCGTCGCTGTGGAAGACCGCAATATCGTCAGCGGTCCCGGTGGTGGTGGAGTCCACCGTAATGGCTTCACCTTCGTCAATTTCGTCTGCAGCGGCTACGCGGATACCTTCACTCATGGCTCCCACGTTACCGCGCGCCGCCCACCGCAGCGGAGGGCCCCCGCGGGAGCTGCAGCTAGGCCCCGGCGGATCCCGCGGCACCGTACTGGCGGCTGTCTTCCAGTTCGGAAATCAGGGAAATCAGCTCCTGGCGCAGCGCCGGCCGCAGTTCAGCCGTAAGGCTCTGGTCTTCCAGGCGGATAGCCTGGCCCAGGGCTTCGCGGCCGTACTCGGAAATGTGCACTGCCCGTTTCGGTGCATCGGCACCGTCACCCACCTCGTAGACAAGCCCCTGCGAGCGCATGCTGACCAGTGTGGTGCCAAGCGTCTGGGCGGTCACCCGCAGACGGCGCGCCAGTTCCGCCCTGCGCATTGGCCCGAAGTCCCGCAGTACTTTCAGAGCCGTCACACGCTCCTGGGTCAACCCCATGGCCCGCAGCCGGTTGTCCATCTCCCGGCGCAGCATCCGGGCCGCCGTTGACAGCAGCCGGACGGCTTCCCAATCCCCCTCGTTCTGCATACCTGGTTCCCCCTGAGATAGCTGTGGCTGGTTTCCAATTCCTCAGTGTACTTACTATCCAAACCGGAGTTAGGGGGTAGATGTCAAGCTCAGGGCCCGTCAGGCGCCGGTAAAGCTCCTGAACCCGGCCACGGCCTGGGGTACGCCGGAGACCTCCACACGGGCTGCCGCCTGCCTGCCCATGGCATGCAGGGCCAGCTCAGCCACCGGGCCGGTTATGGTGACGGCCGGCTCTCCCCTGCGGACCTTTGCCTGCTCCCCGCCCGGAAGCTGCAGCACCACACCCACGGGACTGCGGAGATAACCCATTCGGGCCATCAGGGGCAGCCTGCGCCGCAGTTCACGCTCCTCACCTTCCGGCAGTTCCCGGGCCCCGGCGTCGCCGGTTCCCCGGCGGATGTCTTCATGGTGCACAAAGAATTCAAGGAGGTTGACGGCGTCGCCTCCCCACCGCATGGGAGTGAACCCCTGCGCTCCGGCGGCGAAACGGTCCACCAGAGAGCGGTACCCGGACTCCGTTCCTGCCTGTTCCACCAGCGCGTTCAAGCTGTGTTCCCGGCCCGGTTTGTCCCGCCGGATCCCGTCCCCGATCATTCTCCAGGGCCGTTCCTCACGCATGATCAGGTGGGCCAGCAGCCGGCTCACGTTCCAGCCCTCGCAGAGCGTGGGTGCCTGCGGGTCCGTGGCATGCAGCGTACGGACCATTGCCTCGCGTTCGGTTTCCATCCATGCCATGCCATGCCGGGTACCTTACAGGGTCCTCCCGGGACTTCCCGCGGTGCCGCAGGAACAGATTGGCTACCGGCCGGTACAGGTTGCCCGGATACCCCTTTACCGGCCAGTAGGAGCGCGTAGCATGGCTGGCACAGCCAGCGGCGGCTGCCTGGGGAGCGGCCCTCATCAGTTCAGAACCAGGGGAAAACACATGAGTTCCACTAATCTGCAGGATGCCCAAAACACCGGCGAAGATGATTCCGTCCGCCGGCTCCGGGAACGCAAGGTCAGCGAGAAAGACGCCCGTGAAGTCGCCGAAGCGTCCCGGATCACCGATGAGCAGCGGCCCAGCTTCGCCAAGGGCATCTACCTGGGTGACTTCGACCTCTCCCTGATCCGCCCGCATCCCGCTCCGGCGCCTGAGGAGGTAGCCCGCTCGGAGCGGTTCCTTGCCGACCTCACCGGGTACTGCGCCACCATGGACGGCCAGCTGATTGAACGCACCGGCGTGATCCCGGACGAGTATCTGGCCGGCCTGGCCGAGCTCGGGGTCTTCGGCCTCAAGATCCCGAAGGAGTATGGCGGGCTGGGACTCTCCCTGCTCTACTACGGGCGGGCCCTGATGATCCTGGGCACCGTTCATCCGAGTCTCGGCGCGCTGGTTTCGGCGGACCTCTCGATCGGGGTTCCGGAGCCGGTGAAGGTCTTCGGCAGCGAGGAACAGCGCCGGGAGTACCTGCCGCGCTGCGCAGCAGGGGCCATCACCGCGTTCCTGCTCACGGAACCCGATGTAGGCTCCGACCCGGCCCGCATGCGCACCACCGCCGTTCCCTCCGCGGACGGAAGCGAATACGTGCTGGACGGCGTCAAACTCTGGACCACTAACGGCGTGATCGCCGAGCTGGTGGTGGTGATGGCCGCCGTACCGCCGCACGACGGGCAAAAGGGCGGAATCAGCGCGTTCATCGTGGAGATGGACTCTCCCGGCATCAGCGTCGAAAACCGCAACAACTTCATGGGGCTGCGCGGAATCGAAAACGGCGTCACGCGCCTGAACGGCGTCCGCGTTCCGGCAGCCAACCGGATCGGCAGGGAAGGCCAGGGACTCAAGATCGCCCTGACCACCCTGAACACCGGCCGCCTGTCGATTCCCGCCATGTGTGCCGCCGGCGGCAAATGGTCCCTGAAGATCGCCCGCGGCTGGTCCAACGCACGCGAACAGTGGGGCCGGCCCATCGGCCGGCATGAGGCGGTGGGCAAGAAGCTCGCCTTTATTGCCGCCACCACGTTCGCCCTGCAGTCAGTATTTGAGCTGTCCGCCGAAATGGCCGACGCCGGCACCAAGGACATCCGCATCGAGGCAGCGCTCGCCAAGCTGTGGGCCAGTGAAATGGCGTACAACATCGCCGATGAGCTGGTCCAGGTGCGCGGCGGCCGCGGCTTTGAGACAGCTGCGTCCCTGGCTGCCCGCGGGGAGCGTGCGGTCGCCGCGGAGCAGCAGCTGCGTGACCTGCGGATCAACCGGGTATTCGAGGGTTCAACCGAAATCATGCACCTGCTCATCGCCCGCGAAGCTGTGGACTCCCACCTCAAGGCTGCGGGCGACCTGGCGGTTGCCGATGCGTCCCTCTCCCGCAAAGTGAAGGCCGGAGCCAAGGCGAGCGGTTTCTACGGCAAGTGGCTGCCCACCCTGGCGGTAGGCAACGGCAACGTCCCTACGTCGTACGCGGAGCTCGGCCGGCTCGCCAGGCACCTGCGCTACGCCGAACGGGCGTCACGGAAGCTGGCGCGCTCAACGTTCTACGGCATGGCCCGCTGGCAGGCCGGACTGGAACACCACCAGGCGTTCCTCGGCCGGATCGTGGACATCGGAGCGGAGCTGTTCGCCATGTCGGCTTCCTGCATGAAGGCAGAAACTATCCGAAGGCAGGATTCCTCCGAGGGTGCCGGCGCCTACGAGCTGGCCGATGCTTTCTGCGCCCAGTCGAAGGTACGGGTGGATGCCCTCTTCACCGAGCTATGGAGCAACTCGGATGCGGAAGACCACAGGCTTTCCAAGAAGGTCCTGGACGGGCAGTACACCTGGCTGGAGGACGGCGTGCTGGACCAGTCCGAGGGCACCGGTCCGTGGATTTCCCCCACGGCATCCGACGGAGAGCCCAAGGAGAACCTGCACCGCAAGTACCGCTAACCAGACCGGCTGAATTGCCCCGGAGTGCTGTCCGGGGCAATTCGCGTGCCGTCAGCGGCTCGCGGCGCGCGGCGCTCCGATGCCGGGATCGATCTGGAACGGCCCGGATGCAGAGGGCCGCACGTCGAAGTCGAAGATCGACGTCGGGATGTAGACGGTGGAGCAGGAGTTCGGGATGTCCACGACGCCGGAGAGCCGGCCTTCAATTGGTGCGGCACCGAGCAGGAGGTAGGCCTGTTCCGGGCTGTAGCCGAACTTGGTCAGGTAGTCGATCGCGTGCAGGCAGGCCCGCTGGTAGGACAGGTGCGAGTCGAGGTAGCGCTGCTCGCCGTCGAGAGTTACCGAGGTCCCGGAAAACGCGATCCATTCGCTGAACTGCGGGTCCACGTTGCCGGGCATGAAGATGGCATTCTCGTGCACACCGTAGGTGTCCATGCCGTTCTTGATGTTGTCCACGCGCAGATCTATGAACCCGCCCATTTCAATGGCGCCGCAGAACGTGATCTCACCGTCGCCCTGCGAGAAGTGCAGGTCCCCGACGGAAAGATTGGCGCCGTCCACGAACACCGGATAGAAGATCCGTGAGCCCTTGGAGAGGTTCTTAATGTCCTGATTGCCGCCGTTCTCCCGCGGGGGCGCGGTACGTGCCGCCTCGCCGCCCACCCGGGCCCAGTCCTCCCGGGCTACACCTCCAAGAACGGCATGTTCAGCTTCGGGCGGCAAAGCCAGCGGCGGGACCCGGTGCGGGTCCGTGGCGATCAGGTCCCCCTCGCGCTTGTTCCACTTGGCCAGCAGCGCAGCGGAGGGTGCAGTCCCCATCAGGCCCGGGTGGATAAGTCCGGTGAAGGAAACCCCGGGAACGTGCCTTGAGGTGGCTGTCTGCCCGTTGAAATCCCAGATGGCCTTGTAGGCATCGGGGAACTGGTCAGTGAGGAAGCCGCCGCCGTTTTCCTTGGCGAAGATGCCGGTGTACCCCCAGCCCTGGCCGGCCAGGGGACCGGAATCCTCCTGCGGAATGGGGCCCACATCCAGGAGGTCCACCACCAGCAGGTCTCCGGGTTTGGCTCCTTCCACCGCAAAAGGACCGCTGAGTTTATGCACTGTCAGCAGGGGCGCGTTGAGAATGTCCTCCGCCGAATCGTCGTTGACAATTGCCCCGTCAAACCATTCGCGGCAGTCCACCCGGAAGGACTCGCCGGGTTTCACGACGGCGACGGGTGGAATTTCAGGATGCCACCGGTTATGACCCAGCTTTTCCTGATCTTCGAACTTTTTCGATGAATCGAGTGGAAACAGGTTTTTTGGCACCATTCCTCCTATAGGAAATCCGGACAGGCTCTCTAGTCGGGGCGGGGAAGTTTCCGGTGAAGCGGATTTTGGGTGATTCCCGTTCCTGCCCGCCTTCCCCGCGGCCCAGGGGAAGACACAACAGCAGGTTCAGCTGCTGAACGTTCAGTGCGCTCGATGAGCTTGTAGGCGGCGGATGAAGAGAGCGAGAGGTTCGGTGCGGTGAATCGGCGGGGTGCCTGGGCACCGCATTCCGGGCACGGCACCGTTTCCCGGACCTCGCTCATGGGCATGTGGACTTCAAAGTCCCTGCAGACGGAGCAGCGGTAGGCGTAAAGGGGCATCGGACACCTTTCCCCGGCTGCGATTTCGGCAAGAAAAAACCACAGGTTCCGGCGTTACGGAATATCCCAAAGGGGCACCAATTGAAACAGGTTTTTATAGCCCGTCGATTATTTCCCACCCTAATAAAAGCTCAGGATAAAGGTCAATGGTCCGGGATGGCCTTTCCGGCGGGCCCGGCCTTGACACCCGGAATGCCGCAGGCGCAGACTCGGGCCGACCGGGGCGACCGGACCCGGCACCGCAGCGGCGTCGAAGGGGGACCCCATGAGTATTGACCCGGCATCTGCCACGGGACACCGGCCCCGGCTCACCGGCCGGACCGCCGTCGTGACTGCCTCCAGCCGGGGCATTGGCCTGGCGATCGCCCGCCGTTTTGTGGAAGAGGGCGCCCGCGTAATTATCACGGGCCGGGATCCGGCGGCACTGACGGAGGCGGCGGCTGGCTTCCCGGCAGGAACGGTGCTGGCCGTTTCGGGCAACGCAGCCGATCCGCTCCACCAGCGTTCAGTACTGGGCGCGGCAGCGGACGTGCTGGGCGGACTGGACATTCTGGTGAACTGCGCCGGAACGAACCCTGTCTACGGACCGCTGGTAGACCTGGACCTGGATGCAGCCCGGAAAATAATCGAAACCAACCTGCTCACTGCGTTGTCCTGGGTGCAGTCCGCCTGCCGGCATCCGGGAGCGGGTTTCCTTGACGGAGGCTCCTCCGTCATCAACATGTCCTCCGTTAGTGCGCGCACCGCAGCAAAAGGGATCGCCTTCTACGGCATCAGCAAAGCCGCGCTCGAGCACCTGACCCGGTCACTCGCCGTCGAACTTGCACCGGCTGTCCGCGTCAATGCCCTGGCACCTGCCGTAGTCCGGACCCGCTTCTCCCAGGCACTGTACGAAGGGCGCGAAGAACGGGCAGCCGCCGCGTATCCGCTGGGCCGGCTGGGCGAGCCGGCGGACGTCGCAGCGGGCGCGGCGTTCCTGGCCTCCGACGACGCCGCCTGGGTCACCGGACAGGTCCTGACGCTCGACGGCGGGCTGCTGGCCGGCGGCTAGGCACACCTCGCCGGACCACTAGGGCACTAGGGCACTATGACCGCGCGGCCGAGCAGCTGGTTGTTCTTGAGCTTTTCGTAGGCAACCGGGGCCTCATCCAGGGAGAAAACCTCGGTGTGCACGTTGATGTGCCCACCCCGGGCCAGATCCAGCACCTCGAACAGCTCGGGGCGTGAACCCCAGTAGGGTGACCGCACCGAAACATCCCAGGCAGCACCGGAGACCAGCCCCATCTTCAAGGTTCCGGCGCCGGCTCCCAGCAGCACATGGTCACCCTGATGGCGGACCATGGCCTGGCCCAGGTCCAGAGTCGCCTGGTTGGCGACGAAGTCGAACACGGCGTCCACGCCCAGGCCGTTGGTGAGGTCACTGACCATGGTTGCCGCACCCGCCTCCGACGGGAAGGTGTACTGGGCGCCCACGTCGCTGGCCAGGTTCAATTTGGCTTCGTCTATGTCCAGGGCCACCACGGTTGCACTGGTGAGGGCCCGCAGGATCTGGATGGCAACGTGCCCCAGCCCTCCCACGCCAATAACGACGGCGGTCGCACCGGAGTGCAGCTTCTCCAGGGAACCTTTGATCCCGTGGTACGGAGTCAGTCCGGCGTCCGTCAGCGACACGTTCTTCACCGGGTCCAGGTCGCCGAGCGGCACCAGGTGCCGGGCGCTGTCCACGATCACATACTCGGCCATGGAGCCGGGCGCACCCAGGCCGGGAGGGGCAATGCCGTACTTCCCGGCGTTCCGGCAGTAGTTCTCCCGCCCCGAGGAGCACTCATAGCAGAGCCCGCAGCCCCAGGGGCCGTAGACCGCCATTGACTGGCCTTCCTCGATGTACTTAACGCCGTCCCCGATTTTGTCCACGACGCCGGCACCCTCATGCCCGAGGGTGAGCGGCAGCCCGTAGACGTATTCGCCCTCCGGAAGGGACATGATGTATTCGTCCGAGTGGCACACTCCGGCGGCAGTAACCTTGAGCCGCACCTGACCCGGCCCGGGCTCCGGGGTATCGATTTCAACTACTTCGGGGGCTTGGCCAATACTGCGGTACTGAAGGGCCTTCATGGCATGCTCCTGTCTCCGCACCGGCAGATCCCGCCCGCACGGCTGGATGGATTTGCCCTTTAATCCTTGCACCGTTGCGCCGATTACACAGCCCTTTGGGCCGGCGCGGAGCCGCTGAACCGCCAGCTCGGGACAGGAACCCGCTACCCGAACAGGGCTGCGGCCTTGGTGAGGGTCTGGAAGATGCCGTAGGCCAGGGGAATCCCTACCAGCAGCCAGCTAAAGGTGAGTTTCAGGGAGCTCATCGGGTGCCTTCCTCAAGGGGTTCGCTTGTTCCGGAGTTCTGGGCCGCAGATGCTTCCGTCTCTTCGGCCTTCTTGCCCCTGCCCGGCTCGTGGTATTTCTTGGCCACCGGGGTGATCAGCAGGTTGGCGATGAAGCCGGCCACCAAGAGACCCACCATGGTCAGCAGTGCGGGCTGGTAGGCCTGGGCTGTCAGCTCTCCGGGGGTGCCCTGGGCGTCCAGGAACGAGTTGACGATCAGCGGGCCTGCAATCCCGGCCGCGGACCACGCGGTGAGCAGCCGTCCGTGGATGGCACCGACCTGGAAGGTACCGAAGAGGTCCCGCAGGTATGCCGGCACCGTGGCGAATCCGCCGCCGTAGAAGGAGAGGATGACGAAGGCCAGCAGGACATAAAGGATGGTGGAGGAGGATCCGAACAGCGCCAGCAGGACATAGCAGGCAGCTCCTGCACCGAGGTAGACCATGTAGATCCGCTTGCGGCCAATGACGTCCGAGGTCGCCGACCAGACGAACCGGCCGCCCATGTTGCCGATTGAAAGCAGCCCGACGAATCCGCCGGCCACCGCCGCCGTGACGACGGATGCTCCCCCGGGTTCCCGGAAGAAGTCCTGAATCATCGGGGCGGCCTGTTCCAGGATTCCGATGCCCGCCGTCACGTTGCAGAACAGTACGATCCAGACGAGCCAGAACTGCCGGGTCTTGATGGCGTTCGACGCCGAGACGTTGGCTGTGGTGACCAGGGGCTTCTTGGCGACTGAGGCGGGGTCGAATCCCTTGGGCTTCCAGTCGTCCGCCGGCACCCGAATAGTCCATGCCCCGTAAAGCATATAGATAAGGTAAACGACGCCCAGGGTCAGGAAGAGCTTTCCGACGGCGTCACCGCTGGCTACCCATCCCTCGGTTCCGGAGTCCGGGTCATAGAAGGCGAGAAGGGCCGACGAGAGCGGGCTGGCGATCAGTGCGCCGCCGCCAAAACCCATAATGGCCATGCCGGTGGCCAGGCCCGGTCGGTCCGGGAACCACTTGATCAGTGTGGAAACCGGCGAGATGTAGCCGATGCCCAGGCCGATGCCGCCGAGGAACCCGTAGCCGATGTAAACGAGCCAGAGCTGGCCGGTGAAGATGCCCAGCGCTCCAACCATAAAACCGCCGGACCAGAACAAGGCCGAAACGAACATGGCCTTGCGCGGCCCGTTGCGGTCCACCCAGGTGCCCATGACGGCTGCCGAGAGTCCGAGCATCACGATGGCAACGGAGAAAATCACGCCGATCTGGGTCAGGCTCGCATCGAAGTACTCAACGAGTGCGGTTTTGTAGACGCTGGTTGCGTATGCCTGCCCGATGCACAGGTGCACCGCCAGCGCGGCCGGGGGGATGAGCCAGCGGTTGAATCCGGGCGGTGCAATGATGCGTTCTCGGTCCAGCCAGCTCATGTGTTTCTCCCATAGGTCACCCGGCAAAGTCATTGGCCGGCCGGTGCCGCCAGGGCGGCACCGGCCTGTGCGCCCCAGCCTTGTCCATAGGGGCCCTGCCGCAGTCACCGACACGCCGTAAACCCGCCGGATGATCCGACGGACCGCGTGAACCTACTGGCTGGTAACCCGCCGTGACATGGCACTTCACTGACGGTCAACCGGGTCGGCGCACCACGAAGGCGGAGCCTTAGGCGTTACTCCCGCAGTCCACGCGGTCCCCGGAGCCGCAGTTGAATCAGAAAAGGGAAATTCAATGACGAGTTCCACGACCGGCCGGTCCACTAACCGGCCGCTCAGCATTCTGACCGGCCTTTTGGCCTTGTTCCTGGTCTTGCTGCTGGCCTTCTTTGTCCTCTTTACGAGCCAGGTGGCCAACGGTGCCACCCAGCTTTCCGAGGGTGCCCAGCGGGCATCGGCCGGCGCGGGTGACCTGATGGAAGGCGCCGCCACCGCAAAGGAGGGTGCGGACAAAGTTGCTGCCGGCAGCGAGAAGGTCGACAACGGCGCCCAGACTCTCGCCCAGGGCATCGGTACCGCCAAGACCGGTGCCAAGTCCCTGAACGAGGGCGCGGTTACCCTCAATGACGGCGCCGCTGCCGCAGCTGAGGGAGCAAACAAGCTGGCTGCAGGCGCTACGAATGCCTATACGGGTGCGTCCACACTGACCAACGGAGCTTTCACCGCTTCCGACGGCGCCAACAAGCTCGCCACGGGCGCTACGGGTGCCCGCGAAGGCGCCTCTGCGCTGGCTGAAGGTGCTGCCTCGGCTTCCGAAGGTGCCAATACGCTGGCTGCGGGAACTACCAGTGCCCGGGAAGGGTCGGTTCAGCTAAAAGGGGGAAGCGAGCAGCTGGTGGCCGGCGCTGAAGAGCTGACGGCAGGTGCGCGACAGCTGGAGGCAGAAATGCAGCCGCTGGTTGACGGATCCTCTGAGCTGGCTGCAGGTGCTACCGAAGCAGCTGCAGGGATTCACCAGCTCGCCGAGGGAGGACCGCTTGTTTCTGGCGGACTTCAGTCTGTCTGGAACGGGATTAATACCCCTCAGGATGGGCAGGCTGCGAGCGTTGCGGCGCAGATTGCCGCGGACTACGCGGCCGGCGCCAAAATGGGTGTACCGGGCAGGCCGGCGGGCGCTCTCCGCCTCGAAGCGGCAGCAGATCGTTTGCAGTTCATTGACGCCGAAGGCGCGCAGGATCTGCGGCTTGCAGCGGCTAAGCTGCAGGGCCTGATGGAGCTCGTCATCGGTATCAATCAGGGCCTCAACGAGCAGGGACTTCTTGCAGGTTCTCAGCGTCTAACAGAGGGCCTGACGATGCTCGATGCAAAAGCCCCAGAGTTGAAAGCAGGAGCCGACGCAATCGCCGCAGGTGCACCCAGGTTGCAGGAAGGCGCCGGAAGGCTGGCAGGCGGCGGGGTAAGGTTGACCACCGGGGCGAAGGATCTGCAGGCCGGGGCCGGGAACCTAGCCCAGGGCCTGGCAACCCTCGAAGGCGGAGCCAAGGCGCTCTCCGAAGGCAACGCCAAGCTCGCCAACGGCGCAGGGACCCTCAACCAGGGACTCGGCACCCTGGAAAACGGCGCCTATTCCCTGTCCGAAGGCAACGCCAAGCTCGCCAACGGCGCAGGAACACTGGCCAGCGGCCTGGGCACCCTCGAAACCGGTGCGTACACCCTCTCCGAAGGCAACACCAAGCTTGCCGACGGCACGGGACGCCTGCTCTCCGGCTCGGATTCGCTGAACTCCGGTATGGCCAAGCTCGATGACGGCGCCAAGACCCTCACCGACGGCACCGACACCCTGAAGACCGGCGCCGCAGATCTGGCCGAGGGCAACGGCAAGCTCGCCGACGGTACCGCGACCCTCGCTGACGGCAACGGGGAGATCTCCTCCGGAGCCGACACCATGATGGAACGCACCTCCGCCATGACCCCGGGCGAACTGCTCCGCTCCCCGGCAATCCTGGCAATCCTGATCCCGGTGGCTCTGCTGCTGATCCCGCTGGCCCTGCTGGTTGCAGGCCGCAGCCGCCGCTCACAGCACTAGAGCGGCGCGCGGAGAAGCGCACCACCGACGCCGGATCGGCCGGGCACCCCGCTTGCGCAGGGGGCCCGGCCTTTCCTTTGTCTGGCACGCAGCGGACCGCAGCTTTGCCACACCCGGGCCCGCAACTAGAGTTTCAACCATGCAGCAAGAGTCATCACATCAGCATGATCCCCAGGACCAGGCGCTCCTGCCGCCCCATGAATTCTGGGACGGTTTCTACCGTGAGCGTGCCCAGGTGTGGAGCGGCAACCCCAACGCCCTGCTGGTCCGGGAAGTTGCAGGACTGGCGCCGGGAACGGCGCTCGAGCTTGGCTGCGGAGAGGGCGCCGACGCCGTCTGGCTGGCCAGGCAGGGCTGGCAGGTCACCGGGCTGGACATCTCCGCCGTCGCGCTGGAGCGGGCGGCGGCGCACGCCCGGGACGCCGGCGTCGAACTTACTTTGATCGAAGCCGACCTGGCGGAATGGTCCGCTGGAAGTCCTGGCACGGATTCCGGCTACGATCTGGTCTGCGCCCAGTACCTGCACTCCCCCACGGATCTTCCGCGCAACCAGATCCTTATGCGCGCGGCCGCCGCGGTGGCTCCGCGCGGCCGGCTCCTCGTCGTCGGGCATCAGGGTTTTCCGCCCTGGGGACGGCACCCGGCGCCGGACCCCGCACTGCCAACCGCGCCCGAGCTGGCGATCGAACTCGGCCTGGCTGCGCGCGGCTGGATCATTGAGACCGCGGAGGCGATCCCCCGGACCGTCCAGGGACCGGAGGGACAGGAAGCCGTTATCCACGACAACGTGTTGCTGGCCCGCCGGGGTGCCTAGCCGCCAGGCGGCATTTCCGCGGCCTTGAACGGGCGCGGAAGCAGGGACAACGCCACCACACCGGACCTCGTCACGTGGGAGCCGGTGACCATAAAGGACGACGGCGCCGCTGCATCCTCGAACAGCCGCTTGCCTGCCCCCACCACTACCGGGAAGATCAGCAGCCGATATTCGTCGACCAGCCCTGCTTCGTAAAGTGCCCGTGCGAGCCGGTAGCTGCCGTGCACCTGCACCTCGCCGTGTCCCTGCTCCTTCATCGCCGTCACAGCGCCTACCGGATCCCCGCTGATGACGGTGGTGTTGTGCCAAGTCGGATCCGTGACGGTACTGGACACCAGATACTTGGGCAGGTGGTTCAGCGAGTCGGCCACCACGTCGGAGGGGTCGGTCACCAGTTCCCAGTAGGGCTGCATCATTTCGTACGTGGTCCGGCCCAGCAGGAGGGCGTCGGCCTGCCTGAACCAGCCGGAAACCAGCCGGTCCATCTCATCATCGGCCAGGGGCACCAGCCAGCCGCCGCGGTCGAACCCGTTGGAGGGGTCCTCATCTGCTCCTCCGGGGCCCTGCATAACGCCGTCAATGCTCAGGAAAGTGTTTACTGTCAGCCGCATGGCGGGCACCTCCGGGTCCATCACGATGATCACCTTTTGGGGCGGTTATCCTCAGGCTCGGTCAGGGTGCCGGTGCAGTCAAGGGGTAGGTCAGGCAGCCCATGCGTGCGGTGCCGGACGGCGGGTGCCGGGCAAAGCCACGTTCGCACGCCAGTCCGCAATCCATTCGGGGAGCACCAGGTCTTCCGGCGGGCGGCGGCCAACGGCTTCGAAAATTTCCTCGTTGGTAACCGGACCCTTCTTGGAGAGCATCCGGGTAGCGATGAAGGCACTGGCATAAATCTCGCCGTCCACCACCATGCGCTGCTCGAAGTAGATGGCCCGCTCGTCGAACCCGATGATTTTGGTTTCGATGCTGTAGCGCTGCCATGGCTGCAGCGATTTGCGGAAGCTGATCGTCTCATTGCTGATAACCGGCCCCCAGCCCTTCCGGCGCATGAGTTTCCAAAAGCCGCTGCGGATCATGAGGTCGAACCGGCCCAAGTCCATGAGGGACAGGTACATCCCGTTGTTGACGTGATTGGCGAAGTCCAGATCAGTGGGCAGGACCCGCATGGGGAGCGAGGAAGTATCAAAGAGATCCAGCTTGGGCCGGCGGCGTCGCGCGGTCAGGAGCAGCAGCAGCGTGCGGAAGATCAGGTGCATGCCGCCATATTACCCACGGGTAACATATCGGCGGCGAAGTGTGTCCCGTGTTTCGCTGCACGTCCGGTGCGAATACCGGCCGCTACTCGTTACTTGCCGGTCCGGCAGTGGTAGGACTCAGTGCATGAGCGAGCAATTCAAGGTGGGTGACCGGGTACGGTGGAATTCGCGTACGGGTGCTGTCACCGGGGAAATCACGGAAGTCCACACATCGGATTTCGAGTTCATGGGGCGCCGCAGGGTTTGTACGGAGGATGATCCGCAGTACAAAGTGCGCAGTGACGCCACGTCGCTCCATGCGGTCCACCGGGCCGACGCGCTGCGCAGACTAAGCTGAGCTGACACCAAACGGCGGCAGCTCCCCGCCCGGGAGCCGCCGCCGTCGTTCTTGGTGAGCTTGTCCGCCGTTTTTACCGCGGGCTAGGAGCGGGCTCCCGCCCGGGCCCGGACTTTGGCGAGGACGTGGTCCTCGGCATCCGGACCGGCCTTAATGCCGCCGGGGACCCGGAAGAAGAAGATCAGGCCAACCACCCACCACGCCCCGAACAGCAGCCAGGGTTCAATCCCGAGCGCTGCGGGCATACCGGGCATGTAGAGGCTGAACAGTGCCGTGCCGAGGATGACGGCGGCAACTCCGATCACGATGCCGCCCTTGCCCTTGCCACCTACCCGCAGCGGCCGGTCCATGCCGGGATCGCGGCGGCGCAGGATCAGGAAGGAAACAGCCACCAGGGTGTAGGCGAGCACGATGCTGGGTGCACCTGAATCCACCAGCCAGCCGAGCATTTCAGCTCCGCCGAACGGCGCCAGCACGCTGAGTCCGCCGATGAAGAGAAGTGCGTTGTGCGGGGTGTGGTACTTCGGGTGCAGCCGTCCGAACCATGCCGGCAGCATGCCGGACCGGGCCAGCGAATACATCAGCCGGGAGGCGCCGAGCAGCAGCGAGTTCCATGAAGTGAGGATGCCGGCAATGCCGCCGGCAATCAGGATCTTTGCCATGATGTCCGAGCCGAACATCGCACCGACGGCATCGGCCGTGGCGATGTCTGTTCCCGCCAGCTCGGAGGCAGGCATGGCAGAGGACGTGGTGAGGATGACCATGACGTACCAGATGGTCGCCAGGATGACTGAGACCACCACGAGCCGGCCGATCTGCCGGGCAGGGATGTTCACTTCCTCCGCGGACTGCGGAATCACGTCAAAGCCGATGAACAGGAACGGAACCACAACCAGCACAGCGAAGAACCCGCTCATGCCGCCGGTGAACCAGGGGTCCATGTTGGCGGCGCTGCCGCCGGAGAAGGATCCAAAGATCATGACGACGCCGATGGCCAGCAGGA
The DNA here is from genome assembly GCA_040273995.1 of Arthrobacter sp. GTDB lineage: Bacteria > Actinomycetota > Actinomycetes > Actinomycetales > Micrococcaceae > Arthrobacter_B. Next base: position 25,813 of record JBELYP010000016.1, read on the forward strand.
ACAGGACCACGAAGGTCTGCACGATTCCGGCTTCCTTGACACCCCGGATGTTGATCCACGTGATAACGACGGCGGCTACCGCACCTACCAGCGCCCACGTTAGGTGCACCTCGAACCCGGCCACGGTCCAGAGCGGGATCTGGCTAAGGTCGGGGAAGATGTACTGTACGGTCCGGGGCAGTGCGACGGCCTCGAACGCCACGATGGTCACGTAGCCTCCGATGATGGCCCAGGAGCCGATGAACGACGTGCGGGGACCCATGGCCCGCAGGATGTAGTTGTGTTCGCCGCCTGCCTTGGGCATTGCTGCACAGAGTTCGGCATAGGTCAGACCCACGATCGCCATGATGACGCCGCCGGTGAGCATGGCCAGGATGGCTCCGCCGGTGCCGGCGTTCGACAGCCAGTCGCCCGTGAGTACCACCCAGCCGAAGCCGATCATGGCGCCGAATCCCAGTGCCAGCACATCGATGCGGCCGAGGACCTTCTTGAGTGAGGGTTCGGTTCCGGATTCTGCTGCGGACACGCCGACACCCCCTTTCTGTAGAGCTGTGCCGATTAGAGCACCTAAGTAAATTGCCCACTTACGCTACTGGGATGGTCTGGCCACACCTAATGTTTCGTCCGGGTTGGAGGCGTCGCGCGTAACGCGCTATACGCTTCCGCTAACCCTCGGCAGGTTCAGTCCACCGCGTAGATTTCCAGCCGCACTTCATTCGGGAGCCGGACCCCGGTGCCCACGAGGATCCGGTGTGACAGCCAGGCCCAGCTACCGCCGTCGGGCGCTTCAATCCTTGGGCTGCAGCGGAAATAGATCCGCTCCGGGGCCACCGGCTCACCGCGCAGCAGGGCGGCAATATCCTCCTCGCTGCCCGTGCGGAGACCGAAATTGTCCACGTAGAGCCGCTCGCCGTCGTCCGTTTCGACGGCGTACTTCGCTTCGAGCTCCGTGAGGGTGGCGGTACGGAGCAGCTGGTAGTCAGCACCGGCGGGAAGCACCCTGCCCCGCAGCTCGGGGCCTTCCACCTTGCCTCCGAGGATGGGGATGATGCGCCGCAGGCCGGCTGCGGTTTGGCCTACTTCGATGGGTTCTCCGACTTCGACGGAGACAGTGGCCAGGTAGGTGAGGGCGGGTGCGGTGGGAGACATGTGCATGAGGCTATCGCCTCCGGGCCGCCTAATCCGCGAACGCAAGCCGCGACGCGCAGACCCTCCCCGGAAGCTACGTCAGCCGGTTGAAGGCCAGCTGGGCCAGCGCCGCGGCCTGGTCCGCCAGCACCGAATCGTCGAAGAGAACCCGGGGCGAGTGGTTCCACGCCGCAGTCTCCGGGTCCACCTCCGGCGGAGTAGCACCCAGGAAAAGGAACGTCCCGGGAATCTTCTGCAGCACCAGGGAGAAGTCCTCGGAGCCCATGAGCGGATCACGCGACTGGAGAACGCGGTCCTCGCCGAAGAGGTCCCTCAGCTCACGCATCGCCTCATACGTCCGCGACGGGTCGTTCTCCGTCATGGGATAGAGAATCTCGAAACTGACTTCCGCGGTGCAGCCGTGCGCCGCCGCGATGCCGTCAGCGAGCGCCTTGGTCTCGACAATCAGCCGGTCCACGGAGTCGGCGGAGAGCGTGCGCACACTGGCACCAAGGCGGGCGGTATCCGGAATGACGTTGATGGCCCGCCCGGCCTCAAGCTGCGTAATGGTCAGGACGATCGGATCGAAGACGGAGAATTTCCGGGTAGCCATGACCTGCAGCGCACCGGCGATTTCCACCAGGGCCGGCACCGGATCCAGGGCGTTGTGCGGCTGGGAACCGTGTCCGCCGGATCCGTGCACAGTGATCCGCAGCTCGTTGGCCCCGGCCATGAGCGTTCCCGGCTTGGTCCGGAACACGCCCAGGGGGCCCGGCCGGACATGAATCCCATAGGCTGCCACCGGCTTTTCCCCGGCCGCTTCCAGGACGCCTTCTTCGATCATCAGCCCGGCACCGCCGTCGCCCTCTTCTCCTGGCTGGAACATGAAGATGACGTTCCCGGAGAGATCCCGCTGCTGTGCTGCGAGCAGCCGAGCCGCTCCGACCAGGCCGGCAACGTGCAGGTCGTGGCCGCAGGCATGCATCGCGCCGTTCGTGGAGGCATATTCAAGATCGGTGAGCTCCTGGACCGGGAGGGCGTCCATATCTCCGCGCAGAAGCACCGACGGGCCTTCTTCACCGCCGCGGAGCACCGCCGTGACCGAACTGAGCGATTTGCCGGTGGTGATTTCCAGTCCCAGCCCGTCCAGGGCGTCCAGGATCTTCTGCTGGGTCCGCGGCAGGTGCAGGCCCACCTCCGGCTCCCGGTGGATCTCCCGTCGCAGGGACACCAGATCCGGCAGCAGGTCCAGGCCCTCGGCAGCAAACATTCTCATCCTCACGGTTTCTCCAGCACAGCGGGCGCAGGACAGCGGCCCTGCGTGGAAGTAAACCACCCCGGGCCTGCAAAGACACTGGTCACGGTGCCGGACCCAGCCCTCCACGGACTAATTCGTAACCTTCCGGGTTCCCCCACAGGGCGGATCCGCGGCCGCACACAGCGGTTTTAGACTGGTGGCCATGATCGATTCCCAGCCGCCCGTCACGGACCCGGCCGCTCCGGATTCTCCGGCTTCCCCGGTTTCCCCGGTTTCTGCGGTTTCCCCGGTTTCTCCGGTTTCTGCGGTTTCCCCGGTTTCTGCGGTTTCCCCGGAACAGGAAACGACGGCGGCCGGTAAGACCGCAGGGGCCCTCGCCCGCCAGATGCGCCGGTTCAGGCTCAGCCTTCCCTGGAACTCGGAGGATGACTGGGAACGCCCCGCGCCGGGGCCGGAGGGATACCGCCGCGACGTCATCGGCGTTCTCATCGCTCTGGCGCTCAGCGCGGTGATGCTTGAACTCATGCGCGGCTTCGCTTTTGGCGACGGTGATTTCGCGAGCCCCTGGATCCAGCATCTGGTGCAGGCCTCCATTTTCGTGGTCCTGGTTTTCCGCCGCCGCTTCCCCATAACGGTGCTGCTGCTCAGCTCCGCCGCTTTCCTCCTGGTAGGCATCTCCATGCCGCCGATCAGCCAGACCCTGGGGTTCCAGGCGGCCTACTTCGCGTCCCTGTACAGTGCGGTGGCATGGGCAAGGAACCGGCGGGCACTGTGGCTCGCCGTGACCGTAGTGATTGCGGCGATGTTCCTCTGGATCATCGTTGGGTTCACGCTTTCCAGCAGCTATGACGCAATCCTCGAGTCTTTCAACATCAGTTCGAATGAACCCGTGGGGCTGTTCGCACCGCTGACCTCCTACGTGCTCTATTCATTCATGCTCAATGCGGCATACTTCGGCGGCGCCATCATGTTCGGCTGGAACTCCTGGCGCAGCGCCCACCAGCGCGAACAGCTCGCCGACCAGGCGCTCCAGCTCGAGGCCCAGGCCGCGGACCTGGCACGTAAAGCCGTCATTGAGGAGCGCCTGCGCATCGCACGGGAACTGCACGACGTCGTTGCGCACCATATCTCGGTAATCGGAGTCCAGGCCGGGGCAGCCCGCCGGGTGCTGGAAAAGAAACCCGACGCCGCCGCCGGTGCCCTGCGGACCATCGAGTCCTCAAGCCGTGACGCCGTGGCGGAAATGCGTTCCCTGCTGGGCGTGCTCCGCGCGTCCGACGCCGAGACGGACAGTCCGGACAGACCTGCCCGCCAGCCCGAACCCGGACTGGATGAAATCCCGCAGCTCCTCGAGGACTACCGGAACAACGGTCTGGACGTGAAGTTCCACCGCGCCGAGCACGAGCCGGGCGTGCTGGCCAACCTTTCCGCGCCGCTCGCGCTCTCCGTCTACCGCACCGTCCAGGAATCGCTGGCGAACATCCGCCGGCATTCCACTGCAGGCAAGGCCGTTGTTGCCCTCCGCAGCGGGAGCACCCCCGCGGCGGCTGGCACTGACCCCCTGCGCTGGGTGGAGGTGGAAACGGTGGACGACGGCCGTCCCCGCCAGGGCACCGGCGGCACCGGGTACGGACTGCGCGGCATCCGCGAGCGGGCGGCGCTCCACGGCGGCATCACGGAGATTGGCCCGCGCGACGGCGGGGGCTGGCGCGTTCGCGTCCGCTTTACGCTGCGCTGACATGCGGCTTGCCCGGCCCGGCCGGGCAGACGCTATGGTAAACCCGGGGGCGGCACCGGGCCGGCCGGGATTTATTGAGGACTTATGGAACCGATCCGTGTTCTGCTCGCTGATGACCAGGCACTGGTGCGTGCCGGCTTCGCCATGATGCTCTCCGTCGAGGATGAGATCGAAGTGGTGGGAGAAGTCGCCAACGGCCAGGAAGCCGTGGACTTCGCCGCGGCCCATGATGTGGACGTCATCCTGATGGACGTGCAGATGCCGGTGCTGGACGGCATCCGGGCCACCGAACAGATTGTCGCGGCAGACCAGGCCAAGGTTATTATCCTGACCACCTTCGAGCGTGACGATTACCTCTTCGATGCCATCCAGGCCGGAGCCAGCGGATTCCTGCTGAAGAATGCGGACCCTGATGACCTGGTCAGCGCCGTCCACGCCGTCGCCTGCGGGCATGCGCTGCTGGCTCCCGAAGTGACGGTGCGGGTGATCGAACGTTTCGCCCGCCAGCTGGAGGCCGAGCGGAACACCGCCGCCGCGCCAGCGGGCCCCGCCGCCGTCGAGCCCCAGCCTGACCCAGCCCAGCAGAAACTCCTCGCTTCCCTGACGGCGCGTGAGCGTGAAGTGCTGGAGCTGGTGGCGGCAGGCCTCAGCAACGCCGAAATCGCTTCGCGCATGTTCGTGGCGGAAGCGACCGTCAAGACGCACGTGTCCAACCTGCTGGGCAAGGTCCAGGTGCGTGACCGGGTGCAGGCCGTGGTGTTCGCCTACGAGTCCGGGCTCATTCTTCCGGGTGAGGCCGGCCGCGAGGCGTAGTACCCGGCTTCCGCCGAACGGCCGATCCGCCGTCGTGCTCTCTTCCCTAGGATTTATGGCAGTTACTTTCCATCAACTGTCCGGCTCGCCGGGAAAAGGAGCAGTACCCCCATGCTGCAGGTCCGCAATCTCACCCGGAGGTTCGGTGACAAAACCGCCGTCGACTCGGTGACCTTTGACATCCCTTCGGGCCAAATGACCGGGTTCGTCGGCGCCAACGGTGCCGGCAAAACCACCACCATGCGCATGATCATGGGCGTGCTCAGCACTACGTCCGGCGAGATCCTGCTCGACGGCACGCCCCTGGATGCCGAGGCGCGCTCCAGCTTTGGCTACATGCCGGAGGAGCGCGGCCTCTACCCCAAGCAGCCGATCCTGGACCAGCTCGTTTACCTGGGCCAGCTGCACCGGATGACCAGCGCAGCCGCCCGGAAAGGCGCCATCGAGCTGCTGGAGCGGTTTGGCCTGGGCGGACGCACCAAGGACAAGCTGGAGTCCCTCTCCCTGGGCAACCAGCAGCGGGTGCAGATCGCGGCGTCGCTGCTGCACAAGCCGTCCGTGCTGATCCTGGACGAACCGTTCTCCGGTCTGGACCCGGTGGCCGTGGATTCGATGGTGGAGCTGCTGCGTGAACGCACCTCCGCGGGGGTTCCGGTGCTTTTCTCCAGCCATCAGCTGGACCTGGTGGACCGGCTTTGCGACAACATGGTGGTGCTGCAGCAGGGCAAGGTGATCGCCTCCGGCACCGGGGATGACCTGCGTGCCAAGGCGGTCAACCGGCACCGGCTCACCATCTCACCGGATGCCGGCTGGGTGCGCGACGAACCCGGGGTGCAGGTCCTCGACGTCGCCGGCCCCACCGCCATCCTCCAGTTCGACGACGACGACGCGCGGCAGCGGCTGCTGGCCGCCGCCCTCACCCGGGGTTCTGTGGAGGAATTCGCCCCGATCCGTCCGTCCCTGAGCGAAATCTACCGTGAGGTCACCGCAGCATGAGCACCGTATCCCGGCCCACCCCGGCGTGGGCGATCGTCACCCTCCGCGAGGTCATGGTCAAGGCCCGCGACCGCAGCTACCTCATCTCCACGCTCGTCACGCTGGTACTGATCGTCGGCGTCGTCATCTTCAACGCGTACATGAGCAGCAAGGCTGAGGAGTACACCGTTGCGGTGACCGGACCTGACGCCGTTTCCGTCGTCAAGACGGCGCACGAAACCGGCCAGGCCGACGGCGGCAACACCAGTTTCGAGGCGGTTGAGGCTTCCAGCCCGGAGACCGCCGAGGAACTGGTCCGTTCCGGGGAAGCCGACGCGGCCCTCCTGGTGGCCTTCGATGGCTGGACACTGACCGGCAATGAGGAACTTCCCACCGGTCTGCAGCAGGGTATCGCCGAAGCCCTGCGGGCGGAGGTCCTGGAAATCAATGCAGCCAACGCAGGCACCACGTCCGAGGCACTGCTGGAAGGCAGCGAGTTCAAGACCGCCCTGCTGAACGGCGACGCCGAAAACCAGTTCGTTGCCCAGTTCACCGGTTTCGTGTTCGGGTTCCTGTTCTACATGGCTGCCATCGTGTTCGGCATGGCGATTGCTACCTCCGTGCTGGAGGAGAAACAGAACCGTGTGGTGGAAATCCTGGCTACTGCCATTCCCATCCGGCAGCTGCTCTACGGCAAGGTTGCCGGCAACACCATCCTGGCCATGATCCAGCTTGCCCTCTACGCCGGCGCTGCCCTGCTGGCTCTGACCTTCACCGGAACTGCGGATTCGGTCAGCACCATCATTCCGGCGTCCGGCTGGTTCCTGGTCTTCTTCCTGGTGGGCTTCCTCATCCTGGCGTCGCTGTGGGCCATGATCGGCTCCATGGCGTCCCGCTCCGAGGACCTGAACAACAGCTCCGGCCCGGTGCTGACCGTGATCATCGTTGCCTTGTTCGCCGGCCTGTTCGCCAAGGGCCAGCTGCTGGTGGCGGCGTCCTTCATTCCGGTCATTTCCACGGTGGCCATGCCGGTGCGGATGCTCAGCGGCGAGATTCCGCTCTGGGAAACCTTCCTGTCCCTTGCGATCGCCCTGGCGGCGGCCTATGGCCTGCTGCGGTTCGGTGAGAAGATCTACCGCCGTGCCGTGATGCAGGGCGGCGGCGCCCTGACCCTGCGCAAGGCCATGAAGCTGGAGCAGTAGCTCCCCTCCCCCATCGAGGAGGAGGCTACGCGTCCTTGAGGTCGATTCCCTTGGTCTCGGGCATCAGCCACACTGCGACGGCGGTGCAGCCGCAGAGGATCATGATGTAGACGCTGGACATCCAGCCCACGTTCCATTCGATCAGCTGCGCGTTCAGGTACGGAGCCGTGCCGCCGAAGACCGCCACCGAAACCGAGTAGGCGAACCCGATGCCCTGCGTGCGCACCTTGGTGGGGAAGTTCTCGGACAGGGTCGCCGAGAGCAGGGCTCCGGGAATAGCGACGACGACGAGCGCCAGTGACGACGCGGCCAGCAGGGGGTCCACGGAGCGGAGCTGATGAGGCCCATCAGCGGCAGCTGCAGCAGGATCATCAGTCCTGCAAAGGCCAGCATCAGCGGACGGCGGCCCACTGAATCCGAGAGCCGCCCCCAGAACGGCAGCGAAACAAGGGCAATCAGCTGCGCGATGACGGACATCCAGTACGCCGACGCCGCCGGTATGTCCTGCTGGGTGATCGCGTAGGTCGACGCATAGGAGGTCCAGGTGTAGTGCGCGGCCGTGATGCCCGAGGTCATGGCGATCATCAGCAGCACGGCCCGGACAAGCTGCCGGCGCGGCAGGGGTTCCGGCGCGGACGCACCCGCGGTCGCGGCAGCGGCGTCGTCGAACACTTCGCTTTCAACCATGCCCTTGCGCAGGTACAGCGCGGCGAGCGCCAGGAAGGCACCCAGGATGAACGGAATCCGCCAGCCCCAGTCGGCCACGGCGCTTTCCCCCAGTACAGCGGTCACGGACCCGCCCACGGTGTACGCGAGGATTGACCCGGCAAAGATCGCCACGAACACGATGCTGCCCCACATGCCGCGGCGGTTGTGCGGAGCGATTTCCGCGATGTAGGTGTTGGCGGTTGCCGACTCACCTCCGTGCGCGAAGCCCTGGCCAATCCGTGCGGCCAGCAGGATCACCGAGGCCCAGACGCCAACCCTCTCGTAGCTGGGCATCAGCCCGATCACCAGGGAGCCGCCGGCCATCATGAGCATGGTGGTGATCAGCACGAATTTGCGGCCCCGGCGGTCGGCGACCCGGCCGAAGACGATGCCGCCGAGCGGGCGCATGAGGAATCCGACGGCGAAGACGGCGAGCGTTGAAAGCAGCGCCGAGACCGGGTCATCCGGGTTGAACATCGCCGCGGCGATGAACGGGGCGAAGACCGCGTAGGCGCTCCACTCGTACCACTCCAGGATGTTGCCGGCAGTGGTGGCCAGCAGCGACTTCTTCTTACCTGCGGTGGCTGATGCCGGGCGTGCCGGAACGGCAGCCGAAGGCTGTGCAGACATGATGGCTCCTTTGCCAGTGTTGCATCGGGGTGAGTGGTACGGGGCGAATGCGTCCCATCGAATGGCCAGTTACGGCTGCTTTGAGGCCTCACAAGAGCCGTAACTGGCCTTTCGAGGGGAGGGTGTGACGGGGCTAGCTCCTCCGCAGGGTTTCGGCGGCTGATTCCAGCAGCAGGGGGACGCCGTCTTCGAGGGTGGGTCCGAAGGTGTCACCGGGGCGTTCGCCCTTGAGGTACCGCGTGTAGATCGCTTCGCAGAAAATGGCCGATTTCCACAGCGCCAGCGCCTGGTACCAGGGCAGGGCGCTGACATCGAGTCCGGTTCGGTCCGCGTATCCGGAGACCAGCTGGTCCCGGGTCCAGTAGCCGGGCTGCCGAGTCACCGCGGCTAGATCCATCACCGTGGACTCGGCACCGGGTTCGGCATAGGTCGCGGCCAGGTAGCCGAGGTCTGCCAGCGGGTCCCCCAGCGTTGCCATCTCCCAGTCCAGGATGCCCGTTACGGTGGCCGGCTGTTGCCGTCCGAACATCAGGTTCCCCAGCCGGTAGTCACCGTGCACCACCGAAGCCCGCTGGGAGACGGGGATGTTCCTTCCCAGTTCCTGCGCGAGCTGTGCCACCAGGGGCAGCTCGCGCAGGGTGTTCGAGTCCCAGAGCCCGGCAAACCGCTTCACCTGCCGCTCCAGGTAGCCCTCGGCCCGGCCCAGCCCGGAAAGCTCCGGCCCGGTCACGTCCACACTGTGGAGCCGGGCCAGCGTCTCGACGACGGCGCGGCTAATGTCACCGCGCTGTTCCAGGGTATCGAGGTGCTCCGGGGCGGACGCTGTGATGACGTGCCCGTCCAGGTAGGACATCACGTAGAACGGCACACCCAGCAGGGTTTCATCGCTGCAGACCGCCAGGATCTGCGGCACCGGAATCCCCTCCCTGCCCAGCAGCTGCTGCACCTTCGCTTCGCGGACCATGTCATGGGTGGACCGGGGAAGCGGCGGACGCGGGCCGCGCCGCAGCACAAACGATTCTCCGCCGCGGGAGATCCGGTAGGTGATGTTTGACTGCCCGTCACCGATGCGCTCCCAGGCAAGTGCCCCGGCACCCAGCCCGTGCGCGTCCAGGAACCCGGTGACGGCGTCGAGCACCAGCAGAGGCGGCCTTTCCAGCTCAGCTGCTTCCGACGCCGCGGCGACTACTTCGGTCCCGTCCGGGCGGGACTGCAGGGCGTTCACTGTGCGGCCTCCCCGCGGACGACGGCGTCGCCCTGGTGGGGCGCTCCGGCTTCCACTTCCCGGCGCCGCCGCGCCGAAGCCCGCCGCGCGATGGCCCACTTATGGGTCTCGTTCGAACCGTCGTAGATCCGGAACGGCCGGACCTCGTTGAGGTACTGGGCCAGCGGCAGCCCGTCGGACACCCCGTCGCCGCCGCAGAGCTGCACGCAGCGGTCAATGACGCGGTAGACGGCCTCGGAGCAGTGCACCTTGGCCACGGAGGACAGCGCCGATCCGGCCTTCGGATCGTCAGCCAGCAACCGGGCGGTGCGGGTGATGATCGCGGCCGAGGTTTCAATGTCGATCACGCTCTGCGCAATGAGCTCCTGCGCCAGTCCCAGCTCGCTGATGGGTGCGCCGAAGATCTCCCGTTTGCCGGTGCGGTCCAGCGCAATGTCCAGCGAGCGCCGGGCCAGACCCAGCCAGCGTATGCAGTGCGTGAGCCGGGCCGGGCCCAGCCGGACCTGGGCGTATTTGAAGCCCAGCCCTACCTCGCCCAGCACCGCGGACTCCGGTACCGCGCAGTTCTCCAGATATACGTGCGGGTGGCCGCCGCCGATGGTCCGGTCGATGGTGTGGATGTGCTCCCCCACGCGGATGCCGGGGTTGTCCATGTCCACCAGGAACATGGTGGCGCCGGCGGGGGCATCGCCGTCGGCCTCCGTCCGGGCCATGACGATGCAGAACCCGGCACCGATCGCACCGGACGTGAACCGCTTGTGGCCGTTGATCAGCCACCCCCCGCCGCCCCTGCGGGCCGTGGTCTGCAGCGCGTCGGGATCCGACCCGGCGCCCGGGTGCGGCTCGGTCATGCCGAAGCAGGACCGGACGTCCCCGGCGGCCAGCGGCACCAGGTACTGCTGCTTCTGCTCCGGTGTACCGATCAGCTCGAGCATGTGCATGTTGCCCTCATCCGGTGCCATGCAATTCAGTGCTACGGGCCCGATCGGCGAGTAGCCGGCTTCTTCGAAGATTTGCGGCCAGTCCTGCAGCGGCAGCCCCTGGCCGCCGTACTCCACGGGCACGTGCGGCGCGAAGACGCCGGCGTCCTTGGCAGCCTGCTGCAGCCGGGCGCGCTCGGACTCAGTCAGGGCCTCCCCCGGGATTGGCTCGGCCGGGGCCACCACGTCCCGGATGAACGTGCGCGTGCGCAGGCGAAGGTCTTCCACGGCTTCGCTGCCGGGGGCAGTGTGGGCGGGGGCGCTCATCAGGCGGTCCCGCCGGCAGCCAGCAGTCCGCCGTCGAGCGTCAGGACCTGCCCGGTCACCCAGGAGGCGTCCGGGGAGACGAGGTAAGCCACGGCGGAAGCAACGTCTTCGGGTGTGCCCAGGCGCCCCAGCGGATACGCGGAGGTGACAGCTTCTTCCCTGCCTTCGTACAGAGCCCGGGAGAACCGGGTCTTCACCACCGCGGGAGACACGGCGTTGACGCGGATTTTGGGGCCCAGCTCGACGGCGAGGGAGCGGGTTAGATGGGAAACTGCGGCTTTGCTGATGCCGTACAGTCCAATTCCGGGTGAGGGCGTGTCCCCGGAGACGGAGGACAGGTTGACTACCGTTCCGCCGCGTTCGCGGAAACCGAGTCCGGAATGGCGCACCGTGTCCTGCACCCAGGCCAGCGTGCCCAGGACGTTGACCTCGAAGATCTTCCGGGCGGCGTCCAGCTCCATTTCCACCAGCGGGCCGAAGACAGGGTTAATGCCGGCGTTGTTGACCAGGATGTCCAGCCCGCCGAACTCCCTGGCCACGGTGTCCAGGACGTCGGCGCGGTGGACCGGGTCATCGGATGCACCTGCCACATAGATCACGCTGCCGTCCGGGAACTGCGCTGCCGCTTCCTTCAGCGCGTCCCCGCGCCGGGCCGTGAGACAGACCCGCGCGCCCTGGGAGACGAGGTCCCGGGCAATGGCAAGCCCGATACCCCGGCTCGCGCCGGTGACGATTGCGGTTTTTCCTTCGAGGTTTCCTTGGTGCCCACGGTCAATTGCCACGGATCATCCTTCCTTTGGGGTCTCGCGCAGTGCCCGGCGGCGGATCTTTCCGGTCTGCGTCTTGGGCAGGTCATCGATCACGTGCACGGACCGCGGGTACTTGTAGGCGGCCAGGCGTTCCTTCGCGAAGGCAATCAGTTCTTCTTCGGTGGCCGCCTGACCGGATTTCAGGGACACGTACGCGACGACGGTTTCGCCCCGGTACGCATCCGGCATGCCGACGACGGCAGCTTCGTAGACGGACGGATGTTCGTACAGCACGTCCTCCACCTCACGCGGCCAGACCTTGTAGCCGGAAACATTGATCTGGTCCTTCATCCGGTCCACGATGTACACCCAGCCGGACTCGTCCATGGTGGCCACGTCTCCGGTGCGCAGCCGGCCGCCGGGCATGGTCCGTGCGGTGGCGTCCGGGTTGTTCCAGTACCCGGGGACGATCTGCGGCCCGGAGAGTTCCAGCTCGCCCTGTTCACCCGCCGGCAGCGGGTTTCCCCCGGCGTCAATAATCCGGGCGCTCACGTTGGGCAGCGGCAGGCCGATGGACAGGCTGCCGCTCGCCGGGTCCACCGGCGCCTGCACCCCCGGAGGGACACCGATGACGGCGGACGTGGTCTCGGTCATGCCGAAGATGTTGTGGATGTAGGCGCCGAAGCGTTCCTGGAAGTCAGCCACGGTGGACGGCGGAATGGGGGCGCCTCCCGAGTAGAGGGTCTTGGCGGAGGCGAAGTGTTCCGCAGCGGCGTCGGGTACCTGGTAGATGGCGTTGAAGACCGTGATGGAGCCGGTGGTGCAGGTGACCCGGTGTTCGGCGAACGCGTCAACCACCACGGCCGGATCCGTGCGGTTCACCATCACCAGCGTGGCATCGGTGAGCAGCGGCGTGGCGGCGTCGATCACGGCGCCGGTGATGTGGAACAGGGGCGCGACGGCGAGGACGGAGTCTCCCGGTTCCAGTCCCATCCACGCGGCGCAGGTGGCTGCCACGGTGAGGATGTTCCCGTGGGTGTTCATGGCGCCTTTGGGCGGCCCGGTGGTTCCGGACGTGTAGGCCAGCAGCGCGACGTCGTCCCGGCCCAGGACGGGCGACGCCGGTGCCTGCCCGGTGAACTCCGCAATCCAGGCCGACATGTCTCCGTCCGGGGAAGCCTGGGAGCGTTGTGCGGAGCCGAAAATCCGGGGATCGTTGCGGCTCTGGTACTCGAGTCCTGAGGTGGTGAGGATCCATTCCACCGTGCTGCCCGCCGCTGCCGCTGCTGTTGCGGGATAGAGCAAATCATCCGAGATGATGCCGCGGGCCTCTGAATCGTCAATCAGGTGCCGGAGTTCGCGTTCCTTGTACATCGGGTTCATCAGCACCGCGATAGCCCCGAGTTTCCAGAGTCCGAGGAATGCGATGACATACTGCGGGATATTCTGCAGCTGGATGCCGATGCGGTCGCCCTGTTTGATGCCCCTGGCCTGCAGGGCCGCGGCGAAGGCATCCGAGAGCCGGTCGAGTTCCGCTGCGGTCAGCCGGCCGTCAAAGTAGGCGATGGCCCTGCCTCCCGGGTTCGCCTGGACACGGGCCCTCCACGCGTCCACCAGCGATGCCGCCGGGACCTCAAGTTCAGTTGCCAGCCCGGGCGGATAGGCCGCGGCCCAGGCCGGTGTGGCCATTCTGTCCTCCACTGCGTGCCTGCTTCCCTGTCATGGTGCCGTAACACCTTGCGAGCGATCGCTCGGTAGAAGTAGTGTGAAGAAGGTCACAGGACAGTGTCAAGCCCCTTTGGGCCCCTAAAGTTTTTCGCATGGGAAGAGATGCCATGACAGAAGCCGCACCGATGGAACCGGCTGCCGGACCTGTGCCCTTCCCGGCGGCTCCGGACTGGCGTGACTACGCCGTGGACGGCCTGCCGCCGATGCTGGCGAGCGCCTTGGAATGCTTCATGGAGCATGGCTACCACGGAACCCCCATCCGCCAGCTCGCAGCCCGCACCGGCCTGTCAGTCCCCGGGCTGTACCACTACTACCCGTCGAAGCAGGCGCTGCTGGTGGCCATCGCCGCGCATGCCATGAACGACCTCTGGCTGCGCAGCGAGCAGGCAGTTGCGGAAGCCGGACCTGACACCTCGCGGCAGTTCGACCTGCTGGTGGAATGCCTGGTGCTGTTCCACGCCCGGCGCCGCGGACAGGCCTTTATCGCCTTCAGCGAGATCCGCAGCCTGGAACCGGATGCACGGGCCGCACACATTGCCGCCCGGGACCGGCAGCAGCGGCTCATGGACAGAATCCTCGAGGAAGGTTCCGCTGCCGGCGTCTTCACCGCGCCGCACCCGCACGAGGCGGGCATCGCCGTCGTGACCATGTGCACCGGTGTCGCGCAGTGGTTTCGGCTGGACGGGGAACTGTCCCCGGAGGAACTTGCTGAACGCTACCGGGTTATTGCCCGAATGGCGGTGGGAGCGAGTCCGGCCTAGGAGCCGGCCTTTCCAGGCCGGCGGTCCGCCGCCCGGTGATAGGCCTCGATTGCTGAGGCCGCCGCGGACGCGCCGCCGTCGAACAGCAGCGGCGAGAAGACCACGTCCCAGCCGGTGACGTCCCGGTTCCAGCGCAGCATTTCGCGCAGATCATGCTGCGGCACCGAGCGCAGCGCCGCGGGTCCACGGCGGTCCGCAAACATGCCTGCCGCAGGTAGGCGGGTGCCCGCAAGCCGTCCTGCTTTTGCGGCACCCCGTGCCAGCCGGAGCTGTTCCGGTGTGAAGGACGCGGCGTAGCGTTCGCAGGACTTCAGGCGAAGACCCAGCACCCTGGTACCGCCCGGGGTGCCCGGCGCCCGGCCCACTCCGGCAGCTTCGAAGTCTTCCCAGGGCAGGAAACCGCCGGAGTGCACGCGGATCCCTTCCGGAGTCAGCGTCAGCACTGCGGGTTCCCGCAGCCGTTTCCACAGCGCGTACCCGCCGCCAAGGCCGAAGAAGAGGACGGCCCCCAGCCCCGCCGCTTTTCCTGCCCAGCCGTCGCCCAGCAGGAGGAAAACACCGGCGGCAATAAAAGCCCCGCAGCCCAGGACCAGCACCGCCAATCCTTTCCGGGACGTTCCCAGCCCGAGCGGCTTCATTCCTGAAGCTCCTGCGGGTCCCCGTACAACTCGTCCAGCAGCTTCAGCCCGCGCCGGGCCCAGGCAATTTCGGATTCGGCGCGGGCTGTGAGGCCCTCGTAGGTAAACCGCTTAAAGGCTGCCACCCGGCTGTGGTCGTGGGCGGGGACGGTGGCGAGGCGCCGGTTGAGCATATCCGAGGTGCCGCCGTCGATCTCCTGGATCTTCTGCTGCCACTGGATCAGGCGGGCTCCATAGTGTTCCACGTGTGCCTGGAGCTGGTTCCGGGCAGATTCCGGATTTGCCCACTCCAGGTAGGCCGCTTTCAGGTGCATGGGATCGCGCTCGCGCGGATAGTCCAGCTGGGTATTGACCCAGGCCCGGAAGGCTTCCCGCCCTGCGTCGGTGACGTGATACTGCCGCTTGCGCCCCTTGGTCCCCCAGGCAACTTCCTCACCCACCAGCAGGCCGTCCCGCTCCATGCGTCGCAGTTCAGGGTAGATCTGCGAGTCCGGGGCGTGCCAGACGTAGCCCACAGAGGATTCAAACTGCTTGTACAGGTCATAGCCGGTCATGGGCTCGACGTTCAGCAGCGCCAGCAGGGCGTACCGAAGGCTCATCGCTGCCTCTTCCCCCGAAAAAGAAATCCCTTGCCTAACCACTATAGGCATAGATACTGTGGCACACATCACTAACTATCTATGCCGATAGTTAGTGGAGCCGCCGCATCACCGCAGATGCACTGGAAGGAAGCGCCATGACTGCTGTTTCGACCGCCGCTGGAACCGACACCCAGCCACAGAGTTCCACCACCTCCAAGGTGCTGGGCTACCCGCTGAATGCCTGGTACGTGGCTGCCTGGGACCACGAGGTGACCCGCAAGCCCATGTCCCGCCGGATCGCCGACCGCCCGCTGGCGCTTTACCGGACCGAGGACGGCAGGGCCGTGGCACTGGCAGACGCCTGCTGGCACCGGCTGGCACCGCTGTCCATGGGCAAGACCACGGGGCGGGACGGCATCCAGTGCCCGTACCACGGAATTGTTTACAACTCCGCTGGGCGGTGCATCTCCATGCCTGCGCAGGAAACCATCAACCCCAGCGCCACCGTGCCGTCCTTCCCGGTGATCGAACGCCACCGTTACGTCTGGGTCTGGCTGGGCGATCCCGCCCTCGCGGATCCGGACGCCGTTCCGGACATGCACCAGCTCTCCTCCAGTGAGTGGGCCGGCGACGGCGAGACCATCTTTGCGCCGTGCAACTACCAGCTGGTGCTGGACAACCTCATGGACCTCACCCATGAGGAGTTCGTGCACTCCTCCTCCATCGGACAGGACGAACTGAGCGAATCCGAATTCGTCGTCACCCATGACGAGGACACGGTAACGGTGACCCGCTGGATGCTGAACATCGACCCGCCGCCCTTCTGGCTCAAGAACATGCGGGACAAGTTCCCCGGCTTCGAAGGCAAAGTGGACCGGTGGCAGATCATCACCTACCGCGCGCCGTCGACCATCAACATTGACGTAGGCGTGGCCAAGGCCGGCACCGGCGCACCCCAGGGTGACCGCAGCCAGGGCGTGAACGGGTTCGTCATGAATACCATTACCCCGGAGACCGCCAGGACCTGCCACTATTTCTGGGCCTTTATGCGCAATTACCGCCTGGACAGCCAGCTCATCACCACCCAGCTGCGCAACGGCGTGCACGGGGTGTTCGGCGAGGACGAGGAAATGCTCGCCGCCCAGCAGGCAGCCATTGACGCCAACCCCGACTACGAGTTCTACAACCTCAATATCGACGCCGGGGGCATGTGGGTCCGCAGGCTGATCGAACGCCGGCTTGCCGCCGAAGGCCGGCGCCCTGACGGAAGCAGGCTCCCGAACGGCAGCCGCCAAAGCGCGGTCCTGGGCTAGGCCATGGCGGCTACGAACGTTGAAGTCTGGCAGCGCGCCGTCGTACGCGAGGTCCGGGACGTGGCCGACGGGATCCGCCGCCTTGTCCTGGCACCGGAGCAGCCGGTGCCGGCAGTGCCGGGTACGCATGTGGACATGATGGTCACCATCGGCGGGGAGCGGCACCGCCGCTCGTATTCGGTGGTGGAAGCGTACGACGGCGGCGCGCAGCTGGCGGTCAGCGTCTTCCGTACCGCGGCGTCTCGCGGCGGGTCCATTTTTATGCACACCCTGGAGCCGGGGGACGAACTCGAAATCACGCAGCCGCTGCAGAACTTTCCGCTGCGGATCGGGGCGCCGCGCTATGTCCTCCTGGCCGGCGGCGTCGGCATTACGGCGATCCTGCAGATGGCCCGGGTCCTGAAGAATCTGAAGGCGGACTACCGGCTGGTTTACGCCGGACGCAGGCGCAGCGCCATGGCATACCTGGCCGAACTGCAGCGCGAACACGGAGCCGCACTGGAAGTCCACGTTGATGCGGAAGGCAGCGTGCTGTCCGTTACGGAATTGGTCGCGGGCATCGAAGCCGGAACCGAGCTGTACATGTGCGGCCCCATCCGCCTCATGGATGCGGTCCGGCGGTCCTGGCGCGCAGCAGAACTGGATCCCTCCAGCGTGCGCTACGAAACGTTCGGCAACTCCGGCTGGCACCAGCCCCAGGAGTTCATCGTGCGGGTCCCGCGCCTGGGCCTGGAGACTGTGGTTTCACCCGGAAAATCCATGCTGGAGGCCCTGGAGGATGCCGGTGCGGACATGATGTTCGACTGCCGCAAGGGCGAATGCGGGCTGTGTGAGGTCCGGATCCTGGACCTGGAAGGCACCGTGGACCACCGGGATGTTTTTTACAGCGAACGCCAGCAGCGCGCCCGGGAGAAAATGTGCTGCTGTGTTTCACGTGCCGTCACAGATCCCCCCGCCGGACCCGGAGTTTCCGGGCCCGAGCCAGCTCCAGCCGTCGTCACTATTGAGGTCTCCTAAACAGTTCTGTGATACGTCTTACGAAGGCGCGGCGCCCACCTGGACCGAGCAGGCATGAAGCTGCGCATTCGTATAGATTGAAGTGAGCATTCCGCATAACGGAATGGTCGGTGAGTCACCGAATTACTTTGAGGGGACCCCGCCCTCAACCGAGAGGCTGCATATGAGCGTCAGTGAAGACAGAACGGACATCCTCAGCGGGCTGACCAGCCAGCTGCCGGACCGTGACCCGGAAGAAACCGCGGAATGGATTGAATCCCTTGACGAGCTGAT
>JBELYP010000017.1:0-41995 GCA_040273995.1 Arthrobacter sp.
GCCCAAGTCCGACGTCGAACATCCCGACGGCGAAGGTCTCGCCGTTGTAGGTGCCGCTTTCCTTCACGCCGCCGATCCGGTTGTCCAGGACCTCTTCAGAGACGATTCCCTCAAGCGGGACCAGCTTGCGGTCATAGACGAAGGACGCCATGGTCGGAGCGTCCATTTCCATGATGTCCGGCAGGTCCTCGGCCTTGGTTGCCTGGATGGTGCTGGTGTAGTCGGCTTCGGGCACGAGGGTCAGTTCAACGCTGATGTCCTCATTGGCATCGTTGAACTGATCCACGAGGCCCTGGAGCGCCTCGGCTTCGGAGGCCTGGCCGGAGTGGGCCCAGACCTTGAGCGTACCGTCAGCTTCATTGCCGGCGTCGCCGCTGCCGCCGCATGCCGTCAGTGCCAGCGCCAGCGCTACGCCGGCCGCCCCCATTGACCCGGCGCGCAGCCGGATCTGCCTTGTTGAACGCATTTCCGCCCTTCCCGTAGGTTCCCCATGCCGTAAGCAAGTGGGCTGTCAATGTCGTTCAGTTTGGCCTAGACCAATTTCAGAGTCAATCGCTATGCTGATCCCGTGACGTCACAATCCCACCCCGCACCGAAGTACTACGTGCTCAAGGAGCAGCTCCGCGCGCTCGCCGCCGAAGCGGAACCCGGCGCTCTCCTGCCCACTGAGCGGGCACTGGCCGCCGGGCACGGGACGTCCCGAACCACCGTGCGCCAGGCCATCGCCGAACTGGTCGCCGAAGGCGTGCTGGACAGGATCCAGGGCCACGGCACCTTTGTGGCGCACAACCGCCCCACCTACGTGCGTCAGCTGACGTCCTTCTCCGAGGATGCCGCCGCCCAGGGCTTGCGCAGTTCGAGCCGCGTGCTGGGCATTTCCACCATCCCTGCCGAGGGTGAGGCGGCGCAGCGGCTTCGGATGGAACCGGGCGCAGCGCTGACACGGGTAGAACGAATCCGGCTCATTAACGACGAACCGCTGGCCCATGAAACAGCTCTCCTGCCAGGTGAGCTGCCGGATCTTGCCGCCGCCCTGGAGCGCACCGGCTCGCTCTATGCCGCACTGCAGGAAAGCTACGGGGTGCGCATTACCGATGCGGAAGACACCGTGCAGACACGGCTGGCGGGGCCGGACGAGGTGCGCCTGCTGAACCTTGAGATGGGATTCCCGCTGCTGGCCATTCAGCGCCTGGGCCTGGCCGGGGAGCAGCCGGCTGAATGGACCTCCTCAGTGTTCCGGGGGGACCGCTTCAGGTTCCAGGCACGGCGCCACCGGGACTAAGCAAGACCGGGGCTGGGTGGCCGGCTTTGGGCAGCCGGACCGGGTAACCGGCACTGGGAAACCCGAACTGAGCTATCCGGCGCTTCAGCCGGCGGGTAGACGGGACAGCAGAACCCCGCAGCCCTTGGGGGCTGCGGGGTTCCATTGTTTTCAGCTGACGGAAACTCCGGGATTAGCGCGAACTGCCCGGTCCGGAGCCGGAATCGTCATGGCCGGAACCGTACTCAGAACCGGTCCCGCCCTCGGACCCGCCGGACATGGTCCGCCCGGATGCGTCTTCCACCTCGGTGTCGATTTTCTCCTTGCGGACATCTTCGGAGACGGTTTCGGACCCGCTGACCGTCTCGGTCTCCAGCCGGACGCGCTCCACCGGCTCGGTGTGCTTGTGTACAACGGGCTCCTCGGCATGCAGCGTGACCTCGTACTCGTCTTCACGCATTTCGGGACCGCTCATGGCAGCATCACGGTTGGCGTCCGTGATGGGCTCCCGCTCGATCACCACCTCCTCATGACTTACCGGAACCTGCGTGGTCACGGTTTCCGTGACCGTGTACTTGCGCAGCCGGGCCTTGCCGGTTTCGTGGCGTTCGGTTCCGACGTCCAGCTGCTCCTCGGAGCGGGTCATGGCATCGTCGATCCCGGACCTGGAGCCGGAGCTCAGGCCCGTAGTGCCCGACTGTCCGGTGCCCGACTGTCCGGAACCTGAACCCATGCCAGAGCCTGACCCGGATCCCGACTCGGTCCCCGATCCCAGCCCGGAGCCGGTCTGGGAATCATCCATCAGCCCGGAGCGGCCGCTGCCGCTATCCGAAATGGTTTCCGTGTCCGACTCAATGATGGTGTCCGTGCCGGAATCAGCGCTGAGCGAATCCGCGTCGGAACTTCCGTCGTCGTAGGTGAAGCCGTAGTACCGGTAGAGCGTGACTTCCTCCTCGGCGCT
This sequence comes from Arthrobacter sp., assembly GCA_040273995.1. Taxonomy (GTDB): domain Bacteria; phylum Actinomycetota; class Actinomycetes; order Actinomycetales; family Micrococcaceae; genus Arthrobacter_B. The sequence goes on from JBELYP010000017.1 coordinate 2,223, forward strand.
GATGGATCCGTCGCTCTCAATCTGGGGGGCGTTCTTGACCTCATCCTTGGAGTACGGCACCAGCACGTCGATGCCTTCCACCGTGGCCTCGCTCAGCGGTACAAAGGTCTCGCTGGTCCCGAAAAGACCGGTGTTCACCGTGACCCAAGCCGGCTCGTTGGTCTGGTCATCGAGGTAGAACGTTCCCACTGAACCGATTTTGTCGCCGTTGGGACCCAGCACGTTCCCCGAAGCGGCCATGAGTCCCTCGACTTGCTCGTTGCTGATCATCGTGTTTTCTCCTTCGGCAGCGAATCTGCGCCGGGGATCCGGCACAGCGATCACGATTCTCGAGCGGGGATCAAAACCGGCAGCCTCCGCCCGCAGCTGCCCGTTCACCGAACTGGGCGGGTAACCGCCCGGAGCACCGCCCTTTCGGCGGCGCAGGTCCCTGCTCCTCTGGCCATTTCTCCGGCCGGGCCTGAATTGCCAAGCCTACTTATTATTCCACTGCCTGTGTGCAGACACGTCAATAGGAAACCGGGTACACCCGGGCAGGACCGCGAAGGAGCACGAAACATGGCTCCGGCGTGGGAAAACACTGCCGGAACGGGTGGGAAAGAGGGGGCTAAAGCGAATCCTGCAGTGACTCGCGGACCTGCTTGCGCAGCACCTTGCCCAGCATCGACTTGGGCAGCTCCTCGATGGCCACAATGCGCCTCGGGACCTTGTACGGAGTCAGCCGTTCCCGGCAGAAGGCCCGGAGCGCCTGTTCGTCGAGTTCGGTGTCAGGCTGCATTACGACGGCGGCAACCACCTGCTCGCCTCCGGCTCCGCGGGGCAGTCCCACCACTGCGGCGTCGGCAACGCCCTGGTTGCTGCGCAGCACTTCCTCCACCTCGGACGGAGAGACGTTGAAGCCGCCGGTGATGATCAGTTCCTTACGGCGGTCCACCACCTTCACAAACCCGTCCTCGTCCACCGTGACTATGTCCCCGGTGCGCAGCCAGCCGTCTTCCGTGAGGATTTCCGCGGTTTCCTCCGGGTTGTTCCAGTAGCCGGAGAACACCTGCGGGCCACTGATCAGCAGCTCACCGGGCTCGCCCTGCGGCACATCGCGGCTCAGGTCCTCCGGGTCCGCAACCCGCATGCGCGTGCTGGGGAACGGCACACCGATGGTTCCGTTGCGGCGGGTCTGGGCGAAGGGATTACCCAGGGCCACAGGGGAGGATTCCGTCAGTCCGTAGCCTTCCACCAGCAGGCCGCCGGAAACCTCTTCCCAGATTTCCACGGTCTTCGCGGACAGGGTCATGGCACCGGAAATGGCGTAGCGGATGGTGGAGATGTCGATTCCGCGCTTCTTGGACTCGATCGCCACCTTCTCGTAGATCGGCGGCACGGCACAGAAAACGGTGGGCTTGGACTTCTTGGCCGCGTCCAGCACCAGATCGACGTCGAACTTCGGGAAGAGCACCAGCCGGGAACCCGTCAGCATGGCGAACGTCAGGTAGAGGGTCAGGCCGAAGGCATGGAACATCGGCAGGACGCCGTAGATGACTTCCTCGCCTTCCTGGGCACCGTGCATCCAGGCCTGTCCCTGCAGCGCGTTGGAGCGCAGGTTGTAATGCGTGAGCATCACGCCCTTCGGGATACCGGTGGTGCCGGAGGTGTACTGCAGGGCGGCGAGGTCCTGCACGGACGGCTTGGGATGCAGCGGATCGATCGGGTCGTTGGCGAGCAGCTTCTCCCAGGGGATGGTGTTCTCGGTCTTGGTGGTCAGTCCGGCGCGGGTGCGGCGGATGGACGGGATCGGCAGTCGAAGGCCAATGCGCTTCAGGCGGGGCATGGCCTTCGTGATGTCCACGGAGATAATGCTGGGCACCGCGAGGTCGTCCGGGAAATCCTGGACCTTCTCCACGGCCTTGTCCCAGACAATGGCAACCTGCGCGCCGTGGTTTTCGAACTGGTGGCGCAGCTCGCGTTCGGTATAGAGCGGGTTGTGGCCCACGACGACGCCGCCGAGGCGCAGCACCGCGTAGAACGCGATGAGGTACTGCGGGCAGTTGGGCAGGATGATGGCCACCCGGTGGCCCTTCTTCACGCCCAGCCGGCGCAGCCCTTCAGCGGCGCGGCTGATCTGGTCACCCAGCTGCGAATAGGTGGTTTCCGCGCCAAAGAACTCCAGAGCGACCTTGGGACCGAACCGGGCCACTGCGTCCTCCACCATTGAGGTCAGGGATTCAGTGGGCAGTTCGATTTCTGCCGGCACGCCGGGCTGGTAGTGCTTTACCCACAGCGGTTCCTGGGCAGCGGTCATGGAAGAAGCTCCTTAGTTTCGGTACTTTTCGACTATATTCCAGTCACCGCATAGGTGGGGAAAGCACCGGGAACTCCCGGACTGCTGCGCCTCACTCTGCTGCGAGCCCGCCCAGGTACCGCGCCAGCTGACGCGGAGCGGAAACCGGGGCAGCGGCGTCCACCAGCGCGTTGTAGTTGGTGTTGGTGTTCACGTCATAGGTCAGTACCCGGCCGTCCGCGGCTTCGATGAATTCAATGCCGCAGACTTCCAGGTTCATCCGCCGGGCAAACTCCTCGTAGCGGCTGATGATGGGATGCTCGAAACCTTCCCGCAGGCTGAACAGCTGGGTATCCGGCTCGGGCGCAATGGAGGCCCCCGGCGGCATGATGGGAGCGCCGGTAGCCGGATCGATGGCGCAGGCATCCGCGGGGCAGAGCTGGAAGCCGCCGCGGGCGGTGTCCGCACGGATCGCGTAGACGAACTTCCCGCCTACCAGTTCCACCCTGCTGATGGACGGTTCCGCAGCCTGGATGAACTCCTGCACCAGGGTGATGCCGTCCTGCGGTTCCTCGAACTCGTCGGAGGCGACGTAGTCGGCCAGCTCTCCATGGGATTCGAACTTGCGGACGCCCAGGCCCTTGCCGCCCTGGTTGTGCTTCAGGATGAACGGAACCGGGAATTCCTTGGCTGCGGCCAGGATCTGGCTGCGGCCAATCGCGGCGACGGTACGGGGAGTTTCAATGCCTGCTGCGCGCAGGGCGGTGAGCTGGTCCACCTTGCTCATTTCTAGTTCCAGCACCCGCCGGCCGTTGACCGTGCGGCGTCCGTGTGCCTCCAGCCAGGCCAGGACTGCCCGGGCATAGTCCTTGGAGAGGCCGTGTCCGCGGGTGTGTGAGGAAGCACTGATCCGGGACCAGAAAATTCCTTCCGGCGGCGCTGCATCCAGGTCCAGCACACCGTCCGTCAGCAGCCATTCATGCACTTCGACGCCCTCGGCCTCGAAGGCTTTGGCGAAGGGTGGAAACCACTCGGGATTCTCGTGCAGGGCGTATACGGGCAGTGCCATGGGGAGACCTTTCAATAGCGATGGAACCGGAAGGGGAAGCCTACTGGATAAAGATTCCGTTGCCCGGACCGAGAGGTAGATCAAAGACATAAAAGACCGTCAGCACGGCCACCCAGGCCACCCAGAACACCACGGTGAACGGCAGCATCCGGGAGATGACCGTGCCCAGGCCGGCAGACGGTTCATACCGGCGCAGCATGGTCAGCAGCACGATCATGTACGGGTTCAGCGGCGTGAGGACCTGGGTGGCTGAGTCCCCTACCCGGAACGCCGCCTGCACGAAGGCCGGCTCGTACCCCAGGAGCGCGAACATGGGCACAAAGACGGCGGCCATCAGGGTCCACATCGCCGAACCGGAAATGATGAAGAGGTTCAGCAGCGACGCGAGGACAATGAAGGCCAGAATGGCCGGGTATCCGGTGAGCCCAATGGATTCCAGTCCGGAGGCTCCTGCAACGGCGATCCAGTTGCCAATCCCGGACCAGTTGAACAGCGCAATGAACTGGCCCAGCACGAAGGCCAGGACAAGGAACCCGCTCATCTCCTTGATGGACTGTCCCATCACCCGCGGAATGTCCCGGGCATGCGGCATGGTGCCGGTGATGCGGCCGTACACCAGGCCCGGGATCACGAACATGACAAAGACTATGAAGACGATCGAAGAGAGCAGCGGGGAGGCTGGCAGGAACCCGCCGTCCTCATTGCGCCACGGCGAGTTTGGCACCAGCGCGGCGGCGGTGATGATCCCGGCAACCAGGACGCCTATCAGCAGAGACCAGAGCAGGCCGCGCCGTTCCACCGCTGACAGGTTCGGATCCAGCACCTCTTCGGGCGCGGCGGTTTCCTCATCCGGATCTGCCGTCTGGCTGCGCGGCACGGACTGCCTGACCAGCCGCGGTTCCAGGACCTTATCGATGAGAAAGCCGGCGGCAAGAATCAGCACCGCGGAGGAAGCCACGTTGAAGAAGTAGTTGGAGACCGGGTTGACCGGTGAACCGGGGTTGGGCAGCGAGCCGGTCACCGCCGTCGTAATCCCCGCAAACAGGGCGTCCAGCGAGGTGACAAGCATGGAGGTCGAATAGCCCGCGCCTGCGGCCGCGAAACCGCCCAGCAGCCCGGCCACCGGGTGCCGCCCGGCAGCCTTGAACACCAGTGCGGCCAGCGGCGGGATCACCACAAATGCGGCGTCCGCCATGATGGACCCGGCAACGCCCACCAGCCCGACGGCGTAGGGCAGGGCCCAGCGCGGGGCCGCGCCGAACGCGCGGCGGATCATCGCAGCCAGCAGCCCGGACTTTTCCGCCACGCCCACGGCCAGCAGGATGGGCAGCACGGTGGCCAGCGGCGGGAACCCGAGGTAGTTCTGCCCCAGGGTGGTGGTCAGCCAGCTCATGCCTTCCGCGGTGAACAGCCCGCGGATGCGGGTGGCTTCATCACTGCCCGGAACCGTGACGGTGACATTTCCCCAGGCCATGGCGGTGGAGGCTACCGCCACTATGCCGAAGAGCAGCAGGAAAAGGATGAACGGGTCCGGCAGCTTGTTTCCCACCCGTTCCACCCCGGCCAGCAGCCGGTCGGTTCGGGAGGAGCGGGCTGCAGCGGGTGCGGCGGTCATGGAGCGTCCTTCAGGTAGTGCGGATCCTCGGGCGGGTTCTGCGGTCAGCCCGGCCGGCTGCGGCCAGGGATGTCAGTCGAAGTAACCGGCAACGTCCACGGGTCCGCCGGCGTCGGCGAATTCCTGTGCGGCGGCACGCTGCAGCTCCGGGTCGCAGAAATAGTCCAGTGCGGTCAGTGCCAGGCCGGCGGCGCCGTCGGCTGCCCCCTTCGCCGCCGCGGGTGAGCCCGCAGCCGCCGCAAACTCGCGGGTGTGCAGGGCAACGTCCGGGGCGGAGATGGCAATCAGCGGGTGGATTCCCGGCACCCGGTAGCTGACGTTGCCGAAGTCCGTAGAGGCCGCAAGGGTTTCGGAGACAACTCCTGCCGGCAGCGGATCCCGGCCGCGGCGGCGCTGGGCGGATAGCCAGCGGCCGGTTAGGGCCCGGCTGGAGCGCACGGGCAGGGACGGCGGCTCCTCGTCCCATTCAATGTCCACTCCGGTGCCGGTCATCAGGGCTGCCCCGCGGACAATGTCCTCAATGCGGCCGCTGAGCTCCCGCAGGGTTTCGGGGTATTTGGAACGGGCGTAGAACTTCATTTCGGCGAACTCCGGAATGATGCTCGGACGCTCGCCGCCCTGGGTGATGATGGCGTGGATCCGGTCCGACGGCGGCATCTGCTGGCGCAGCAGGCCCACCCCCTGGTAGGCGAGGCTGGCGGCGTCGAGCGCGTTGCGGCCCATAAAAGGCTGGGCGGAAGCATGCGCCGCCACCCCGGAGAACGTCACTGTGAGTACGCGACGGCCCAGCCAGACCTGGTCCACCACGTCCGCTCCCAGCGGGTGGACCATCATCGCGGCGTCCACCCCGTCCAGGGCACCGTGCTGGATCATGACCTCCTTTCCGGAATAGCCTTCCTCCGCAGGTGTGCCAAGGAAAACCACCGTGCCCGGAAAGGCCTTCGGATCGTTGCGCAGGGTTTCGGCCAGGGCCAGGAATGCGCCCGCACCCGCGGCGGCAATGACGTTGTGTCCGCAGGCGTGGCCGATTCCGGGAAGCGCATCGTATTCACCCATGATCGCCAGCACCGGAGAGCCGGACCCGGCCTGCGCACGGACCGCGGTGTCCAGGCCGTGGACTCCTGCCTCGGCGGCGATCCCGCGGCGCTCCAGCAGGTCCGCCACACGGCGGGCACTGCGGTGTTCCTGGTAGGCAGTTTCCGGGTCCTGGTGCAGCTGCGCTGCCAGGTCCGCCAATTCAGGTGCCAGAGCGTCCACCCGCGCCAGGACTGCCTCCGCGAGCGCTTCCGGCGCTCCGGCGAACGGGGACTCCTCGTGCCGGATGTGTCCCCGGTGGAACTGGGTCTCCTTGTCCAGGTAGTCCAGATAGTCGGTGCTTGGCTGCGTTGGATCAGTCATGCTGGCCACCCTACGACTGATCCATGGCCGGCACCTATCGCCAAAGGTATGGGGCGCAACGGGGGTTCCGGTGCCGGCCGCATCCGGTTTAGGATTCGGCCCGGCTCCCGGTCCCGGACCGGACCAGCCTGGAAACCTGCCTAGCGGCCGCGGCCGCCGATCCGCGCAACCAGGCCCTGCGGGCCCCGGCTTCCCACCGCGGCCAGCAGCTTGTACCGTTTCGAGGGCACCGACACTCCCTTGCCGGCATAGGCATCGGCGAGGCCGTCGCGCACCACACGGTCCGCATCCAGCCACATCCACTTGGGGTAGAGCGTTTTGTCCATCTGCATCCGCTGGTGGAACTCCGTGTGCACGAACCCCGGGCACACAGCGGTGACGGAAATGCCGCGCCCCGCGTAATGCAGGTTGGCCCAGCGGCTGAAGTTGATGACCCATGCCTTCGCAGCGCTGTAGGTTCCGCGCGGAATGAAGCCGGCCACGGAGGCGACGTTGATGATCCTCCCGCCGCCGCGTTCCAGCATCGAGTTGATGGCTGCGTGGCTGAGCAGCAGCGGCGCCTGGACCAGCACGGCCAAATGGTCTATCTCAGTCTGCGCGGAGTTGGCATGGAAATCGTTCTTCAGCCCGTATCCGGCGTTGTTGACCAGTACCGCGACGCCGGGCTGTCCCACCCGTGCAGCGGCCTTGTCCACACCCTCCCGGGTCGAGAGGTCCGCCGGAAGCACCGACGCTTCAACCTGGTACCGTCTGGAGAGCTCCTCGGCCTTGGCCTTGAGCCGAACCTCGTCCCGCGCGGTCAAAACAACGTTGTAGCCGCGCTCCGCCAGGGCGCGGGCAAACTCCGCACCCAGTCCGGCGGTGGCTCCGGTGATTACTGCCGTTTCAGTCATTGGGACAGCCTGCTATGTCTCCGGGGTATTTGGCAACGTGCGGTTTCTGCCGGGCGTTGCCTGCCCCGGCGGCACCCTCCTACCGTGGATGGACCGGACCCGTTCCCTGCCAGGAGTGCCATGGCGCCTCAGGCCACCCACCCGTTCCCCTATGCCGACCGCCCCGACGCCGGCCGGGTGCTGGCAGGCGCGCTGATGGAGTACCGCGGCCGGCCCGGCCTGCTGGTGCTGGGTCTTCCCCGCGGCGGGGTTCCGGTGGCAGCGGAAGTTGCCGCTGTGCTCCATGGAACCCTGGACGTAGTGCTGGTGCGCAAGGTGGGCCATCCCCGCCAGCCGGAGCTGGCCGCCGGGGCGATAGCAGAGGCCGGCGGTGCCTCAGCCGAAACCTGGAACAAAGCGATAGTGGACGCATGGCTACAGTCCGCGGGCCCGCACGGGCGTCCGGATCTGGACGCCGTCCTGTCCGCCGAACGGCAGGAGCTGCGGCGCCGGGCCCGGAGGTTCCGCGAAGGGCGGGCCGTGCAGGACATCCGCGGCAGGACGGTGATTGTGGTCGACGACGGCATCGCCACAGGTGCCACCATGCGGGCTGCCCTGGCCGCGGTCCGTGAACTTGAGCCGGGCCGGCTGGTGGCGGCGGCTCCGATGTCCTGCGAAAGCGCGGACACGCTCACTAAGGTAGCTGACGACGTCGTTCTGCCGTGGCCGGACAGCGGGCTGCCGGCTGTGGGATCCGCCTACCGCCGCTTCGGCCAGACCAGCGAGGACGAGGTGCGCTCTCTGCTCGGCCTCCCCTGAGGGATCCGTCGAGGGGTCTGTTGTGGGATCTATCTAGGGATCCGCGGAGCGATCCGCTGCGCCGGGACCTGATCCTCACCCCCGCGCTGGTTTCGGGCCCCGGCCGGGAGGATAATCCAAAGGGCTTGGGGACCGGATTTCCGAGAGCTCGGGAGGCTCCACATGTCCATGACCAACGGTGCTTTCTACGGCTGGGGAGGACTCGGCCTGGATACCAGCGAGTTGTCTTCCCGCACCATCTCCGCGGTGCGGACGGGGTTCGGCGTCGTCGGCGCGGTCTCACTGATCCTTGGCCTGCTTGTGCTCTTCTGGCCGGGCGCCACGTTGTCGGTTATCGCGTTCTTCTTTGGGCTGTACTTCCTGGTGTCCGGCGCGCTGAGGGTGGTCAGCGGAATCGCTGCGCCGCTGACGCCCGGCCTGCGGGTGCTGAGCATCATTGTGGGGCTCCTGCTGTTCATCGTGGGCATAGTTGCCATCCGCAACCCGCTCTCCTCGCTGGCTGTCCTCGGCATGCTGGTGGGTATCGCCTGGATCATCGAAGGCATCATGGCGCTGGCGGAGACGGAATCCGGGGGCTCGCGGTGGTACGCAATTACGTTCGGCATCCTGAGCATTGTGGCCGGAATCGTGGTGCTGTTCCTGCCGGTTGAGTCCCTGGCTGCCCTGGTGATCTTTGGCGGCATTTTCCTGGTGGTGCTCGGCGTGGTGCAGCTGGTCCGGGCCATCACGTTCGGACGGGGAAGCGTGCGGACCGCCTGACCCGGTCCCCACCAGCACTTTCAGGCAGCATCCAGCGCCCTCCCAGCAGCTGTTAACACAGCCCTAACCTGCGTGCGCTGCCGGCTGTAACACGCCGGATCCTACGCTGGGGACAGCGGTGCGGCCCCGGCCGCACCCCCAGTCTCGGTCTCCTTAACGTACAGATCCCGCACCGGCCGCCACGGGCCGGTACGCACCCGGATTGGAGCCGCTCCATGGATTCTGGAAATACTGCCTGGCTGCTCGCCAGCGCCGCGCTGGTCTGCCTGATGATTCCCGGCATCGCCTTCTTCTACGGCGGGATGGTGGGATCACGCCGGATCCTGAACATGATGATGATGTGCTTTGGCAGTGCCAGCCTGGTTGCCGTGCTGTGGGTGCTGTTCGGTTATTCGGCAGCCTTCGGCAACTCGCTTACCCCGCTGGGAGTCCTTGGCAACCCGCTGGAGTTCTTCGGCCTGGACGCCCTGCTGACCGAAGATCCGGCAGCTGCCCTGCCGGCAGCGCTGTTCGCTGCCTTCCAGCTGATGTTTGCCTGCGTGACGACGGCACTGGTGGCCGGAGCTGCCGCGGGCCGCATGAAATTCGGGGCCTGGATGGTCTTCGCCGGCCTGTGGGCCGCTTTGGTCTACTTCCCGGTGGCGCACTGGGTCTTTGCGTTCAGCAGCGAGGACGGCAGCGTTACCGGCGGCTGGATTGCCAACAGCCTGGGCGCAATCGACTTTGCCGGCGGAACCGCGGTACATATGAACGCCGGTGTTGCGGCGCTGGCCCTGGCCCTGGTCCTGGGCCGAAGCCGCGGCTGGCCGCACGTCATTACCCAGCCGCACAACCGGCCGCTGGTGATTCTGGGGGCGAGCCTGCTTTGGGTGGGCTGGTACGGGTTCAACGCCGGGTCCGCGCTGAGCGCCGGGCACACTGCCGCCGTCGTCTTCCTGAACACCGCGGTTGCCGCTGCAGCCGGCCTGCTCGGCTGGGCCCTGATGGAAAGGCTGCGGCTGGGCCGTTCCTCAACGCTGGGTGCAGCCTCCGGGCTGATTTCCGGTCTGGTGGCAATCACCCCTGCCTGCGGCGCGGTCAGCCCGCTGGGAGCGGTGGCGATCGGGGCGATTGCCGGGCTGGTCTGCTCCCTGGCGATTGAGCTGAAGTTCCGGCTCGGCTATGACGATTCGCTCGACGTCGTTGGCGTTCACCTGGTGGGCGGCGTGATTGGCACCCTGCTAATCGGGTTCTTCGCCACCGCAGCCGCGCCGAACAGCGTCAGCGGCCTGTTCTACGGCGGCGGCTGGTCCCTGCTGGGGATCCAGGCGGTGGCCACGATCGCCGTCCTCGCCTACTCCTTCGTGCTCACCTGGGTAATCGCGAAGGTCCTGGACATGGTGATGGGACTGCGGGTCCCGGAGGAGCACGAGGTGCGGGGCATCGACATGGCCGCCCACTCGGAGTCCGCCTACCTGAATGAAGAGGAACCGGCAGAACTGGGCGCCCCCGCCCGGCCGTAGGTTTTTTGTTTCCTCCCATCGAGATCACAGAAACTGCCCGTTAGATCGGGCAGTTTCTGTCATCTCGTTTGAGTGCCCGGGCTAAGTCGAGGAAAGGCCTTCCTCCTGGTGCAGGTAGGTTTCCAGCAGCTCACGCGCATGCGCGGTCTTCGGCCCTTCCTTCTGCAGCGCATCCATCATGTCCTGGCCCTTGGCTCGTCCTGCCGGGAACGGCGGCAGCAGCGGAATGTCCGGGTCGGACAGCACCTCGATGAGCACGGGGCGGTCTGCGTCCAGGGCCGCGTCCCAGGCCGGGCCGATCTGCGCCGGATCCTCCACCCGGATGCCCTGCAGCCCCAGCAGTTCGGCGTAACGGGCGTAGGAGAAGTCCGGCAGCGCCTGGCTCTGCTCGAACCGGGGATCGCCTTCCATTTCACGCTGTTCCCACGTCACTTCGGCCAGTTCGCGGTTATTCAGCACCATCAGCACAAACCGCGGATCGGCCCAGCGCGGCCAGAGCCTGCTCACGGTAATGAGCTCAGACAATCCGGCCATCTGCATTGCGCCGTCACCGGACAGTGCCACCACCGGCCTCTCCGGGGCGGCCAGTTTTGCCGCCAGTCCGTAGGGAATGGAACAGCCCATGCTCGCCAGCGTGCTGGAAAGATGCGCCGGGACGCCGGCGGGCAGGCGCAGCTGCCGGGCGTACCAGTACACACTGCTTCCGACGTCGACAGCCACCTGGGCGTTGTCCGGCAACCGGCTGCCCAGCTCCCGCACCGCCAGCTCAGGGTTCACCGGATTGGCCGGGGTTGCCGCACGTTCGGCAGCCAGCCGGTGCCAGTCCTGTACGGCCGTTTCGACGGCGCTGCGCCATCCGGCACGCTCGGTCACCAGCGGAAGCAGGCCGTCCAAAGCGGCTGCCGCGTCGCCGGTAACGGCCACCTCCACCGGATACCGGTTGCCGATTGCGGCCGCATCGACGTCGATCTGCACCGCCCGTGCGGCTCCCGGCGGCGGATAGAACTCGGTCCACGGATCGTTGGAAGCGATGATCACCAGGGTGTCGCACTCCCCCAGCACGTACCCGCTGGCGCTGGTGCCCAGATGCCCCATCACTCCGGCGGCCAGCGGGTGGGACTCGTCCACGTGGGGTTTGCCCATCAGCGAGGTGGTGATGCCCGCGCCGGTCTTTTCAGCCAGTGCCTTGACCTGGGGCAGGGCGCCGCGGGCGCCCTGCCCCACGAGGAAAGCCACCCGCTCGCCGTCGTTAATTACCGCCGCGGCCGCCTCAAGATCTGCGTGTGCCGGCACCAGGTTCGGCGGGCTCCACACCGGCGCGCTCGTCACGATTCCGTGTTCCTGTTCCAGTTCCGGGGCGGGTGCCTGCTGGACATCGTGCGGAATGATGACGACGGCGGGAGCCCGGTCCGCGAGCGCCGCCTTGAAGGCGCGGTCCAGCACCAGCGGCAGCTGTTCGGGGCTGTTAACCTGCTGGCGGAAGGACGATGCAACATCGCGGGTGAGGTTGAGCAGGTCGATTTCCTGCATGTAGGCCGAACCCAGGACACTGCGGGCCTGCTGCCCGATGATCGCAACCACCGGCACACTGTCCATCTTCGCGTCATACAGGCCGTTAAGCAGGTGGACGGCGCCGGGGCCCTGGGTGGAGAGCATCACGCCCGGCCGGCCGGTGTACTTGGCGTGTCCCACCGCCATAAAGGCGGCGTTTTCCTCATGGCGGGCCTGCACGAATTCAAGGGACCCGGACCGGCGCAGGGCACCGAGCACAGTGTTGATTCCATCTCCGCTGTAGCCAAAGATACGGTCGACCCCCCACGCCTGGAGCCGTTCGACGATCAGATCTGCGACGAGCCGTTCTGCCATGGAAACCTCCGTTAGTCAGCATGCTTACGGGTTTGGCTGCCACTATTCCACGGGCCGGAGGCCGGAGCCAAGCCGGCCTCCGGCTACGCACGCCCGGGCAACTGTGTCATATGACGTGACACACGTCACTTCTGGCGTACTCTGGGGGCCATTTCCACCAGTTCCGTCCGGCATCAGCCATTCCCATCACCTAGGAGCAGTTATGTCCCTCCTCACCACCTCCGACTGGCACGGCAAGATCAACACCGGCTCCTGGACTTCCGGCTCCGGCGGCACCATGGACGTCACCGAGCCGGCCACCGGGGCGACCCTTGGCTCCGTTGGGGCTGCCAGCCGCGAGGATGTCCTCGCCGCTGCGACCCGCGCAGCAGCAGCCCAGCAGGAATGGGCACGCACCAAGCCCGAAGAACGCGCCGCCGTCCTGCGCCGCGCCGGCCAGCTCTTTGAAGACCACGCCGAGGAAATCCAGGGCTGGATTATCCGCGAGACCGGCGGCATTGGCGCCAAAGCAGGCCTGGAGACCCACGTGGCCGCCAACGAATGCTTCGACGCCGCAGCATTGCCTGCCCACCCCGCAGGAGACGTACTCACCAGCAACGAAGACCGCTGGTCCTTTGCACGGCGCCGTCCGGTGGGCGTCGTTTCGGTGATCTCACCGTTCAACTTCCCGCTGATCCTCTCGATCCGTTCCGTGGCCCCGGCCCTGGCACTGGGCAACGCGGTACTGCTCAAGCCCGATCCCCGCACCACTGTGTCCGGCGGCGTCACGATTATGCGGGTCTTCGAAGAAGCAGGGCTGCCTGCCGGCCTGCTGCAGCTGCTCCCCGGCGGGACCGACGTCGGGCAGGCACTGGTGGAAGCACCGGAAGTCCGGGTCATTTCCTTCACCGGCTCGACGGCGGCAGGCCGGAAGGTGGGCGAGGCCGCGGGCCGGCTGCTCAAGCGCGCCCACCTGGAACTCGGCGGCAACAACGCGCTGATTGTGCTCCCGGGCGCGGACCTGGACCTGGCGGCGTCGGCCGGGGCCTTCGGCTCCTTCCTGCATCAGGGACAGATCTGCATGACCACCGGGCGGCACCTGGTCCACGAATCCCTGCTGGGAGACTATGCCTCTCGGCTGGCGGACAAGGCGAAAAACCTGCCGGTGGGCGACCCTGCCGGCGGGCAGGTTGCCCTGGGACCGATCATCGATGAGAGGCAGCGGGACAACATTGACCGGCTGGTGCGGGAAGCGGAGAACGCCGGCGCCCAGATCGCCGCGGGCGGCACGTACGAGGGTCTGTTCTACTCCCCCACCGTCCTGACCGGGGTCACCCCGGACAACCCGGCGTGGACCCAGGAGATCTTCGGACCGGTGGCTCCGGTGCTTTCCTTCTCCACGATCGAGGAAGCGATCGAACTGACGAACGCATCCGAATACGGGCTCTCCGTGGGAATCCTGGGCGACGTTGGCCTGGCCATGGAAGTGGCCGACCGGGTGGTGTCCGGCAAGGTGCACATCAATGAACAGACGGTCTCCGACGAGGCAAACTCCCCGTTCGGCGGGATGGGAGCGTCCGGCACCGGTTCCCGGTTCGGCGGTGCCGCGGCGAACATCGACGCATTCACCGAGATCCAGTGGCTGACGATGCGGCCGCAGATCGCGCCGTACCCCTTCTAAAGGATGCAGACAGCCCTGGTCCCGGCAGGAAAACCGGCCGGGACCAGGGCTGCGGCGTGTCAACGCGGGCGGACGGGGTGGCCGCTGACGATCGAGACGCGGTTGAAGGCGTTCATGGCAACTGCCGCCCAGCTGAGCACGGAGAATTGTTCCGGGCTCAGCTGGCCGCGGTACTGCGCGAAGAGCTCTTCCCGGTCTTCGCCGTCGGGCAGCCGGGTCAGCGCTTCGGCAAGTCCCAGCGCTGCCCGTTCCGTCTCGTTGAACAGATCCGTGTCCCGCCAGGCGGGAAGCACAGACAGTCGCTGTTCGCTTTCTCCGGCTTCGCGCGCCTGGCGGGTGTGCAGGTCCAGGCAGAACGCGCAACCGTTGAGCTGGGAGACCCGCAGGTTCACCAGCTCCATCACAATCCGTCCGAGCCCGGCCTCTTCAGCCGCAGCGCGGATGGCAGCCGCGGTGCCCGCGAGCGCCTGGTAGACCGCACGGTTCTGCTTATCGATGTAAACCTTGCTGCTCAACGTGCTGGCTCCTCTGATTCTTCGGCGGTGGATTTGGGTTCCGGCCAGTCCACAATTCCGGCATACTCCGGGGGCTTCTTGAGCCAGCGGGCAATGTAGGGGCAGTACGGCACCAGCCGCAGTCCGGCGTCGCGGAGATCTTCGACGGCGAACAGCGCCAGCCTGGAAGCAACCCCCTGCCCCGCATAGGCGTCGGAGACTTCGGTGTGCGTGAAGGCCCTGCTGCCCGGCCGGTCCCGGTAGGCGGCGAACCCGGCGACCGTGCCGCCGTCGTCGACCGCTTCATAGCGGTGCTTGGCGGGATTGTGCTGGATCTTCATGGGCGTTGCCTTTCTCTTTCAGCTGCGCGGGCGCAGCCGGGCGTTGGGCAGGACGGGCGCCGGAAGCGGCGGCAGCGGGTCATTTGGGACAGCAGTGAAACGGGCAGCAGGCTCAGTGCCCGGATGGGTTTCCGCGCCGATGTGCTGCTGCCAGTCGCGGCGGTACTGGACGACTTCCTCATGACTGCGCCCAATGAAGTTCCACCACATCACGATCGTCTCGCCAAGCGGCTCCCCGCCGATGAGGACGGCGCGCACCGGCGCATCCGCCGGTGCGCTGATCCTCAGGGTGCGGCTGCCGGGCGGAAGGTAGGCCAGCTCTCCGGGGGCGACGGCGGCCCCCTGGAAATGCGGTGCACCCGTGTCCGCGAGCAGCCCGTACTCGAACCGCGGATCGGCGTCGAGCTCCAGCACGGTGCCCGGCTGCAGGAACAGTTCCGCGCCCACAATGGGTGAATGCGTGCGCACCGGGGAGGATGATCCGGCGAGCTCGCCCAGAAAGACGCGGGCTTCCCAGCCGGGGCCGCGTACGGGCTCCGGAGCATAGTGCTCGAAGCGCGGCTCGGTGTGGCGCGCTGCCTCCGGCAGGGCGAGCCAGAGCTGTACGCCGTGCAGGATAGTGGTGTCCGGGGTGGAAACCTCTGAATGGGCGATGCCGCGGCCGGCGGTCATGAGGTTGAGCTCGCCGGGGCGGACCATCGCGTGCGCTCCGGTGCTGTCCCGGTGCTCGATTTCGCCGGTGAAGAGCCAGCTGACGGTCTGCAGACCCGTGTGGGGATGCGGGGGTACCACCATGCCTCCGGTGCGCGCGACGGCGTCGGGCCCGTAGTGGTCCACAAAGCACCAGGCGCCGATCAGGCTGCGGCTGCGCTGGGGCAACGTCCGGCGGACCGGCATGGCCCGGGGTCCGCCCAGCGGGACATCCCGCGGCGTGTGGATTTCGACGTCGGCGGCAGGCATACTGGCGCATTCGACTTCCAGCGGAGCAGTCTCGACATTGCTCATGCCTCTCCCCAATCCATTTCATGTGTTCGTAATTCCACGATGATACATGCATATGCATCTAATTTGGTGGGTCCGGCCCGCTTCTCTTCATCGAGGTGGCAGAAACTGCTCATTTGGGACTCCATACGAGCAGTTTCTGCCACCTCGGTGGAGGGAGACGGGACCAGCCCTAACCTTCAGGGAAGCCCGGCCGCTATCCTCAAGCATGGCAAAAGTCATCTATTACGTTGCATCGTCACTGGATGGCTTTATCGCCACCGAAGACGACGGCCTTGAGTGGCTGCTGGACTTTGGGTTCGAGTCCTTCCAGGACCACTACAACCAGTTCCTGGCCGGGGTCGGTGCCCTGATCATGGGCGCCCGGACCTATGAATGGATCCGCCGGGAACACCCCGGCACCTGGGACTACGGCGAGCTGCCCTGCTTGGTCCTGACCCACCGGGACCTTCAGGCACCGCCGAATTCCGGGGTGCGCTTCACTGCGGGCGCCCCGGAAGCAGTCCTGGAACAGGCACAGGCACTTGCCGCGGACCGGAACGTCTGGATGGTCGGCGGCGGTGATGTGGCCGCACAGTTTGCGGATGCCGGGCTACTGGACGAACTGCGGGTCACGTACATGCCCGTAGCGCTCGGGACCGGACGCCCGCTGCTGCCCGTGAGCGCACCCACGGCCCCGATGCATCTGACCGGCACAACCTCGTTCAACGGCGGCGCAGCCGAACTGCGCTTCGCCCGGCGCTGAGGCACCGTTGCGGGCGACGCCCCCAGCGCCGGCTCACCCCTTCCCGGCTTGCGCGTCCGGCGTGCCGCTTTATCAGTGCCCGGCGTCCGGGACGGTAAAGTTCAGTCCAGCACCCCTGCCCGCATAGCACACGACAAGGCTCCTGTTTCATGACAACTGACGTTTCCGCCCGCAATAATGTCCGAATCATCGGCAACAGTGCGGGGCCGGTTGTTATGTTCGGACACGGCTTTGGATGCGACCAGGAGATGTGGCGGCGCGTGGTGCCCTACTTCACGGCGGACTACCGGGTTGTCCTGTTCGATTACGTGGGGGCGGGCGGCTCGGACAAGGGCGCCTACTCGCGGGCCAAGTACGCCACCCTGGACGGTTATGTGCAGGACGTGCTGGAGATCTGCGCAGACCTTGACCTGCGTGAGGTCACCTTCGTAGGCCACAGTGTCAGCGCCATGATGGGCGTGGCCGCAGCTGCAGCCGCACCGGACACGTTTGCCAATCTCATCCTCCTTGCTTCTTCCCCCAGCTACATGGACCGCCCTGAAGACGGTTACACGGGCGGATTCAGCGCCGCCGACATCGATGAGCTGCTCATCTCCCTGGACGCAAACTATCTCGTCTGGGCCGCGGCCATGGCTCCCATGATCATGGGCAACCCGGAGAGCCCGGAGCTTCACAACGAACTGGAAGGCAGCTTTTGCCGTCTGGATCCTGCGGTGGCACGGGACTTCGCCAGAGTCTCCTTCAAATCTGATGTCCGGGACCAGCTGGCAGACGTCAAGGTACCGTCACTGATTCTCCAGTGCTCGGATGATCTGCTGGCACCGCCCCACATTGGTACCTACACGCTTGGGAAAATGCCGGACGCAACGCTGGTTCAGCTGCGCGCCACCGGCCATCTTCCCCATGTCAGTGCGCCCGCTGAGACCGCAGAAGCCATTCTTTCCTACCTGTCACGGACCCCGATGTGAACAACCAGCCCAAAGGGGCGCAGCTGCACCCAGCCGTCGCCGGGATGGATTACCGGGAGCTTTTCCACAGTTCGCCGTCGGGCTATCTGATTACGCTCGAGGACGGGACCATAATCGAGGCCAACGCGACCTTCGCCGGCTGGATAGGCTCTGCCCGCGAGGATCTGATGGGCGCCAGCCTCCTGTCCCTTCTGCCAGTTGGGGACAGGATTGTCTACTCCACGCATGCCCTCCCCCAGCTGGGAGTGGGACGCTCCTTCGCTGAGCTAGCCGTCGACTTCCTCGGCGCGGACGGCACACGGCTCCCGGCCCTCATTTCTGCCAACCGGCAGCCGGCCGAAGGTACCCGTCCTGCCATGGACCGCATCGTGGTGTTCAACGCCCACGAACGCCGGCTGTACGAGCGCGAGCTTGTCACCGCCCTGCGCGCCGCGGAGCAGGCCGAGGCCGCCCGGGCCAGCGCCGAGGCGGTGGTCCTGGAGAAGCAGCGCGCCCTGCAGGAAAAGGACCGGGTGCTCCAGGAGAGCCTGGCCGAAAGCCGCCGCAAGGAATCCCTGCTGCAGACCGTGCTGAACACGGTGGAAGTGGGCGTCTCCGTAGTCGACGAGGAAGGCAGCACCATCCTCACGAACTCCCGCCAGCGGTTCATTAACCGGCGGGCCCTGCCCCCGGGGATGAAAGAGGCCGACGAGTGCCAGCTGCTGATCTTTGGTCCGGACCGGGTGACGCCGCTCCCGCCGGAAATGCGCCCGGTGCGCCGGACCGTCCTGGGGCAGTCCTTCTCCGACCAGCTGGTATTTTTTGGTGCCGGTGAAAGCCAGCGTGCCTTTAGTGTGACCGCCAGGCAGGTCCAGCGGCAGGACGGTTTCCAGGGGTCGGTGCTCGCCTTCAGTGATGTCACCGGGCTGGTCAACGCGGTGGCTGCCAAGGAGGACTTCGTTGCCAACGTTTCGCACGAACTGCGCACCCCGCTGACCTCGATTATGGGTTACCTGGACCTGGCGCTGGAGGAGGAGGAAAAGATTCCCGGTTACGTTGCCGCCTCCCTGCGGGTTGCCCTGCGCAACTCCGAGAAGCTGCTTGAGCTGGTCTCTGACCTGCTCTCTGCAGCGGCCGGCCCCAGCAGCATTGAGCAGGTGCCCTCGGATCTCTCCGAGCTGCTCCGCAGCGGCCTCACCTCCGCTGCCCCGAGGGCGGAGATCAACAAGGTCCAGCTGGTTTCCGACTTGCCGCCGGAGCTGCCCGCAGTCCTGGATCCCCAGCGGATCAGCCAGGTCATCGACAACCTGCTCTCCAACGCGGTCAAGTACTCTCCCGACGGCGGAAGAGTCACGGTCCGGGCCTGGAGTACCGCGGACACGGTGGCGTTCGAGGTCTCGGACACCGGAATCGGCATGACCAAGGCGGAACAGGCGGAGGTCTTTACCAAGTTTTTCCGGTCAGGGACCAGCCGGAAGGCTGCCATACCGGGAGTCGGTTTGGGCCTGGTGATCAGCAAGAACATCGTGGAGGCCCACGGCGGATCCATCACCCTCCAGAGTGAGGCCGGGCAGGGCACCATCTTCAGTGTCCGGCTCCCTGTGCGCGCAGAGTAACGGGAGAATGCGGATTTTGCCCGGCTTTGGTGCATATGAAAGCATCAAGGCGGAGCCCTTTTCCGTGGTTCTTGGTCCCGCGGCCGGGCTGCAGGACAACACACCTCGGCCCGCCCCGGACCGGAAGAAGAACTGGTAGCAGCATGGACGGCATTTCGACTGCACGGAAGGTACTCCGCAGGCTCGGCTCTTTCTCCTTCGTGGGCACCGTCGCGTTTTTGGTGGACATCGGCCTGTTCAACCTCCTCGTGGCCACCGTCCTGGATGACAATCCCATCTCCGCCAAAATCGTCTCCGTCATCGTCGCGACCACCATTTCGTGGCTGGGCAGCAGGTATCTCACATTCCGGCGCACCCGCGGGCGCAGCGTGCGGTCCGAAACCATCCTGTTTGCCCTGACAAACCTGGTGGGGCTGGGCATCGCCACCGGCTGCCTGTTTGTCTCCCACTACCTCCTCGGCTTCACCAGCCAGTTCGCCGACAACATTTCCGGCAACATCATCGGCGTCCTGCTGGGGAACGTTTTCCGCTACTTCGCCTACCGGTACATCGTCTTCACCGAGCCCAAGGGCAGCACCGGCAGCACTGAGCGCGAAGACGCCAAACTGCCTCGCTAGCCCTGCATGACCGGCGGTTCCGGTGCCGCGGGCGGCTGGCCGGGCAGGGACGCACCGGCAGGCGACGACGGCGCGGATCCAGGTTCCGAACTCAGCTCAGCCACCTCATACCGAGCCAGTCCGGCGGTCTCCCCGCCGTCGGCTACGAACTCGGCGCCCGTGGAGAAGCTGGATTCGTCGCTGGCGAGGAACAGCACCAGGTTGGCGATCTCTTCCGGCTCACCCATGCGGTGCAGCGCCACATGCTCCTGCCCTCCTTCCAGCCCTTCCGTCATGGGCGTCCGCACCGCGCCGGGATGCACCGAATTCGCCCGGATTCCGTACGGGCCAAGGTCAATGGCAACAGACTTGGTGAGTCCGCGGACCCCGTACTTCGCGGCTGTGTATCCGGGCAGGTCCTTGTAGCCCTGCAGCCCGGCGGTGGAGGACAGGTTGATGATGGAGGCGCCGGCAGAACGCTTCATCGGCTCCACCACGGCCTTGATCCCCAGGAAAACCCCGGTCAGGTTTACGGCGATGATCGTGTTCCACTGCTCGAGCGTGTAATCCTCGATGCTGCCGAAGTTCGCGATCCCGGCATTGTTCACCAGCACATCAACACCTCCGAAGCGGTTCACGGCCAGACGGACCGCCGCGTCCCAGTCATCCGGCCTGGTGACATCCAGTTGCACGAACGCCGCAGCGGCGCCCAGCGAATCCGCCAGAGCCTGCCCCTCGGCGCCGAGCACGTCCCCTACAACCACCTGCGCACCCTCACCGGCGAGCCTGCGGACCACGGCCGCACCGATCCCCCGCGCGCCTCCGCTGACCAAAACCGTCTTGCCGCTGACCCGTCCCATGGAACCTCCTCGGTGCCGGCCGGCGGAGCGGTGCACTCCTGGTCAACGGCCGTCTCTGCACATCCAACTACCCGGCGGAGCAGAAGTCACGGCCGGTCTTCCTAGAGATGGCGCAGGTACCGCTCCGGCGAGGTCAGGAAGGACCGCCAGTTCGCCACCAGCTCCAGGTTTTCCCAGGCACTGTGCCGCAGGCCCCACGGCCCGAGCTCCAAGATCTCCGCCCCTGGAAGGGCAGCCAGGAGCGGCGAATGGGTGGACATAATGACCTGGGACCTGCCGTCGGCCAGCAGCCCCTTGAGTACTGAGAGAAGGCTGAGGCACCCGGAGAAGGACAGTGCGGATTCAGGCTCATCCAGCACCCACAGCCCGCGGCCCCGGAACCGGTCCGCAGCCAGCTGCAGGAAAGACTCCCCGTGGGACATCTCGTGGAAGGGGATGTCCGGCAGGCCGCCCCTGGGGTTCTCTTCCAGATAGGTATAGAAACCGTGCATGGTTTCAGCCCGCAGGAAGTATCCGCGCCTTGTGGCCCCGGCATTCCTGACCAGCCGCAGGTGATCCGCCAGGATGGATTCCGTGGAGCGCGTAGTGTGCCGCGCGCCCGTTGAACCGCCCTCGGCGGACAGTCCGTAGGCCAGTGCAACTGCCTCGATGAGCGTTGATTTCCCTGACCCGTTTTCACCCACAAGGATGGTGGCCGGGCCCAGCTCAAGTCCATGGTCCAGAATCCGGGCCACCGGCGGCAGCGCAGCCGGCCAGGAGCTACGTTCCAGCTCATGGGCCGGGTCTTCCTCGATCCGGCGGACCGGATACCTCTGCAGGGCCATGCGCCTATTCTTGCAGCAGCGTCAACGGCGCGGACTTCCGGGAAGACGGCATACAACAAAGACTGTGCCCCGGCCTTTCGAGACGGAGCACAGCCCAGTGGAGATGGGGGGAATCGAACCCCCGTCCGACGCCGACGTGCCTGGACTTCTCCGGGCGCAGCCTGCAGTGGATTTTCTTGGCCCCAGCCATCTCAGCAGGCAAGTGGCTGATCCGGGCCCAGCCGTTCAAAAAGTCCCGGACACCTGAACGGCAGCAGTGTCCGGCAGTGGCTTCCTAAACGACGCCAGGATCCGGAACGGAAGCGTTTCCGGTCTGACGGACTCACTCTGGCCTAGGCGGCGAGAGCGAAGTCAGTGCGCATAGGTTTGGCACTTATTGGTTTACAGGGGGCGTTAGCGAGATAACCCTGCATCCTCGGCCCGCTTCTCCAAACGCGGCAAACATCGTCGATACCGATCATCCCCGTATTCAGTTGCATCTCTATTAACCCACCGGATCCACAGAACATTCCAGACCCTGCGCCAAGATAGTTCCTATGCAGATCCTGGACCGCAGCCTGGCCGAACTCACTGCCGAAGCACGCCGCCTGGCGGCAGGACCGCGCCGCATCCTCGGGATCACCGGCGCGCCCGGTGCAGGCAAGTCCACGCTCGCCGCTGCCCTGGCGGCTGCGCTGGGCCCGGACATCGCCGTCGTGGTACCTATGGACGGCTTCCACCTCGCCAACGCGGTGCTGGACTCCATGGGCATACGGAACCGCAAGGGCGCCCCCGAAACGTTCGACGACGCCGGATACGCGGCGCTGCTGCGCCGCCTCCGGGAGCAGGAGGAGCCCGTGGTCTATGCCCCGGAGTTCCGCCGGGTACTGGAGGAGCCCGTCGGATCCGCTGTGCCGGTCCGCCGGGATGTGCCGCTGGTGATCACGGAGGGCAACTACCTGCTGCTGGACTCCGGAGCGTGGCCGCAGGCACGGGCCCAGCTCGACGCCGTGTGGTTCCTGGAGCTGCCGGAACCCGAACGCATCCGTCGGCTTCAGAAGCGGCACACCGCTTTTGGCAAGACTCCCGCTGAAGCACGGGATTGGGTGCTCGGAACGGACCAGGCCAACGCCGGCCTGGTGGCGGCACACGCAGGGCGGGCCGACGCCGTCGTCCGTCTGGTCCCCTAACCGGCGGTCGGATTACCGCATATTTCTCCGATGGGAAGACAGCTTTTGAATTAATCCGGGCGGAGGAGTTGTGTTGATCCCATGTCCGTAAACTTCCTCCGCCGGGTGGCGCAGCTGCTGGCTGGCCTCTTTTTCTACGGCTTCTCCATTGGCATGATGATCCGCGCCGGGCTGGGAGTCTCGCCGTGGGATGTCCTGGGTCAGGGAACCAGCCTGCAGACCGGGATCCCGTTCGGGTTCGTCACCAACCTGATCGGCCTTGGCGTGCTGCTGCTGTGGATTCCGCTGCGGCAGAAGCCCGGGCCCGGCACCGTGCTTAATGTGCTGCTGGTGGGGCCGAGCGCCGAAGTGGCGCTGGCCGTGCTGGCCGCTCCCGGGAACATCACGGATCAGATTGTGCTGTTCGCCGCCGGGCTGGTCCTGCTCGCCGTGGCCACCGGACTGTACATCGGCGCGCGGATGGGTCCCGGGCCCCGGGACGGGCTGATGACCGGACTCCACGCGCGCTTCGGCTGGCCTCTCTGGGCGGTGCGCACCGGCATCGAAGTGACGGTACTCGCCGTGGGCTGGGCGCTGGGCGGTGCCGTCGGCCTGGGCACCGTGGCTTTCGCGCTGCTGATCGGCCCGATGGTCAACCGCACCGTGCCGTTCTTCCACATCCCGGCCCGGACAGCGGCTGTCTGAGACCTCCCGCCCGTCGTCGAGAGGGCACTTACGGCTCTTCTGACGGCTGAGAAGAGCCGTAATTGGCCTTTCGACGGGGCGGGAACGGGCGCTAGAGCGGGATGACGACGGCGAGCGGCAGGCCGCAGCACGGATGCACGGCTGCCAGCCGCCCGGCATACTCCGGCCCGCGCAGCTCCATCCGGCCCTGATCCGCGGCGTGCCGCCAGTCCCCCACCAGCAGCCTGCCCGCTGCGAGCTGCGGGTCAGCAGAAACCACAACCCGTCCCACGCGGTTCACCAGGGACGCCTCGGGGTGGACCGTGCGCAGGTCCGGCAGGAGCACTTCTTCCAGTGACTCGACGAAGACATCGGCACCGACCACACCCACCACCTTCCCGCCGACGGACAGCGGGGACGTAAGCGTCACCGTGTACTCATCAGTGCAGATGAAATCGACATACGGGCCGGTGACGTGGCTGGTACCGGTTTCCAGGGGCACGGTGAACCACTCACGGCGGGAGTAGGCCTCTCCCATGCTTTCCACGGAGGAGAGCACCTGGACTTCCTTGCTCCGGCCCTGCCACCAGGCCATGTGCCAGGGAGCATCGGCCAGGACATCGTGGGCCGCCACGAACCCGCCGCCGGCCAGCGGATAGTCGGCACGGCCCAGCAGGGCCGTGGTCAGGGGTTCGACGACGGCATCCACGGCCCGGCGGCTTGGCGGGGACTGGGAATCTCCGAAGAGCTTCTCCAGCCGCGGTTTCCACCCCTCCAGGATCTCCAGGAGTTCCAGGAAAAATCTGCCGAGGTCCGCCGGCTGCGCTGCCGGCGCTGATTGGTATTCGTCACTGCGGGAAATGCTCATGCTTTCCTCCTCGCGGGTACGGGTGAGTGCTCCGCCGTAGTGAGGGCGGCGGAGGAATGAAGTCGGGTGTGTTCATCGATCAGCCAGGCCACGGAGGCCTGGACATACTGGCGGACCAGCGAGCGTGCCGCAGCCGGATCGGCCTCGGCCACGGCTCCGCAGATCCGCCGGCAAAGCCCCAGCATGGCGGTATTGAAGGCGGGATCCGCGTGGGCCAGGCCCAGCAGGGAACCGTAGTCGGTGTGCAGCCGGACGTATTCACGGGTCAGCCGGGCCGATTGGCTCAGCGCCGCGAGTTCGAGCAGGAAATCGCCGACGGCGCGGTTGCTGGCACCCGCAGGGGCGTCCAGCAGGTGCAAGAGCGCTTCCACGTCCTCTCGGTCAGCCGCGTCTGCCGCCAGCTCCGCGGCGGTGGCCGCGATCGCTGCATAGTGGATCGCCAGGTCCCGCAGTTCTACCCGGCTCATGGCCGTGAGCCGGCGGCGTACCAGCACCGAGCGGTCCCCCGACGGCAGCGTAATAAACGTGCCGCCTTCGCGTCCGCGCCGGGTTTCGACGAGGCCGCGGGAACGCAGGCCGGCCAGGGCTTCACGGGCCGTTACCGTGGCCACACCCATCGAGGCAGCAAGTTCCACCTCCGTGGGCAGCCGGTCCCCGTCTGCAAGCGCGCCGGCTGAAATCCCCTGGACTATGCGTTCTTCGACCCTGCTGGCCTTGCCTGCATCGCCAAGCGGCGCGAAGACAGCGGTAAGGAGGCGTTTCTGGGGAGTGGTGTTGCGGGGCATGTTCACGATCTTTCCAGCTTGGCGGACCGGACGCCTGCAGCGTGCCCGGCCGCGCATCCGTAACAAGAAATTTACCTGAAGTGACCTGAATTACATATAACATCTGGTTTCATAGCTTTACTACCTGACGCGCTTCGGCGCTTCCAGCTGAAGTGAAAGGATCCACCGTGCGAGCCAGCACAGCATCTCTCTCCCCCGCCGCAGCAGAACAGGCATCCACGGGCAACGCCATCAGCCTGTCCTCCGTGACCAAAAGCTTCGGCGACTTCACCGCTGTGAAGGACCTGGACCTGGATATCCGTTCCGGCGAATTCTTCTCTCTGCTGGGTCCTTCCGGTTCCGGCAAAACCACGGTGCTGCGCATGGTTGCCGGCTTTGAGCCCGTCACCAGCGGCAGCATAAAGCTGCACGGCACCGATGTCACTGGAAAAGCTCCGTTCGAACGAAACGTGAACACGGTCTTCCAGGACTACGCCCTCTTCCCGCATCTGACGGTGGCGCAGAACGTTGGCTACGGATTAAAGCTCCGCAAGACGCCGAAGGCCGAACGCGAGCGCCGGGTCACGGAAGCCCTGGAAATGGTGCGGCTGCCGCAGGTAGCCGGGCGCCTGCCCTCCCAGCTCTCCGGCGGTCAGCGACAGCGCATCGCCCTGGCACGGGCCCTCATCCTGCGGCCCCAGGTGCTTCTGCTGGATGAACCCCTCGGGGCCCTGGACAAGCAGCTGCGCGAACAAATGCAGATTGAGCTGAAGCAGATCCAGCGAGAGGTCGGCATCACCTTCATCTTTGTCACCCACGATCAGGAAGAGGCGCTCACGCTTTCGGACCGGATTGCCGTCTTCAACAACGGCGGGATTGAGCAGGTGGGCACCCCGGAAGACCTCTACGAGCGTCCGGCCACCCGTTTCGTGGCGACCTTCCTCGGCAGCACCAACCTCGTGGAAGGGGACCTCGCGCGGCAGCTCACCGGAGAAGACGCCCTGGTCAGTATCCGCCCGGAACGCATCCACCTGGCAGCCCCCGGAACCCCGGCGCCTGAGGGGTTCTCGGCCGTGCCGGCAACCATCGAGGAGATCGTCTACACCGGCCCGACGACGCGCTATGTCGCCGCCACGGCCGGCGGAGACCGGCTGATTGTCCAGGAGCAGAATGACTCCCGCGCCACGGCTGCTTCCCGGGGCGACGCCGTCGAGCTCCAGTGGCCCTCCCGCTTCAACTTCCGCGTTTCCTAGCAGTTTTCCGCTCCCGGCCGGGTCACCGGCCCCGCACCACCCGCTCCGCACCCACTATGAAAGGTTCACCCATGAAGATCACCAAGGCACTGCCGCTGGCAGCGCTCGCCTCGCTTTCGCTGGTTCTGGCCGGCTGCGGCGGGGACGCCTCCACCTCCGGTTCCGGCACCACCGGCATTCAGGTTCCGGACCTGCCCATGGCATCGGAAGTCGGTGAAAGCGAAGGCCAGGTCAACATCATTGCCTGGGCCGGCTTTGTGGAAGACGGCTCCACCAACCCCGACGCCGACTGGGTCAGCGCCTTCGAGGAAGAGACCAAGTGCGAGGTGAACCGCAAAGTGGGCGCCACCTCGGATGAGATGGTCCAGCTGATGCGCAGCGGCGAATACGATCTGGTGTCCGCGTCCGGCGATGCGTCCCTGCGCCTGATCGCCGGCGGCGACGTCGCCCCGATCAACACCGATCTGATCCCCAACTTCGGCAACATCGTCGAAGGCCTCAAGGGCCAGGTCTATGACACGCTGAACGGGAAGAGCTACGGTGTTCCGATTGGCCGCGGCGCCAACGTCCTGATGTACAACACGGAGCACGTCGCCGAAGCACCGGGTTCCTGGGCTCCGCTGTGGGAAGAGGACACCGAGTACGCCGGCAAGACCATGGCCTACGACTCCCCGATCTACATTGCCGACGCCGCTGTGTACCTGATGGCCACCCAGCCGGAGCTAGGCATCACCAACCCGTACGCCCTGGACGCGGACCAGCTCGCCGCCGCAGTGGAGCTGCTCAAGACCCAGAACGGCCTGGTGGGCGAATACTGGAACGACGCCCTGAAGGCCGTCAGCTCCATCTCCTCCGGCACCGCCCACATGGGCACCGGCTGGCAGGTCATTGTGAACCTGGCCCAGGGCGACGGCGGCAAGGTCGAATCCGTGCTGCCCAAGGAAGGTGCCACCGGCTGGTCCGACACCTGGATGATCGCCGCTGAAGCCAAGAACCCGAACTGCGCCTACAAGTGGATGGACTACGCCTCCTCCGCCGAGGTCAACGCCCAGATCTCGCAGAACTTCGGCATGGCTCCGGCCAACGCCCTGGCCTGCGAGGGCTCCGAAGCCAACGCGGCTCACTGCGAGACCTTCCACGCCACGGATGAGGAGTACTACAAGCAGGTCTGGATGTGGACCACTCCGGTTGAGCAGTGTGTGGACGGCCGTACGGACGTGACCTGCACCAACTACCAGGAATGGACCAAGGCCTGGACTGAGATCAAGGGCTAGTTCCTTCCCGGTAGCACCCCGCAGCTGCCGGTGGGCGGCGGTTCGACGCCGTCGCCCACCGGCTTCCAAACCCGGCCGCCCCGGCGGCCAGTCATTGAACAGGCCCGGCCCAAGAGGAGAATCGGCGGAACCCCGCCGGAAAGCGCCATGGCAGTAATCCAAGAAACCCCGCCCCCGCCCGCAGCGGCAGCGCAACCCCGGAACAGCTGGGGAGACCGCATTTCCCGCATGCTCTATGCACGGCCGAAAGCCCGGCTAACCGGCCTGCTCCTGCTGCCCCTCGGCTGGCTCGGCGTGCTTTACATCGGGTCCCTGATCCTGCTGTTCATCACCGCATTCTGGACCACGGACAGCTTCACCTCGAAGGTCATTCCGGCGTTCACACTGGAGAACTTCAGGGAAATCATCACCGTTCCCGCCTATCAGCAGACCGCACTGCGGACCATCGGCATCGCCCTGGCGGTCACCGTCCTGTGCGCCGCACTGGCCCTGCCGCTGGGGCTCTACATGGCCAAAGTCGCTTCCCCGAAGATGCGTGCCGCCCTGGCCATCGGCATCACGCTTCCGCTGTGGGCCGGGTACCTGGTAAAGGTTTTCTCCTGGCGTATCACCTTCTCCTCCGGCGGCCCCCTGGACTGGCTGCTGGCACCGCTGGGCATGACCGGCCCCGGCTACGGCACCGCTGCCCTGATCGTGACGCTGGCCTACCTCTGGTTCCCCTACATGGCCGTTCCGGTCTACAACGCCTTCCGGCAGATCCCGGACAGCCTCTTCGACGCCTCCTCGGACCTCGGTGCCAAGGCCTGGCACACCGTCTGGACGGTGGCCGTGCCGCTGCTGAAACCGGCCTTCGTAGCAGGGTCCATCTTCACGTTCTCGCTGAGCCTGGGCGATTACATTGCCGCCCAGTTCGTTGGCGGCAAGACCCAGGTGATCGGCACCGTCATCGCCTCGAACATCAACCTCAACCCGCCACTCGCCGCGGCCTTCGGCACCGTGCCGATTCTCGTCGTCGTGCTTTACCTGTTCCTGGCCCGCAAGTCCGGCGCCCTGAAGCAACTGTAGGAGAGACCCATGAGGCTATCGGCTTCCGCCAAAATCACCCTCCGGGTCTTTGCCGGCCTGGTCATGGCGGCGATCTACCTGCCGCTGCTGCTGGTGATCGCCAACTCGTTCAACGCCACCACGTCCGGCGCGTTCCCCATTAAGGAGTTCACCACCCGCTGGTGGGTTGCCGCCTGGCACAACGAAGGCGTGCGTGAGGCGCTGTGGACCTCCCTTAAGGTGGCGTCCGTGGCAACCGTCATTGCCCTGGTGCTGGGCACCATGGTGGCGTTCGCCCTGTCCCGCTACGACTTCTTCGGCAAGAACACCATCAACCTGCTGGTGGTACTGCCCATCGCCCTCCCCGGGATCGTCACCGGCGTCGCACTGAACAACACGTTCAAGACCGTACTGGAACCGCTGGGCATCGGGCTGGGACTGTTCTCGGTGATTGTCGGGCACGCGACGTTCTGCATCGTCATGGTATTCAACAATGTCCAGGCCCGGCTGGGCCGGATGAACCGCGGGCTCGAGGAAGCTGCCATGGACATGGGCGCCAACGTGGTGAAAACGTTCTTCGGCGTCACGTTTCCCGGTTTCCGCTCCGCGTTCGTGGCCGGCGGGCTGCTCGCCTTTGCGCTGAGCTTCGATGAGGTGGTGGTGACCACCTTCACCGCCCCGCCGGGCACCGAAACGCTGCCGATCTGGATCTTCAACAACATGGCCCGGCCCAACCAGGCCCCGGTGGTCAATGTAATTGCCGCCGTGCTGATTGTGGTGTCGATGATCCCGGTCTACCTGTCCCAGCGGCTCACCGGGGATGACAAGAAATAGGCACTAGCGGGTGGCGGCGCACTCCGGGAGCAGCTCCGCCATCCGCTCGTCACTCAGCCGGGACAGGGCCGTGAGCAGTCTGGTGATCCGCTCTCGCTCCGGCCGGGTAAACCGGCTCGAGTCCAGGATGTCGCTGGCCCACAGCCCGTCCATGGCCAGGCGGATAACGACGCCGATGATTCCGGCCGGGTCCCGCGGGCCCAGATTCGCCGCGTCCAGGCGGCGGTTCAGGTACAGCAGGGACTCGGCCAGGTTGGGCCGGCTGATGGCTGTTTCCAGCAGTGCGGCCTGGTTCATGGAGCTGTTGGCACGGACGTCGGAGAAGGCCTTGATGTAGGCCCGTTCCTGGGCCCCCACAGGATCCGGGTCCGCGTCGGCCAGGTCTCCCAGCCTGTGCACCAGCTGCACGATCATGTCCTCGACGTCCTGCTCGATCTCGGTAATGGACGCTCCAGCGGCGAACATTGCGCTCTCTTTTCTTTTTTCCTGCTGCCTTGGTCTTCCGGCAGGGGATCCGCCGGATGAACCGGCTAGTCTAGCCCCTTCCCGCTGGGATCTCAGCTTCTGTGAGCCAGGCATCAGGGAGTATGGTTTGGCCATGCCAGTCGAGGTCCGGCCTGCCACGGTGTTTGAGGATACTGCCGCCGTCCTGGGGCCAAAGAACCCGGAGTCCAATGCCTGCTGGTGCCTCAGCTACCGGCTGTTGTCCTCGAAAGAGAACCAGGCCCTGCAGCGGACTGCCCGCGGGGACCGGATGCGGGGCCTGCTGGCCGAGGACCTTCCGCCGGGTGTTCTGGCCTACGACGGCGGCGTTCCGGCCGGGTGGGCAGCGATCCATCCGCGGGCGGATACCTCGTTCGCGAAAAACCGGAAGATACCCGCCCTCGATGACCTGCCGGTGTGGTCCCTGTGGTGCGTGCGGGTCCGGCCGGGCTACCGCGGCAGGGGGATCTCGCATGCGCTGGTAGCCGGTGCCGTGGACTTCGCGCGCCGCAGCGGGGCACCCGCCGTCGAGGCCTACCCGGTGGACAACCGTGGCGCGAAAGTGGATCTGACCATGGCGTACGTCGGCACCCGCAGCCTCTTCGAAGCCGCCGGCTTCACGAAGGCTGCAGACACCGATTCCGTTCTCAACGGATTTCCCCGCGTGCTGATGAGGCTGCCTTTGTAGGCGGACGGGTGTTGTCCACGCACGGCAAAGGCCCCGCCGCGGGGGAACCGGCGGGGCCTGGCCTGGAAAGGCCGGCAGGAAGTCCATGGGGGAACGGATACTCCCTGCCGGCCGGATTGTGGTTCACCGCCGTGCGTAACGGCGGTGCGGCGCCGTTAGTCCGCGGAGACGATCCGCTTGTCCTGTACCCGCAGCCGCTCGCCAAGGAAGCCGCCGACGGCGGTGATCAGGGCAATGATGGCCAGGATGAGCGCGCCGCCCCAGGACTGGTTGCCGGAAAAGCCGAGCATCGCGGTAGCCAGCAGCGGCATGAAGCCGCTTGTGGCGCCGGCAATGTTGTAGCCCAGGGCAACGCCGGAGTAGCGCAGCTTCGGCGGGAACAGTTCGGTCAGCAGCGCACCGTTGACGGCGTAGGCCACGGCAATCAGCACGATGCCGAGGGTAATGGCCAGCATGATCAGCACCGTGGACTTGGTGTCCACCATCGCGAAGATGGGGAATGCTGCAACCGCGGTGAGGATGCCGCCCCACATGGTGACCTTGCCCGGGCCGATCTTCTCGGACAGCCGGCCCATGGCAACGGTGACGAAGATCTGGGCAACAGCGGCTATCAGCGTGGCGTTGACCATGACCTGCCGGTCCACGCCGAGGGTGTTGGAGCCGTAGCTGACAATGAACGTGGTGATCATATAGAAGCCGCCCACGCCCAGCAGCGCAGCCATCACGGCGACGGCCAGGCGGCCGCCTGCATTCCGGAAGACGTCCAGGGCGGGTACCTTGGAGGTCTCTTCCTGGGCCAGGAGGTCCTTGAAAATGGGGGACTCTTCAACCTTGATGCGGATCCACAGGGCGATGAGCAGCAGCGGGAAGGCCATCAGGAAGGGAATGCGCCAGCCCCAGGCGTCGAAGGTCTCCGACGGGAAGAGCAGCACCAGGGAGAAGGCTGCGGAGGAGAGCAGGGTACCCACCGGCGAACCAACCTGCACCAGGGCAGCGAAGCGGCCTCGCTTTTCTACCGGTGCGTGTTCGATCGCCATGGTGACGGCGCCGCCCCATTCGCCGCCGACCGCCAGGCCCTGGACCAGACGCAGGACCGCCAGGAGGATCGGTGCTGCGAGGCCAATGGAACCGAAGTCGGGCAGCAGGCCGATGAGGCCGGTGGCGATGCCGATCATCACGATGGTGGCCAGCAGCGCCGGCCGGCGGCCGAACTTGTCACCGATGTAACCGAAGAGGACCGCACCAATGGGGCGGGCAGCGAAGCCGACGCCGAAGGTCGCGAAAGAGGCCAGCAGCGCTGCCGTGGGGTCCATGGTGGTGAAGTACAAGCGGTTGAAGACCAGCGCGGCCGCCGTGCCGAAGAGGTAGTAGTCGTACCATTCCAGTGCGGTGCCGACGAAGGAGGCCCGGGCAATAGTGCCGGCGTCCTTCCCGGAGATGGTTACGGGTGCCCCGCGTTCCCCCGGTCGAGTGATGGTGTTAGTCACGAGTGGTGGTGCCTTTCGAGCTGGCCGCATGGCGTAAGTGGGAGGCATGCGGGCCGGTGTGGGAGGTATCTCCCTGAGCGTAGTCAGGCGGCAATTGACCAAACAATGACAAATTTCACCCACCTTTTACGCGGAAATTGGGCATTTAGACAGTGCGCGGATATTCCGGCAGGACACTGAGGGCAATCAGGGCCCACGCAGCCTGCCCTGGAACAGCTAGGTCCAGCCCGATGACCTGCTGGAGCGAATGCAGCCGGTTGACCACGGTGTTGCGGTGGCAGTAAAGCTCCTCCGCCGTTTCCTTGATGGATCCAGTCCGGGCATAGCTTTCGGCGACTTGGAGCAGCCGGGAGCGCTCATGGTCGGTGCACTTCTGCAGTGCTTCCTGTACGCCGGAGCAGAATCCGGGCAGCGTCTGTTCAAGCAGTTCGGCTGCGATCCGCTGCCAGGCTTCCTTAACGGTCTGCAGACCGGGGCCGCCGCTGCGAGCCAGCACCAGGGCGGAGGAGGCCGCAGCCGGTACGGCCGCCAGTCCCGTGATGTCCGGGACGTAGCCAGCTGCGAAGCCGGGCGGTTCCTGGCGCCAGGTGCCGGAGCGCTGCTGCCGGAAGATGTAGAGGACACCGGCCCGCTCATAGGAATGCAGCCGGCGGTCGTGCAGGAACGTGCGCTGTGCTTCGGCCACCGCATCTCCGATCACCGCCAGCAGTTCGAAGGTGTCCGCGCTCCGGACCCCAAGCCCAGCTGCGATGTCCTCAATGTCCTGCTGCGTCTTGGGCTCTCCGCTGAACAGGCGGGAGAGCAGGCGCTGGCGGTATAACTGCTTATCCCGGGCCAGCAGCGCCTCGGCTTCCACAAAAGACTGCTGAATGCTGGAAACATAACCCTCCACCACGTCCATGACCCGGTCCATGTTGGACACCAGGACGTTGACGCCGTTCCCGTGCGCCACGCGCTCCAGCCCTTTCCAGAGAACCCGGAAATCGTTGCGCACGGCCTCCAAAAAGGACTGCAGCGGCACGCCTTGGGATGCACGGCGGGTGGCCACTTCACGCGGCAGGTTGCGCAGGTCCGGGGGAAGCTCCAGTCCCGCCATCTGGTAGAGGAACATATCCATGGTGTCCACCGCCGTCTGGTAGACGTCCTCCGCGGGTACCTGCGCATCGTCATAGGAGACCGCTTCAAACCGGGAGAGGAAGTCGATGACGAGCGAATCACGCTGGGTCCACAGCCGCCGGATCAGGTCTTCCCACTGGTGCCCGGAAGCGTCTTCGAGGGGAAATGTCCGGGTGGAAGGCAGGATTTCGGTCATCCTGCCACCTTATGAATATGCATAATTTATCCGCCAATTATGGCGGCTTATGTCCATTGAGCAGGACATTTAGCCATAGTTGAATGGGAATATCACCCAGCAGGCTGTGCATTTCCGTGCCTCGCTGCGGGACGGAACGACAGCTAGGAACCCATGCTCGCAGACCTGTTGATTACCAACGCCCACATCCTCACCCAGGATCCGGCACATCCGCGCGCCCGTTCCCTGGTGATCCACGGCGGCAGGGTGCTGGCGGTTGATCCGTCCGTTGGGATTGCTGCCCGTTCGGTGTTCGACGCCGCCGGGCTGACGGTGGTGCCCGGCTTCAACGATGTGCACAGCCACAGCGTCTGGTTCGGACTCGGCCTTATGGAAACGCCCCTGGGAGATGCCCGCTCGATCGAGGACGTGTACGCCGCGGTGGCGGATGCCGCGGCGGGGCTGGCCCCTCATGACTGGGTGGTCGCTTCGGGTTTCAGTCCCTTGCTGCTCGGCGGCGCCCAGCCGGACCGGGACCGGCTGGACAGCGCTTCCGGCGGCCGGCCGGTGTGGATCAAGCACTCCTCCGGCCACGCCTGCACCCTGAACGGCGCCGCGCTAAACCTTGTGGCCGCGACGCAGGACCTCACCGCCGGAATTGACGGCGGCGTTGTGGTCCGCGGCGCAGACGGCCGCCCCACCGGGCTCCTCGAAGAAAACGCCATGCGGCTGGTCCAGGAACTCATGCTGCCGTATCCGCTGGAGACCATCGAGAAAGCCCTGGAACTGGCCACGGCCCACTACCTCACCGAGGGCATCACCAGTGTCACCGACGCCGGCATCGCCGGGGGTTGGATTGGCCACTCCCCCCGCGAGTTCGGCGCCTACCAGTCCGCCCGGGACAAGGGTCTCCTCTCGGTGCGGATGCAGCCGATGCTGGTGCTTGACGCCCTCCGCCCGCTCTCCGGGCATGCCGATGACGGCGCCGGCCTGGGGCTCGATACCGGCATCCGCGCCGGGCTGGGCGATGAATGGCTCCGGCTGGGTCCCGTGAAGATCTTCAGTGACGGGTCGCTGCTGGGCAGCACGGCCTACATGTCCGAAGACTACGTGGGCTGCACGCACAATCACGGCTACCTGCAGATGGACGCCGGGGAACTTCGGAACTCGGCTCTGGCGGCCTACCGCGCAGGATGGCCGATTGCCATGCACGCCATTGGCGATGCAGCGGTAGAACACGCCGTCAGCATCCTCACCGAGGCGCAGGAAACCTACGGCCCGAACTGTTTCCCCAACCGGATCGAGCACGGCGGCGTAGTTCACCCGGAACAGCTGGACCGAATCGCAGCGGCCGGGATTGTCCTGGTTCCGCAGCCGCACTTCATTACCGAATTCGGCGACGGCATGGCGGCGCTGCTTGGCCCTGCCCGCACCGAACTCTCCTACCCGGCTGCCGGGCTGCTGCACCGCGGCGCCGTCCTCCCGGGCAGTTCCGACCGCCCGGTATCCAGCGGGCGGCCGCTGGATGTCATGCAGTCCTTCGTGGAACGGCTGACCCCCTCCGGCAGGATCTACGGGGCGGAGCAGCGGATCACCGCCGAGCAGGCGCTGGCGGCCTACACCACCGGCTCCGCTGCAGCCACCGGTACGTCCGGGGAAAAGGGCAGCCTCTCCCCCGGCCTCTTGGCGGACCTGGTTTTCCTGGACCAGGACCCCACCGCGGTTGATCCCGGCCGGATTGGCGCCACGCGGGTGCTGGGCACCATGGTGGGCGGCGAGCTCCGATACGCGCACCCCGATCTTCCAACCTTTACCAACGCAGCAGAGGACCCCCGATGAGCACCAGCAATTCCAGTTTCCTGGCGGATTTTGCCGTTATGTCCAGCTTCGGCGCCACGGCGGGCGGCGGAGTTGACCGCCAGGCAGGAACCCCGGAGGACCATGCCGTCCGTGCCTGGTTCAGCACCTGGCTCGCTGAACACGGTCTCACCGAGGCCGTTGATTCGGCCGGCAACCAGTTCGGGCTGGTGGAACTCGTGCCCGGAGCGCCCTGGGTCCTACTCGGCTCGCACCTTGATTCGCAGCCGCTGGCCGGGCGGTACGACGGCGCCTACGGAGTGCTGGCGGCCGCCCATGCGGTGGTTCGGGCAGCAGCCGCTGCGAAAACCGGTTCACTGGTTCCGGTCTTCAATCTGGCGGTGGTGAACTGGTTCAACGAGGAAGGCAGCCGCTTCACCCCGAGCATGATGGGCAGCGGTGTCTTCACCGGCAAGCTGCCCCTGGAAACAGCCCGCGCCACCTCGGACCTGGCCGGCACCACCGTGGCCCAGGCTCTCGGCAGCCCATCGGCATCCGGCACCGCTCCAACGCTAGACAAGGTGGCCCGCTACGCGGAAATCCATATTGAACAGGGCCGGATCCTGGAAGAAACCGGCACCCAGGTGGGCATTGTGGATAAGACCTGGGCGGCCGCGAAGTACCAGGTCACGGTGAATGGGGACCAGTCCCACACCGGGTCCACGCGGATGGCTGACAGGAAGGACGCCCTGTACGGAGCGGCCCTGGTCATCGCTGCGGCCCGGGACCTCACCGACGAGTTTGAGCCGGGCCTGCTGCACAGTTCCGTGTCCCAGCTGCAGGTGCTGCCCAATTCTCCGGTGACTATTGCCCGCCAGGTGATTATGAACCTGGACCTGCGCTCACCGGACGAGTCCGTCCTCGCCCGCGCCATGGACCTGCTGGACAAGCGGATTGCCGAGGCCGAGTCCCGGTCCCGGACCGGGGTCTCCCTGGCACTGACCCACCAGTGGGGGCTGAACCCGTACCAGCCGGCCGGCGTCCGGCTGGGGCGCGCGGCCGCAGACGCACTGGGCTTCACCCACCGGGACATCATGACCGTGGCGGGGCACGACTCCACCAACCTGAAGGACCACGTCCCCACCGTGATGCTCTTTGTGCCCAGTGTGGAAGGCATCTCGCACAACGAAGCGGAGTTCACCCGGGATGAGGACGCCGTGCGCGGCGTCGAGCTCCTGACCGAGGTGGCACTGCGCCTGGTGCGCGGTGATTCGGTGGAAGACTAGCCCGGCCCAGGCCCGGGTCCCTTCTAGGGCTCCGGGCCCGGCGCGTAGACTCGCAGGCACCGTCAGCGAGAGGAAACCCGGCCATGAGCGATCCGCACCAGCCCGCCTGGTGGACCAGCGCCGTCGTGTATCAGATCTATCCGCGCAGCTTCGCTGACGGCAACGGGGACGGGATCGGGGACCTGCGAGGCATTCTCGCGCATCTGGATCACCTCCAGGACCTGGGCGTGGACGTCATCTGGCTGTCCCCGGTGCACGAGTCGCCGCAGCGGGACAATGGCTACGACATCTCCAATTACCGCCGGATCGACCGGCTGTTTGGCACCGAAGAGGACTTCGACGAACTGCTGGGACAGCTTCATGTCCGCGGCATGAAACTGGTGATGGACCTGGTGGTCAACCACACCTCCAGCGAACATCCGGTGTTCCAGGAAGCCCGGAAGTCACGGGACAATCCGTACCGGGACTACTTCTGGTGGCGGGACGCCCGGCCCGGCTTCGAACCTGGGGAACCCGGCGCGGAACCCAACAACTGGGGCTCGCACTTCGGCGGGCCGGCCTGGACGTATGAACCGGAAACCGGCCAGTACTACCTGCACCTGTTCACCCCTCACCAGCCGGACCTGAACTGGGAGAACCCCGCCGTCCGGCATGAGGTGTACGAAACGATGCGCTGGTGGCTGGACCGGGGTGTGGACGGCTTCCGGATGGACGTCATCAACTTCATCTCCAAGGACCTCGCCCTTCCGGATGGCCTGGTGGGGCCGGGCAGCATCTGGGGCGACGGGTCCCCGCATTTCACCAACGGTCCGCGGATCCACGAGTTCCTTCAGGAGATGCGCCGCGAGGTCTTCTCGGGACGCGACGGCGATTTCCTCACCGTTGGCGAGACTCCAGGTGCCACGGTAGAGCAGGCCCTGCTCTACACCGACCCGTACCGGGCGGAACTGGACATGGTGTTCCAGTTTGAGCATGTGAGCCTGGACCAGATCGGCGGGCGGAAGTGGGATTACCGGCCGCTGAGCCTGCCGGACCTGAAGACGTCCTGGAACCGCTGGCAGCGCGGACTCGCGGACCGCGGCTGGAACAGCCTGTACCTGAGCAACCATGACCAGCCCAGGCATCTGTCCCGGTTCGGGGACGACGGCAAGTTCCGCTACGAATCCGCCACCCTCTGGGCCACCCTGCTGCACCTGCAGCGCGGCACTCCGTACGTGTACCAGGGTGAGGAGATAGGCATGACCAACGCCGGCTTCACCGCCATTGACCAGTACCGGGACGTTGAATCGCTGAACTTCTACACCGAGTCCACAGCGCAGGGCATGCCCGCCGAAGAAGCCCTGGAGGCGCTGCGGGCCATGAGCCGGGACAATCCCCGCACTCCCATGCAGTGGACAGCCGGGCCAAATGCCGGTTTCAGCGATGGACAGCCATGGATCGACGTCAATCCAAACCACCGGCACCTCAACGCCGACGCGGACCGTTCCGCGGAAAAATCGGTGTTCCGGTATTACCAGAAGCTCATTCGTCTGCGGCACACGCAGAATGTGGTGGTCCTGGGGGACTTCCACTTGGAGGCCCCGGAGCACCCGCACCTGTTCGCCTACCGGCGCCGCCTCGATGACACGGCCTGGCTGGTCCTGGCCAACGTCTCCGGCGCGGATCTCGAGATTCCCCTGGGGCTCTCGGCGGACGGGCCGCTGATCCTGGGGAACTATTCCCAGGCGGGCGACACCGCAGAACTGCGGCCGTGGGAGGTGCGGGTCCTGGATGTTTCTGCAACTCAGAGCTGGGTTGGTTAGGCTCGAACCACAGCCGCAGCGAAAGGATCCCCATGCCGAACTCCACCGCCCCCACCGTCACTTTGCACAACGGCCTGGAGCTGCCCGCAATCGGATTGGGCACCTGGCCGATGGACGACGCGCAGGCGGCCGACGCCGTTGCCGCCGCCGTCGAGGCCGGTTACCGCCTGTTCGACACAGCTGAGAACTACGGCAACGAGGCCGGCGTGGGCGAAGGCATCCGGCGCAGCGGCATAGCCCGCAGCGAAGTGGCGATCACCACCAAGTTCAACAAGCGCTGGCACAGCCGCGACGGCGTCCGCCGCGCCTTCGAGGCGTCAGCGCAGAAGCTCGGCACCGAGTACATCGACCTCCTGCTGGTGCACTGGCCCAACCCGGACCAGGACCAGTACGTGGAAGCGGTCCTGGGCCTGGCGGACCTGCTCGAAGAGGGCCTGATCCGCGGCATTGGCGTCTCCAACTTCAAACCCGCCCACCTGCAGCGCCTCGCTGACGCTGGGGTCATCCCGGATCTGAACCAGATCCAGGTGGATCCGCGGCACATCCGGGAGGCGTCCCGCCAGGCAAACAACCGCCTGGGCATTGTCACCGAGTCATGGAGCCCGCTCGGGCGCGACGGAGGGCTGCTGGCGGATACCGTGGTCACCGCCCTCGCTGCGAAGTACGGCAAGACCCCCGCACAGATTGTGCTGCGCTGGCACGTTCAGCAGGGTCTGGTTCCCATCCCGAAGGCGTCCTCACCAAGGCATCTGGCAGAAAACCTGGCGGTCTTCGATTTCGCTTTGGAAGAAACGGAGATCGCGGATCTCTCGGCTCTGGACAGCGGAGAAACCGGCATTCTGGACTCAGACAGCTTCGGCCACTGATCCTGGCCGTCTGCCGCTGTGTTTTCCGGCGGCAGGCGGATGCGTTAGCGTCAGGGCATGCCACGCAGCCCCCTGAACCGCCTCCTGACCACCCGCGCGCCCCGCACCAGCCGCCCGCGCCGGGCCGCCGCCGTCGTCCTGGGCCTGTTCCTGGCCTTCGCGGGGACCAGCCACCTTACGTTTGCCCGGGACGAGTTCCAGGCCCAGGTACCCGGCTGGGTTCCCCTGGACAAGGACCTGGTGGTGCTGCTCTCCGGTGTGGCCGAGATCGGGCTGGGCTCCGCCCTGGCCCTGCTGCCCAGCAGGAGGGTTCCCGCGGGACTGGCCGCGGCTGCCTTCTTCGTCGCGATTTTCCCGGGCAACATCTCGCAGTACGTTACCCAGACGGACGGCTTTGGCCTGGACACGGACCAGAAGCGGTTCATCCGCCTTTTCTTCCAGCCGCTGCTGGTTATCTGGGCACTCTGGTCCACGGGTGCCTGGCAGGCCCTGCGGAACCTTCGCCGGCAATGAGACCGGCACCGGCGGGCCGTAACCCGGCACACAGCACGCCGTGGCCAACACCACGGAAGTTAATCCGCGCATTGTGAGCTGCGTTATGCTCCCCGGCATGCCGGGGAGCCTAGCGTTAATGGAGGCACAGCGGCGCGGGCATTCCGGCCTGCGTGCTGGTCCCCTCCCCATTCTGGAAAGGAGGACATACCTATGTTCCAGACTCGGACAAGCCAACGGGCTTCAAACCGGACCACCGCCCTCCTCGCAGGGATTGCGGTAGCCTCGGCCCTCGTGGCCGGTGGAGTATCCGCCGTAGAGATGAGCTTCGATACCGCTCCCGCGCTCTCCAGCACCGCAGCTTCCGCTGCCGTTGAGGCGCAGGTTTAGAGCCGTTCCGGAAAAACCCGCAAGAAGGGCCGCAGGCAAATGCCAGCGGCCCTTCTTTCTGC
>JBELYP010000018.1:0-35790 GCA_040273995.1 Arthrobacter sp.
GGCCCTTCTTGGATTCCTTGACCGGCCACGGGCCCACTTTTTCCTTCTCGCGGCGCCGGCCGTCGCCGGGCTGGCCGGTATCCGCGGCGTCTCCGACGCGGTGCACCTTGATGAGGTTGGTGGAACCGGCCTGTCCGGGAGGCGAACCGGCGGCGATGACCACCATGGCGTCCTCCTCCACAATGCCCTTTTCAATCAGCGTCTGGTCCACCTGTTCCGTCATCTTGTCCGTGTGCTCAACGAACGGCACCAGCAGGGGCTGGATGCCCCAGAACAGGGACATGTAGTTGAGGGTGGATTCCACCGGCGTGAACGCGAAGACGGGCTTCTTCGGGCGCAGCCGGGAGAGGCGGCGGGCGGAGTCACCGGACTGGGTAAACGTGCAGATGCAGGCCGCGTCCAGCTGGTCGGCAATTTCGACGGCGGCGCGGGTGATGGCACCGCCGCGGGTCCGCGGCTTGCTGCCCAGCGGAGGAACGCGGTTCAGGCCGTGCTCTTCGGTGGATTCGATGATCCGGGCCATGGTCTTGACCGTATCGATGGGGTACTTGCCCACTGAGGTTTCGCCGGAGAGCATCACTGCATCGGCGCCGTCGAGCACTGCGTTGGCGCAGTCGGAAGCCTCGGCGCGGGTCGGGCGCGGGCTGTCAATCATGGACTCCAGCACCTGCGTGGCCACGATGACGGGCTTTGCCCAGCGGCGGGCCAGCTCAATGGCGTTTTTCTGCACCAGCGGAACGTCCTCGAGGGGCAGCTCAACGCCCAGGTCACCGCGGGCCACCATGATGGCATCGAAGGCGTCGATGATTTCTTCGATGGCGGCAACGGCCTGCGGCTTTTCAATCTTGGCGATGACCGGGATCCGGCGGCCTTCCTCATCCATGATCTCGTGGACGCGGGAGACATCAGCAGCATTCCGGACGAAGGAGAGCGCAACCATGTCGACGCCGCGGCGCAGCGCCCAGCGCAGGTCTTCCTCGTCCTTGTCGCTCATGGCGGGTACGTTCACGGCAACGCCGGGCAGGTTGATGCCCTTGTTGTTGGACACGGGGCCGGGCACCGTAACCTCGGTGACCACCTTCGTGTCGTCCACGGCGGTGGCACGCAGGCCAACCTTGCCGTCATCAATGAGCAGGGTGTCCCCCACATTAACGTCTCCGGGCAGGCCCTTGTACGTCGTGGAGCAGAGCGAGGCGGTGCCGGGCACGTCCTCGATGGTGATGGTGAATTCGTCACCCAGGTTCAGGTGGTGAGGCCCGTCCGCGAAGCGTCCCAGGCGGATCTTGGGACCCTGGAGGTCGGCGAAGATGCCCACGGGCTTTCCGAGTTCCTCGGAGGCCCGGCGCACGTTCTCGTACGTGTTGTTATGGACCGAGTGGTCCCCGTGGCTCATGTTCATGCGGGCCACGTCCACACCGGCACGGAGCACGGCTACGGTGTTTTCGTAACTGGCTATGGCAGGACCAAAAGTTGCAACGATCTTTGCGCGTCTCATATTTCCTAGCCTAGTCTCCTGTGGGTCGTTCTGCAGTCCGGGACGGTCCCGGGCCGCCTGCAGCAGAGGCGCCGGACCAATGTGTCCGGCGCCTCTGCGCGGTGTGTTCCTATAACGGTGCTATGGCCCGGTCGCTCGGCGCAACGGGCGCGGGAAGCCGGGTGGAGCCTTCCAGCCATTTGTCCACCGCGGCTGCGCAGGCCCTGCCTTCGGCGATCGCCCAGACAATCAGCGACTGTCCCCGGCCGGCGTCGCCGGCGGCGAACACCCCGGGCGTGGCGGTCATGTAGTAGCCGTCCCGCTTGACGTTGGACCGCTCATCGAACTCGGTGTTGACCTGCTCGGCCAGTCCTGCCGGTTCCGGCCCGGTGAAACCCAGGGCCAGGAAAACGAGGTCCGCAGGGATGATCCGTTCCGTTCCGGCCTTGGGAAGGCGCTTGCCGTCCACGAACTCGGTTTCGGCAACCTTCACCCCGGTGAGACGGCCGTCTTCACCCACGAATTCGACGGTGGAGGCGAGGTACGTCCGATCCCCGCCTTCTTCGTGGGCGCTGGCTACCTCGAACAGCGTCGGGAACATGGGCCAGGGCTGGTGCGCACCGCGTTCAGCCGGCGGCTGCTTGCCAATCGCCAGTGTGGTCACGGAAGCGGCCTGCTGGCGGTGCGCGGTGCCGATGCAGTCAGCACCGGTGTCGCCGCCGCCCAGGATGACCACATGCTTGCCTTCGGCACTGATCTGGTTCTTGACCTTCTCCCCGGCTACTGCCCGGTTGGACTGCACCAGGTAGTCCATGGCGAAGTGCACGCCGGAGAGTTCCCTGCCGGGAATGGGCAGGTCGCGGGGAACGGTGGCGCCGGTGGCAATAATGACGGCGTCGTAGCGGCGGCGCAGCTGTTCCCAGGAGATGTCCTTGCCCACCTCAACGCCGGTGCGGAACCGGGTGCCTTCGGCACGCATCTGGTCCAGGCGGCGGTCCACCTGCATCTTTTCCATCTTGAAGTCGGGGATGCCGTAGCGAAGTAGCCCGCCGATCTTGTCGTCACGTTCGTAGACGGCCACGGTGTGGCCGGCACGGGTGAGCTGCTGCGCGGCTGCGAGCCCTGCCGGGCCGGAACCGACGACGGCGATCGTCTTGTCAGTGAGCCGTTCCGGTGCGTGCGGGTGGACCCAGTTTTCATCGAACGCCTGGTCGATGATGGACACCTCAACCTGCTTGATCGTCACCGGCGGCTGGTTGATCCCCAGCACGCAGGACGCCTCGCACGGGGCCGGGCAGAGCCGGCCGGTGAATTCGGGGAAGTTGTTCGTGGCGTGCAGCCGCTCGATTGCTTCCTGTCCCTTGTCCCGCCAGGTGAGGTCGTTCCACTCCGGGATGAGGTTGCCCAGCGGGCAACCCTGGTGGCAGAACGGTATGCCGCAGTCCATGCAGCGCCCGGCCTGTTCCTTGAGCACTCCCTTTTCCTGGCGCTCATAGACTTCCTTGTAGTCCATGATGCGCACGGAAACGGGCCGGCGGGGCTGGGTTTCGCGCTCCCGTACCTTCAAAAATCCGCGTGGATCAGCCACCGGTTACCTCCAGAATCTTGGTCCATGCTTCGGCGCCGTCGGGGTCCAGCCCCGCTTCGGCCGCGGAGGCGCGGGCGTCGAGCACAGCTGCGTAGTCGCGCGGCAGTACCTTGGTGATGCGGGAAACCGTGGTCTCGAAGTCCTCCAGCAGGTTCGCTGCGAGGGGGGACCCGGTTTCTTCCGCGTGTTTGATCAGCAGGCCGCGGATGATGTCCGCGTCCTCGGCGTCAGGGCGCAGCAGCAGCAGTTCCCCGTTGTCCAGGGCGTCCTTGTTCACCCGGGCCGGGTTGAGGTCCACCACAAAGGCGGTGCCGCCTGACATACCGGCGCCGAAGTTCCGCCCGGTGGAGCCCAGAATGAGGGTCTGGCCCCCGGTCATGTACTCGCAGCCATGGTCACCGATGCCTTCCACGACCGCCGTGGCACCGGAGTTGCGGACCATGAAGCGTTCGCCCACCTGGCCGCGCAGGAACATTTCGCCGCTGGTGGCACCGTAGCCAATCACGTTGCCGGCGATGACGTTGCGTTCTGCCGGGAAGACGTTGCTGCGGTCCGGGCGCACGATGATGCGCCCGCCGGAGAGGCCCTTGCCAACGTAGTCGTTGGAGTCGCCATATAGCCGCAGGGTGATGCCCGCGGGCAGGAAGGCACCCAGGGACTGGCCGGCCTGGCCGGTGAGGGTGATGTCGATGGTGTCCGTGGCCAGGACGTCCGTGCCGAACGTCCTGGTGACCGTGTGGCCCAGCATGGTGCCCACGGAGCGGTCCGTGTTCACCACGTCCAGTGCGATCCGCACAGGCTGACGGCTGGACAGCGCGTCGGCGCTCATCTCGATCAGCTTGTTGTCGAAGTGCTGGTCCAGTTCGTGGTTCTGCGGCACCAGGCTGCGCAGCGGCGCACCCGGGTCCACTTCGTGGCCGCGCAGGATCGGCTCCAGGTCCAGTCCGTCTGCCTTCCAGTGGTCCACGGCGGCACGGGTGTCCAGCATTTCGCTGTGCCCGATTGCCTCTTCCAGGCTCCGGAACCCAAGTTCGGCGAGCAGCTCGCGTACTTCCTCAGCCAGGAACTCGAAGAAGTTCACCACGAATTCCGGCTTGCCCGTGAACCGGGAGCGCAGTTCCGGGTTCTGCGTGGCCACTCCCACCGGGCAGGTATCCAGGTGGCAGACGCGCATCATGATGCAGCCGGAAACCACCAGCGGTGCCGTGGCGAAACCGAACTCTTCGCCGCCCAGCAGGGCAGCAATGACGACGTCGCGGCCGGTCTTGAGCTGGCCGTCCACCTGCACCACCACGCGGTCGCGCAGGCCGTTGAGCATCAGGGTCTGCTGGGTTTCGGCCAGGCCGAGTTCCCACGGCGCACCGGCATGCTTCAGCGAGTTCAGCGGTGAAGCACCCGTGCCGCCGTCGTGCCCTGAAACCAGCACGACGTCGGCCTTGGCCTTGGTCACGCCGGCCGCCACGGTGCCAATGCCGGCTTCGGACACCAGTTTTACGTGGACCCGGGCGGACGGGTTGGCCCGCTTCAGGTCGTAGATGAGCTGGGCGAGGTCCTCGATGGAGTAAATGTCGTGGTGCGGCGGCGGCGAAATGAGTCCGACGCCGGGCGTGGAGTGGCGGGTGCTGGCCACCCACGGGTAGACCTTCTGGGCCATTAGCTGGCCGCCTTCACCGGGCTTGGCACCCTGGGCCATCTTGATTTGCAGGTCATCAGCGTTGGTCAGGTAGAGGCTGGTGACGCCGAAGCGGCCGGAGGCAACCTGCTTGATGGCCGAGCGGCGCTCAGGATCCAGCAG
Source organism: Arthrobacter sp. (assembly GCA_040273995.1). Classification (GTDB taxonomy): domain Bacteria; phylum Actinomycetota; class Actinomycetes; order Actinomycetales; family Micrococcaceae; genus Arthrobacter_B. The sequence goes on from JBELYP010000018.1 coordinate 4,858, forward strand.
GCGCTCCACGTCCTCGCCGCCTTCGCCGGTGTTGGACTTGGCGCCCAGCCGGTTCATGGCGATCGCAAGGGTCTCGTGGGCTTCCTTGGAGATGGAGCCGTAGCTCATGGCCCCTGTGGAGAACCGCTTGACGATTTCCGAGACGGGCTCCACTTCCTCCAGCGGTACTGGAGGACGTTCACCGGTCTTGAAGTCAAGCAGCCCGCGCAGGGTCATCAGGTTCTTGGCCTGGTCATCCACGCCCCGGGTGTACGCCTTGAAGACGTCGTAGCGGCGTTCGCGGGTGGAGTGCTGCAGCCGGAACACGGTCTCCGGGTTGAACAGGTGCGGCGGCCCTTCGCGGCGCCACTGGTATTCGCCGCCATTTTCGAGGCTGCGGTGGGGTTCCTCGATTTCGTCCGCCGGGTAGGCGTGCGTGTGGCGTGCTGCGGCTTCAGCAGCGATAACGTCCAGCCCGACGCCGCCGAGCTGGGTCTGGGTGCCATGGAAGAACTCATCAACCAGTTCCTGGCCCAGGCCGATCGCTTCGAACGTCTGCGCACCGCAGTAGGAGGCCACGGTGGAGATGCCCATCTTGGACATGATCTTCAGGACGCCCTTGCCAAGGCCCTTGATGAGGTTGGCAACGGCCTGTTCCCGGGTAACGCCGGTGATGTCGCCGTTGCGGACCAGTTCCTCGCAGCTTTCCATCGCCAGGTACGGGTTCACGGCAGAGGCGCCGTAGCCGATCAGCACTGCCACATGGTGGACTTCGCGGACGTCGCCGGCCTCTACGATCAGGGAGATCTTGGTGCGGTTGGCGCTCTTGAGCAGGTGGTGGTGCACGGCAGAGAGCAGCAGCAGCGACGGGATCGGGGCCCACTGGGCGTTGGAATCACGGTCGGAGAGCACAATGTACTGCACGCCGCGGTTGACGGCGCCGGAGACCTTTTCGCAGATTTCGCTGATGCGTGCCCGCAGTTCCGATTCGCCGCCGTCGGGCCGGTAGAGACCGCGGACCTTCAGCGCTGCCTTCTCGCCTTCCTCATTCTTGAGGTTGGCAATCTTGGCGAGCTCGTCATTGTTGATCACCGGGAACTTCAGGGCGATCTGGTGGGTCTTCACCTGGCCCAGGGCCAGCAGGTTGCCGTTCGGGCCGATGGAGCTCTGCAGGGAAGTGACCAGCTCTTCGCGGATGGCGTCCAGCGGCGGGTTGGTGACCTGCGCGAAGGACTGCACAAAGTAGTCAAAGAGCAGCCGCGGCCGCTTGGAAAGCACGGCGATGGGCGTGTCGGATCCCATGGCGCCCAGGGGCTCGGCGCCGCTGCGGGCCATCGGGCCGAGCAGGATGCGCAGTTCTTCCTGGGTGTAACCGAAGGTCCGCTGGCGGCGGTTGATCGACGCCTTGGTGTGCAGCACGTGCTCACGCTCGGGCAGCTCTTCCAGGGAGACCTGGTTCTCACGGACCCAATCAGCCCAGGGGTTCGCGGCGGCGATTTCGGCCTTGATCTCCGAGTCCTCCACCAGGCGGCCCTCAGCGGTGTCCACCAGGAACATCTTGCCCGGGGACACGCGGCCCTTGCGGACCACCTTCGCCGGATCAATGTCCACGACGCCCACCTCGGAGGCCAGGACAACCAGGCCGTCCTCGGTGATCCAGTAACGTGCCGGGCGCAGACCGTTGCGGTCCAGGACGGCACCCACCTGGTCGCCGTCGGTGAAGGACACTGCCGCCGGGCCGTCCCAGGGCTCCATAAGCATGGAGTGGTACTGGTAGAAGGCACGTCGTGCCGGATCCATGGTGGCGTGGTTTTCCCAGGCTTCCGGGATCATCATCATCACCGCATGGGTGATGGGACGCCCGGATAGCATCAGCAGTTCGGCTACCTCGTCGAAGGACGCGGAGTCGGAAGCACCCGGGGTGCAGATCGGGAACAGTTCCTCAGGGGTCTCCCCCAGCAGGGGGCTTTTGAGCTGGGACTGACGGGCCCGCATCCAGTTGCGGTTGCCCTTGACCGTGTTGATTTCGCCGTTGTGCGCGATGGTGCGGAACGGCTGGGCCAGGGGCCAGGACGGGAAAGTGTTGGTGGAGAAGCGGGAGTGGACAATGCCGAGCTTGGTCTTGAACCGCGGATCCGAAAGGTCCGGGAAGAACGGCTCCAGCTGCGCAGTGGTGACCATGCCCTTGTAGACCATGGTCTTGGAGGACAGGGACGGGAAGTAGACACCGTACTTGTTCTGGGAACGCTTGCGGACACGGAAGGCACGGGCATCAAGGTCCGTGCAGCCTTCTTCTTCCGGGGCCAGGAACACCTGGACGAAGTACGGCATGCAGGCACGGGACATGGCACCCACCAGGTCTGCAACTACAGGTACCTCACGCCAGCCGAGGACCTTCAATCCTTCGGATTCGGCAATGGCCTCGACGCCGGCGCGGGCGTTTTCCTGCTCGCGCTCTTCGGTGGGCAGGAATGCGGTACCAACTGCGTAGCCGCCCGGGGCGGGAAGCTCGAAACCGGCAACTGCGCGGAAGAATTCGTCCGGAACCTGGGTCAGGATGCCGGCACCGTCGCCGGTACCCTCATCAGCGCCCACGGCGCCGCGGTGTTCAAGATTGCGCAGGGCGGTCAGCGCCGCGTCAACGATGTCGTGTCCGGGTTCTCCGCGCAGCGTGGCGATGACGGCCAGGCCGCACGCGTCCTTTTCATTCTCGGCGCGGTACAGTCCCGAGTCTTCCGGATAGGCCGCGAACCGCTGGAACGGGGACACCACCTGGGCGGCCTGCGGGGACATTGCATTCGTCATAGGGTAAGTCCTTCCCCCTGTTGAGCGTTGGGAGGGGACGACGTTGGCCCCACACCGACGGCATCTACCGTCCGGTGCGTTCAATGATTTTACGGTCGCTTAGGTGTGAAAGCCCTGCATGCTTCGATGGGGCCGGCCCACAATCCCTGAACCGTCCGGTGTCCTGCCGGGGTTGTCCCCGGCACAGTAACCGCTTGCCGCCACCGCGATGTGGCATCCGGACCGCCGGCGGATGGTAACCCGCACTAGCCGGTCCTACTTGGCTGGACCCGAGTCTTCGGGGCCCTGAGGCTTGGCTGCCTCGCTTTTTGTCTCTGCGACATTAGCATGCGCGTCACGCGTTTGTGATCCAGATTTCACATTCCCGGAATCTGTTTCGCTCTTGTTATCAAGCGGTGAATTGTTACTCCGGCCAGCAGTTTCGCTGGCTGCAGGGGTGTGACCGGGCAGCATCAGGGGCGGTTCAGGCTGCTTCCGGGCCCGCACGCTGAGCCAGATAAATATGCCCACGGACACCAGCAGAATGAGGATGGACGTCCATACGTTCAGCCGCTGGGTCAGCCCGAAGATGGTCACCATTTCGGCGTCGTCGATGCGGAGCATCTCAATCCAGACGCGTCCGGCGGTGTAGAAGGCGGCATAGAGCCAGAACAGGCGTCCGCCGCGCAGCCTGAAGCGCCGGTCAAGGACCAGCAGCAGCGCCACTCCGGCAAGGTTCCAGAGCGATTCGTAGAGGAACGTGGGGTGGAACAGCGTGCCCGGGGCGGCGCCGTCGGGGAAGTTCGTGTTGTTGGGGTCGATCTCCAGGCCCCAGGGCAGATCCGTGGGGCCGCCGAAGAGTTCCTGATTGAACCAGTTGCCCCAGCGACCCACCGCCTGTGCCAGCAGGATGCCCGGCGCAGCCACGTCGGCGAAGGCGGAGAGCTTGATTCCCGCCCGGCGGCAGCCAATCCAGGCCCCAGCGGCACCGAGTGCAATGGCGCCCCAGATGCCCAGTCCGCCCAGCCAGATCTGCGGGATGAGGGCGAGGTTTCCGTTGGGACCGAAGTATGCGTCCGGTGAGGAGATGACGTGGTAGAGCCGCCCGCCGATGATGCCGAACGGTATGGCCCAGATAGCGATGTCCCAGACGGAGTCCGGCGGCAGTCCGCGCTTTCTCCAGCGCACGGAGGTCATCCACAGCGCCAGGATAATTCCGGCCAGAATGCACAGCGCGTACGCATGGATGGTCAGCGGCCCCAGGGAGAAGCTGCTGAACTCGGCGGGCGGGCTGGGAATTGCGGCCTGGACTGCCAGGGAAATCGGCATGGTCAGCTCTTTCGGGTTCCGGTACTGAGTTCGCGGGTCAGCGCGCCGACTGCGGCCGGTCCACCGCCGCGGAGGGCAGCGACCAGCGCGGTACCAACAATCACGCCGTCGGCGTAGGCGCCGATTTCCCGCACGTGTTCTGAGGTGGAGACTCCCAGGCCCACGCAGACGCGTTCGGCGCCGGCGGCACGCGCGGCACTCACCACGCCTTCAGCGGCGTCGGACACCTGGTTGCGGGTACCCGTGACTCCCATGATGGAAACGGCGTAGACAAAGCCGCGGCTGGCTTCAACGGTGGCCTTCATGCGGTCCGTCGTGGAGGACGGGGCAACCAGGAAAACGCGGTCCAGGCCGTACTTGTCGGAGGCCTGGATCCATTCGCCGGCCTCGTCCGGAATGAGGTCCGGGGTGATGAGCCCGGCTCCCCCGGCTTCGGCCAGGCGGCGGGAGAATTCCTCCACGCCCATGCGCATTACGGGGTTCCAGTAGGTCATCACCAGTACGGCGGCTTCGGTCTCGGCGGTGATGCCGGCAACGACGTCGAAGACCTCGGAGACCCGGAAGCCGCCCTCGAGCGCCTGGCTGGTGGCGGCCTGGATGACGGACCCGTCCATGACGGGGTCGGAGTACGGGATGCCGATTTCAATCAGGTCCGCTCCGCCGCGGGCCAGCTCAATGCCGGCAGCGATGGTTTCCTGCACGGAGGGGAAGCCTGCGGGCAGGTAGCCCACCAGGGCGGCGCGGCCGTCGGCCCGCGCCCGGTCGATCGCGGCGGCGGACTTGCTGGCGGTCGAGACGCTCACAGCTGTTCTCCTTCTTTGCCGATTTCGGCTTCAGCTGACTTCTCATCCAGCAGGTTGAACCATTCAGCGGCGGTGGCTACGTCCTTGTCCCCGCGGCCCGAGAGATTGACCAGGACAATCTTCTCCGAAACATCGCCGGCCTCGGCGGCCAGACGCTGGCCCACCTTGATGGCGCCGGCGAGGGCGTGGGAGGACTCGATGGCGGGAATGATGCCCTCGGTGCGGCACAGCAGCTTGAAGGCTTCCATGGCCTCGGAATCGGTAACCGGTTCGTAGCTGACCCGGCCGATGTCTGCGAGGTAGGCGTGTTCGGGGCCCACGCCCGGGTAGTCCAGGCCCGCGGAGATGGAGTGGGACTCGATGGTTTGTCCGTCTTCGTCCTGCATCAGGTAGGTGCGGGCGCCGTGCAGCACGCCGGGGCGTCCCAGGGTGATGGTGGCAGCGTGGCGCGGGGTGTCCACCCCGTCGCCGCCGGCCTCGAATCCGTAAATGGCTACGGACGGATCGTCCAGGAAGCCGTGGAAGATGCCGATTGCGTTGGAGCCGCCGCCCACGCAGGCACAAACGGCGTCGGGCAGTTTGCCGGTCTGTTCCAGTATCTGCTCGCGTGCTTCTTCACCAATGACTTCATGGAAGTAGCGGACCAGGGCCGGGAACGGATGCGCTCCGGCGGCCGTGCCCAGCAGGTAGTGGGTGGAGGAGACGTTCGCTACCCAGTCCCGCAGCGCCTCGTTGATGGCGTCCTTGAGGGTCTGCGAACCGTTGGTCACGGGGATCACGGTAGCGCCGAGCAGTTCCATGCGGGCCACGTTCAGTGCCTGGCGGCGGCAGTCCTCGGCGCCCATGTACACCACGCATTCCAGGCCCAGCAGGGCAGCGGCGGTGGCGCTGGCAACGCCGTGCTGTCCGGCACCGGTTTCGGCGATGATGCGGGTCTTGCCCATGCGCTTGGCAAGGAGGGCCTGGCCCAGCACGTTGTTGATCTTGTGGGATCCGGTGTGGTTCAGGTCCTCGCGCTTGAGGAACACCCGCACGCCCCCGGCGTGCTCCGCGAAACGCTTGGCTTCGGTCAGCAGGGAGGGGCGTCCGGAGTAGTTCCGGTTCAGTTCTGCAATCTGGGCGGTGAACTCGGGATCGGCCTTCGCCTTTTCAAACGTGTCCGTAAGTTCGTCCAGCGCCGCGATCAGGGACTCCGGCATCCAGCGTCCGCCGTATTCCCCGAAGTAGGGGCCTGCGGCGTGGCGCAGGGAAGGCCGGCCTGCCAGGAAGGAGTCCGTCACCTGCCCGTCCACCGTCTCTTCTGGCGTACCTGCCGCGGCGGCGGGGGTGCTGTTCTCCGGATTCCCGGTCATGGAGCGTGTCCTGTCCTGCTCAAGTCCGTGGGCCGCTGCGGGCGGTTTACGGAAGTTTTGTCGAAAGTAAGTCCTCAGCGTCCGCTGGCCTGCAGCCGGCTGGCGATGGCCCCGGCTCCGGTTTCCATGAACTCCGCAATGGTGGCTGCAGGGTCATTGTGCTTTACGAGCGCTTCGCCCACGAGCACCGCGTTGGCGCCGTGAGCTGCGTAGTGTGCGACGTCGGCTGCGTCCCGGACACCGGATTCCGCCACCACTACCGCACCGGCGGGAATGGACTCGGAAAGGGCGGCGAAAACGGAACGGTCTACGTCCAGAGTCTTCAGGTTGCGGACGTTCACTCCAATGATCCGTGCTCCTGCAGCGCCGGCCCGCTCGATTTCCTCCGCGGTGTGCGCCTCAACCAGGGCATTCATGCCCAGTTCATGGGTCAGGTCCAGGAATGAACGGAGCTCCGCGTCATCCAGGGCCGCTACGATCAGCAGCACCAGGTCCGCTCCGTGAGCCCGTGCCTCCCAGATCTGGTAGGGATCCACGGTGAAGTCCTTGCGCAGCACCGGAATGCTGACGGCAGCGCGGACGGCGTCCAGGTCTGCGAGGGAGCCGTTGAAACGGCGCGCCTCGGTGAGGACGCTGATAACCGAAGCCCCGCCCTGCTCGTAGCGCCGGGCCAGGTCTGCGGGGTCCGCGATCTCGGCCAGCGCACCCTTGGAGGGACTGGACCGCTTGACCTCGGAAATCACGCGCAGGGACGTGCGGGGGCTGTCGTTGCCGCCAAGGGCGGCATAGGCATCAAGGGCAGGAGCGGCCTGGGCGGCGCGCTCCTGCACCTTTTCCAGCGGTGTCTGATGCTGCCGCTGGGCCATGTCCTCGCGGACACCGGCAATGATGTCGTCGAGTACGGACACTTAGTGGCCGCTGTTCTTCAGCTTCGAGCCGCCGACGCCGTAGCCGGCCTTGCGCATGGCGAAGCCCACGACCAGGCCGAGGACCATCACGCCGAGGCCGATGTTGAACCAGAGCCAGCTGGCGATGACGAAGCCGATGCTTGATACCAGCGCACCTGCCATCATGATCAGTACGCAGGTCCAGGCGGCCGGGGTGTTGCCGTGGCCGATGGTCTCGTCATGGATGCTGGCGTGGACCTCGGCGTCGTTCTCGCGCTTGTCCTGCTGGTCAACGGCGTTAGTGCTCATGGTAAATCTCCTCGTAAACGGGTCTGGCATCCATTCTGCCATTAGCTGGCAGAAACTCTCGTACTTGTTGCGCCGCGTGCTGCGCGGCCCAGGCTCCGCCTAGCGGAAGTTTGTGGGGTCTTCGCCCTTGGTCAGCCGGTCCCAGCTGTCGATCTCATCGATCGGCGGCTGGGTGGACTTCTCCTTGACCGCTGCGCCGGTGGCCGGCTGCGCCGCGTAGCGGCGCGAGACTGCCCAGCTGCGGGAGGCGACGGCCAGCCATACAGCGGCTGCCGCGATGAGGACACCCAGTACGGCCGCCAGGTAGGGCACCGCCGTGAGCATGATGTCCGCACCCGCGCTGTTGCTGACGCCGATAGCCTTCCCGACCGCCCCGGCTGCGCCCTGCGCCGGGTCCGCAATGACGGACAGGCTGGCGACGGCGATGCCGGAACCGGCGATCAGCAGCACGGCCGCGATCACCCAGCGCGCAACCTTCCCGGCGATGGAGGCGGCAAGGGCTGCCGCCAGGGCGACGACGGCGAACGCCGTCACGGCGGTGGCTGCCTCGCTGCCGGCTACGGCAATGTCAGGGGTTTCCACGGCGGCCTGCGGGAGGACGACGTCAAGCCACGTCTGGGTGGTGGTACCGAACGCCGCGGCGCCCAGCAGGACCGTCCCCAGAACCACCGTGGACTTGCGCCGCCAGCGCGGGGCGGCGGCCGGTTTGGTGCTCACTTCAGTTGTCCTGTCTGTTGAAAATCTGCCGGGCGACTGCCGGGGTGACCGGCTCCAGTCCCCCGGCGATCAGTGCGGCGCGCAGCGGTGCTGCTGCCTTGTTCACCGTCTCCTGTGCTTCGGCCTCGAGGTCCGAGTCGGCGACGATGCCGCCGCCGGCCTGGACGTAGGCCTTGCCGTCCCGCAGGAGTGCGGAGCGGATGGCTATGGCCATGTCCATGGCACCGGCGAAGTCCAGGTACCCGACGACGCCGCCGTAAATGCCGCGGCGGTGCGGTTCCAGTTCGTCCAGCAGGCGGAGGGCACGGGGCTTCGGCGCTCCGGAAAGCGTTCCGGCAGGGAAGGTGGCGGAAAGAACGTCATACGCGGAGCTTTGCGGCGAGAGTTCTCCCACGACGGTGGAGACCAGATGCATGATGTGGCTGAAACGCTCCACCTCCATGAACTGCGTGACGTCCACGCTGCCCGGGCGGCAGACTTTGGAGAGATCATTGCGGGCAAGGTCCACGAGCATCAGGTGCTCGGCGCGTTCCTTCTCATCGGCCAGCAGTTCCTCGGCCAGGGCGCGGTCCAGCTCCTGGGTTTTTCCGCGCGGCCGGGAACCGGCAATGGGGTGCGTGATGACTTCGCTGCCGGTCACGGTGACCAGCGCTTCAGGCGAGGAGCCAACGACGGCGAAGGGGTTGCCGCGGGCGTCCTCAAAGTTGAACAGGTACATGTACGGGCTGGGGTTGGTGTTCCGCAGCACGCGGTAGACGTCCAGCGCCTCGGCCCGGCAGTCCATTTCGAACCGGCGGGAGATGACCACCTGGAACACCTCGCCGTCCACGATGGCTTCCTTGCCGCGCTCCACGGCGCGCAGGTATTCGGGCTTGGGCCAGGATTCCTTGACCCCGGCGGTGAGGGACGCGAGGTCCACCGTGCCGCCGTCGAGCACTGTGACGGCCTGCGGGGAGTCGGCGGCGAGCCGGTCCAGCATGCTGTGCAGGCGCGCGACGGCGTCGTGCCAGGCGTCGTCGACCCGCTCGTCGGAGCCGTCGAAATTAATGGCGTTGGCCACCAGCAGAACGGTGCCGTCGGAGTTGTCATGAATCGCCATATCCGACACAAGGTTCATGGCAATCTCCGGCAGGTCCAGGTCATCCACCGGCGGGGACGGCAGCTTCTCCCAGTGCCGCACCGATTCCCAGCCCACAAAACCCACCAGGCCGGAGGTGAACGGCGGCAGTCCCTCAAAGCGGTCAGTGGCCAGCAGCTGCAGCGTGGCTGCCATGGCCTCCACCGGGTTGCCCTCGGTGGGTACGCCGGCGGGCGGCTGGCCCAGCCAGAAGGCACTGCCGTCGCGGGTAGTCAGCGTGGCGCGGGACCTGGCACCAATAAAGGAGTAGCGGGACCACACTCCGCCGGATGCAGCAGACTCCATCAGGAAGGTGCCGGGTTCACCGCCGGTGAGCTTCCGGTAGATGCCGATGGGCGTGTGTGCGTCGGCCAGCACCTTCAGACGGACCGGAACAACGCGCCGGTCAGCAGCCAGTGCCCGGAATTCCTCCAGGGAGGGGGAGATAACGCCTAGATCCTGCATGTATTGGGCTTTCGGTTTGGAAGGGAAATTATGCGGAGACCCGAAGGCTGCGGCCTTCGAAGCAGGTCCTGGTGCCGGTGTGGCAGGCAGCGCCCACCTGGTCCACCTGCACCAGCAGCGCGTCGCCGTCGCAGTCCACTGCCACGGACTTCACGTACTGCACATGGCCGGAGGTGTCGCCCTTGCGCCAGTACTCCTGCCGGGAGCGGGACCAGAAGGTCACCCGACCGGTGGTGAGCGTGCGGTGCAGGGCTTCGTCGTCCATCCAGCCGAGCATCAGCACCTCTGAGGTGTCGTGCTGCTGGATAACTGCTGCAACCAGGCCGGCGTCGTCGCGCTTGAGAAGTGCAGCCACGGCAGGGTCCAGTTTGGAGTCCGGGCGGGGGGTCTGGGGGGTGGTGTCTGTTGCCATCGCTACGATTCTAGTGGCTTTGGCCGCACCGGAGCCGAATGGCCGCGTTCAGCGGGCAATGCAGGGTGTTCCATGCTAGTTTCAGCAGTGATGCAATTCGTAGAACCCTCACGTGAAGTCCTGGCCGAAACACTGCTCGCGGCCGGTCCCCACGCGCCCACGCTCTGCGAGGGGTGGGAGACCAGGCATCTTGCTGCGCACCTTTACCTGCGTGAGCACCGCCCCGCCTCAGCCCTCGGCTTCTTCGTCAAGCCGTTCGCCGCCAAGACGGAGAAAGCCATGGACACCCTGGCGGCCAAGGCTTCCACTTCCGAGGGCTACGCCAAGCTGGTCAAGTCCTTCCGAGCCGGGCCTCCGCTGCTCTCCCCCATGCAGATCAAGTCCGTGGACAACAGCGCCAACCTCGTGGAGTACTTCGTGCACACCGAGGACATCCGCCGCGCCGGGGACCGCTGGGCACCTCGCGCCCTGGACTCCGAGTACTCCGAAGCGCTCTGGTCCGAACTGCTGAAGCGCGCTGCCCTGCTGTACCGCGGCGTCGACGTCGGCATTGTCCTGGTCCGACCGGACGGCCCGCGGCACGTAGCCAAGCGGGCTGCCGTGTCCGTGGCAATCGTCGGCGAACCGGGCGAACTGCTGCTCCACGCCCACGGCCGCACCCAGCAGGCACTGGTGATGTTCGAAGGGCAGCCGGACGCCGTCGCGCTTCTTGAAAGCGCCGAGATCGGGCTCTAGGCAGTACCCGCAACCACCTCGTTCAACGAAAACAGGGCCCGGCAGACTTGCCGGGCCCTGTTTTCTAAAGCCTCGTTACCGGACCGGGTACCCCGCATCGGCAATGGCCTTCTTGACGTCGGCAATCGCGTTATCCGGACCGAAATGGAAGATCGACGCCGCCAGGACGGCATCCGCGCCGGCCGCGATGGCCGGCGGAAAGTGCTCCGGCACACCGGCACCGCCGGAGGCGATCAGCGGCACATTCACGGCAGCGCGGACAGCCCGGATCATCTCCAGGTCGAACCCGTCGCGGGTGCCGTCGGCGTCGATCGAGTTCAGGAGAATCTCCCCTACCCCTCGGTCTGCTGCTTCCTTGGCCCAGGCGACGGCGTCGATTCCGGTGCCTTTGCGCCCGCCGTGGGTGGTGATTTCAAAGCCCGACGGCGTTGAACCGTCATGCGTGCGCCTCGCGTCCACGGAGAGGACCAGCACCTGCGAACCGAAGTGCCGGGTGATCTCGTCGATCACATCCGGCCGGGCAACCGCAGCGGAGTTGATGGAGGCCTTGTCGGCGCCGTAGCGCAGCAGCCGGTCCACGTCCTCGATGGTGCGCACGCCGCCGCCGACGGTCAGCGGAATGAAGACTTCCTCCGCCGTGCGGGAGACGACGTCGAACACGGTTTCCCGCGCACCGGAGGACGCGGTGACGTCAAGGAATGTGAGTTCGTCCGCGCCGGCGCGGTCGTAGCGGTGGGCCAGCTCAACCGGATCACCGGCGTCGCGCAGGCCTTCGAAATTGACGCCCTTGACTACCCGGCCGGCGTCCACATCGAGGCAGGGAATGACGCGGATGGCTACGCTCATGACTGGGCTCCCCTAGATCCGGCAGGCGTGGATGGTGCTGACCAGGATGGCGCGGGCGCCCAGGTCGTACAGCTCATCCATGATGCGGTTGGTGTCCGACTTCTTGATCATGGAGCGCACGGCCACCCAGTCGGAGTCCCTCAGCGGGGAGACCGTCGGGGATTCCAGGCCGGGGGTAAGCGCTGCGGCTTCCTCAACGAGTTCCTTGCGGACGTCGTAGTCCATCATCACGTACTGGCGGGCCACCAGCACACCCTTGAGGCGGCGCTTGAGCACGTCGAGCCCGGCTGGGCTGGCACCCTTGCGGCCAATCAGCACTGCTTCGGACTTCAGGATCGGCTCACCGAAAATTTCCATTCCGGCGGCACGGAGCGTGGTTCCGGTCTCCACGACGTCGGCGATCGCGTCAGCAACGCCAAGGCGCACGGAGGATTCGACGGCGCCGTCCAGGCGGACCACGGAGGCGTCCACGCCGCGCTCGGCGAGGTAGTCGCGCAGCAGCCCGTCATAGCTGGTGGCGACGCGCTTGCCGTTGAGCTGTTCCAGGGAGGCGAACTCCCCCACCGGTCCGGCGAAGCGGAACGTGGAGGCTCCGAAGCCGAGGCTCATCAGTTCCTCGGCCTCCACCTGGGCGTCCAGGAAGAGGTCGCGGCCGGTGAGTCCGACGTCTAGTGTTCCTGAGCCGACGTAGACGGCAATGTCACGCGGACGGAGGAAGAAGAATTCAATGTCATTGTCGGGATCGACCATCACCAGTTCGCGGCTGTCGCGGCGCTGGCGGTATCCGGCCTCCGAAAGCATGGCGGAGGCGGATTCGGACAGGGCACCCTTGTTGGGCACTGCTACACGGAGCATTTTCTTGGGATCTTTCGCTGGAAGTCAGGTTGGGACTGGGCCTGCCGGCGGGCCACACACTGTTTGAGCGGTGCTCAAACGAAGCGCGTGGCTAGAGATGCTTGTAGATGTCCTGCAGGGTGAGGCCTTTGGCCAGCATGAGGACCTGCAGGTGGTAGAGCAGCTGGGAGATTTCCTCTGCTGCGGCTTCATCAGACTCGTACTCGGCAGCCATCCAGACTTCTGCGGCCTCTTCGACTACCTTCTTGCCGATGCCGTGGACGCCGGACTCGAGTTCGGCGACGGTGCGTGAACCGGCTGGCCGGTTCTCCGCCTTCTCACTGAGTTCGGCAAATAGCTCTTCGAAGGTTTTCACAGATCAAGGGTACGCTCTGCGTCACAATCTGCCCCATTCCGGCCCGCCTGTGTGACGAAGGACGCTTCTGCGGCGGGTGTGGAGGAACGGTTGTCCCGGCCACGCTTGGGTTCATCGGGCCGAAACAGAGTTTGTGCCGGTGGTTTCGACGTAGGGATCTCCCGACGCGTAAGTGATGCTGTTGCTCTCCCCTTCGACGTCGATGTCCCGGGTCTCCTCGACGCCGACAGTGTTCCCGGTCCCGTCCACATCGACTTCGGGCACGTTCATGAGATTGGCCTCATTGTTGTTGCCGTCGATGTCGAGGCTTTCCGCGTCCTCGCCGCTGACTGAATTGTCATTGCCCCGGATGTCGACGTCCTCGCACTGGCCGGTCGTCTTCACACTGGCTCCGTTGGTCTGGACCTCAATGTCGCCCCCGCCGTTGCACTCTATGGTGATGCTGGCATTCGGTTCAGTAACCCGGTGTTCTTCGTCGCGGCTGAGGGTGATCGTCCCGCCGGAGCTCCCCGATGCCGTTGACGTACCCGTGTCTGTCGGGGACGCCGTCACGCTCCCCTGTGTTCCGCTGCTGGTTGAATTGCTGGTTGACGGTACACCGGTTTCGAGGGGTTCCGGCGACGTATTGGTACATCCGGTGATGAGAGCCAGGCACGCGACGGCGGTAAGCACTGGTGCGGCGAGGCGGACGTTGCGGTACATGCGGGTTCTCCTCGGCTAGACGGCTTGCGGTTTTGGTGGCTGCCCGGAGTTTGCGGCCCGTCCCAGGGGAACCTGCAGCTCCGGTTCCGTTTCAGGGGCCCCTGCCTGTCCAGTCTCCAGCATGTGGACCGGGACGGCCATGTTGAGGCCCGCCCCCGACTACAGTCCCGGCCAAAATGCCCGGCCTCAGCTCCGCTCAGCACTCGGCCTGCGAGTTCTCCTGTCGGTACACGTAACGGCCGGAGACCCGAAAGCCCGCTCTCGCATATAACGCCTGCGCCTCGCGGTTCGCCGCCGTCACCTGCAGCCAGAAGTCCGTTACAGCCGAATCATGACCTGCCCGCAGCAATGAATGCCGGACTGCTTCCGCGAAGCCCTGGCGGCGCGCTTCGGGGATCGTAGCCATGCAGTAAATCCCGCCCCTGCTGCTGGCCTCCGGCAATGCGAGACGCCCGACGGCGGCGGGGCGGCCGTCATTGTTCCGTACCAGGGCGTACACGGAGGGGCAGCCGGACAGGATATCCAAAGCAATCCTCCGCTGTTCGTCTCCGCCGCGGCCGTCCACCTGCCACCAGACCTGCATCCAGTCCTCCGACGGCGCCGAAGAGAGTTCCGCTGCCTGCGCGCCGTGTCTCTGTGCCGGCAGACCTGCCGCACCCCGCGTCATCACCAACGTTTCGGACTGCCGGGTAAAGCGCTCCGTGTCCAGAAGAGCGTGCAGACCGGCTGCGCCGTCGGCTTCGTCGGAGAGTTGGAAGATGACCGGAAGCCGGCGGCTGCCGTACCAGTCGCGTGCCTCGATGAGAAGGCCTGAAAGTTCTTCGATTGGGCGTCCGTGGAGATCCTTCGGCCAGATGGAATTGGCACGCTGGGTGACGCCTCCGGCGGCCCGGAAGATCCAGCCCCCGGTCTCGTGCCGGTCCGGTGCCGGCCACGCAGCGTCCATTGCGGGCTCCAGCGACCGGGGCATGGGTTCTACTTGCTCTGCAATGCGCAACACTTTTTCCTCCTGGGATACCGGACGGAGGTTCAGGAGCTTGGAGTGACGGCATCGGATTCCATGGTCTCCTTTTCGTCCCTGGCCCCTCTGGCTTCCTTGGCGTCCAGTATCAGGTCCATTCCCAGCGACGTCACAGCCGCGATGACCGCCATCACCAACCGCGGCCGGGTTGCGCCGCGGCGTCGGAGCCACGTTTCAATTCGCTCATCCACCAACAGGCTCAGCGCCAGAAATGCACTGGATGCGGCTCCCACCGCCGCAGCGAAGGCGGTCAGCGTGATCGTCATGTTCCGGGTGGAGCCCTCATTCCCGCTCACGTAGGACGGAGTGGCCGGCTTGCCTTCAGCATCGCCATCAGACCTGGCCGTGGCCGCAGTGACGAGGTCGACCCTCCCGGCGGCCGCCATCTCCCGTCCTTGACTGGCTCCCCTGAGCACCGCGGCTGCGGCGATGAGGCCGGTAGCGGCACCGGGAATCAGGACATAGGCGCGGCGCCCCTTAGGGGACCAGCTCGCCGGACTTTTGAGGGTAAGAGCACCGGATACAGCGGCCAGCGTGAGAGAGGGGAAGATTCTTCATGGCCAATACGGTACAGGTGCAGGACGACGGCGGGCTTGCCACCCAGCAGCGGACAGCCTGGACGGGGACCGCTCACCAAGGCCCTGGGGCCCGGTCTTGCCTAGCGGCTTCGGGCAGAATCAGGCCTCTTCAGCCGCCGCGATCGCCCTGTTGTTGAGGATCGGCATCATTACGAGCAGTATCAGGGTCAGAACTCCCATAACCCCGAACATGGCCTGCAGCCCCAGCCACTGGGCCAGCACTCCCCCGGCCGCCGCGCCGAGCGGCATCGTTCCCCAGGCCGGAGAATTTTCTGGTTCCAGACAAACTTCAGCCCCTCCTTGATGTCGGACCGAAGTGTTGTCTTCTCTTCGCGCTCCACCCGGAAACTGCCCGGCAGCAAGAGCAGCGCTCCGGCCGCCGTCAGCCACAGCGCCGTCGGAACGGCCATCCCGGCCACCAGCCCCACACCCACCAGCAGCCCGCCCAGCGGCGGACCAATGAACTGGTTGGCCGTAAGTTCCACGGCATAGAGCCGGCCGTTGGCGCGTGAGAGCTGGCCCCTGTTCACCACCTGGGGCAGGATCGACTGAGCTGACGTGTCGTAAAGAGTTTCCGCAACCCACCATCAGGGCGACCAGATACAGAGCCCAAATGGACCCCAGGTCAAGCATGATCACGGCGATCAGCACAGCGGGCAGGACGGCGCGGCTGAGGTTGGCCCACAGCATCAGCTTCCGCCGGTCCAGCCGATCGGCCAGGGCTCCTGCGGTCAGTGCGAAGAGAAGCCACGGGAGCGTTGCGGCGACAGCCAGGCCGGCAATCAGCGCAGGAGACTTGGTGAGCTGAATCGCCATCAGGGGAAGCGCGATTTTGAAGACCCCGTCCGCGAGGTTGGAGAACCCCGACGAAGCCCACAGCTTCCAGAAGGAAGTCACGAGGGGCACGCCGTCCGCAGTCGCCGGCTGTGCTGCGCTGTTGGCCA
Organism: Arthrobacter sp.; assembly: GCA_040273995.1. Lineage (GTDB taxonomy): Bacteria > Actinomycetota > Actinomycetes > Actinomycetales > Micrococcaceae > Arthrobacter_B. The sequence goes on from JBELYP010000018.1 coordinate 21,048, forward strand.
TGACGTGAACCGTCGCACACCGGAAGCCCAAACGGGAAACGGTGGCAGTCCCTGGTCAACACCACTGTCATGATGGGAGCACAATGGCATCCTGTCCTGAAAGGGCGCACCACATGGCGGAAACAGCTCCCGCCCCTGCAAGCAGGCGCAGCAGGCTTCTCGTCGTCGCAATACTTGCCTCATTCGTGGCGTTCCTTGACGGCAGCATTGTCACGGTGGCACTACCGGCAATCGGCACGGAACTGGGCGGCGGTCTGGTCACACAGCAGTGGACGGTGAACGCCTATCTGCTGACACTTGGGGCGCTGATCCTGCTTGCCGGGTCCCTCTCCGATTCGTTTGGAAGGCTTCGTGTACTGGCTTGGGGGCTGGCCGGTTTCGGTGCCGCGTCAGTCCTGTGCGCACTCGCCTGGCTGCCGGAGGTGCTCGTTGCCGCCCGCGCTCTGCAGGGAATCGCGGCCGCTCTTCTGGTCCCGAGCAGCCTGGCGCTGATCACCGCGGGCTACGCCGGTCCGGCACGCGCGCGGGCGATCGGAACGTGGACGGCCTGGACTGGCACCGCCGCCATCATCGGTCCACTCCTGGGCGGAGTGCTGGTGGACTGGGCGAGCTGGCGGCTGATTTTCGCCGTAAACGTGCTGCCGGTGGCGCTGACCCTCATCCTCATGGCCGGGCTCCAGGACAGCCCACGACGGCGGACGGCACTGGACATCCCGGGTGCGCTGCTGGCGGTCACCGGTCTGGGCGGGTCGGTGTACGCACTGATCGAACAGGAACGGCTGGGCTGGGGCGATCCGGCAGTCTTTATCCCCCTGGTGGCAGGCCTGGCGGCACTCGCATTGTTCGTTCTCCGCGAGTCACGGGCCAGCGCACCGATGATGCCGCTTGGCCTCTTCCAGGCCCGCAACTTCCGCTACGGCAACCTGGTAACAGCCGCGGCGTATGGGGCGCTTTCCCTCGGCACCTTCGCGCTGACCGTCTTTGTCCAGGAGACTGCCGGTTTCAGCGCCATCGAAGCGGGCCTGATCTCCCTGCCGCTGCCGCTGGCAATGCTGGCGTTCTCAACCTACTTCGGCAACCTCGCCGGCAAATACGGGCCGCGGATCTTCATGACCGCCGGACCGGCCATCATGGGCATCGGCTTCCTGCTGATGCTCACGGTCAGTCCGCCGCTGAACTTCCTCACCCAGCTGCTGCCGGGTTTGCTGCTGTTCAGTCTGGGCCTCGCAGTGATGGTTGCTCCTTTGACCGCAGCCGTTCTGGGTGCACTGGACGAGACCGATGCGGGAATCGGATCCGCGGTGAACAACGCCGTCAGCCGGGTGGCTGGCCTGGTGACCGTGGCGCTCATCGGCACCATTTCCGGCGGTTCGCTGGATTACCCGGGGTTCCAGCGGACAGCGTTGGCGACGGCGGCCCTGTTTCTGGCCGCGGGTTTCATCGCCTTTCTGGGGATTCGGACGCCCAAATCTTCGACCTGAGCGCGCGGTTAGCCCGGGGTCCTACCGTGCGGAACCGCAAAGAAGCGCGAGCAACCGCTGCTCGTCGTCGTCGCTCAGTCCCGCCAGTGTCACGTCCGGCTCCAGCGGCGGCTCTTCGGCCAGGATATGTGCCAGAGTTTCGTGCAGCGGACGCAGCATAAGTCCGGCCGCGCCAGCACGCGTCGTCGACCGCGCGTTCATCCCGTACCAGTTCCGGTCCCGCAGCCACAGTGGCAGCGACCGCTCCCCCGACCATTCATGAACGCCCTGCTCCGCGAGCCAGTCCTCCGGTGGCCCAATGACCGGACCACGGTGGCCGGCGACCTTCCGGGCCGCGGCAATATGGTCGGCGAACGGAACCGGTACACCCATCGCATTGAAGGTGGGCAGGTTGGTCTGCGGCACAAGGACAGCAGACGAGGGCCCGGACGGCCGGGCAAACCGGCGGACCCAGTAGGTGGTGCGGCCAGTATCATCCCCGGGCCCGGCGATCAGGCCCGAGCGGACGATGACGGCGTCATCGCCGAAACCGGACCGCACAGCGCTCTCACAGGCGACCTTCGCCGGACCGTAGTCCTCCGGGCCGGACATTACGTCTGCTTCCAGCGGTGCGAGCCGTGCGGCGTCCTCAACGGCTCCCACCTCGGACTGGGAGGCATAGACGTTGCCGGTCGAGACGAAAATGCAGCGGGCCGCCTTCAGATCGCGGACAGCCCTCCTCACGTGGATGGGCTGGCGCGCGACGTCGATCACCGCGTCCCACGGCTCCCCGGCCACGGGTGCCAGCCCGGCGTCGTCGTCCCGGTCCGCGCGGATCAGGCGCACGCCGTCGGGCACTGAGCTCCCACGGGCCAGACAGGTCACCTCATGCCCGGCTGCCACCGCAGCTTTCGCAGCCGTATTGCCGAGCCATGCCGTTCCGCCAAGTATCAGGATCTTCATGGTTTCAGACCCTAACCGGCACCCGGAACGAACCCTAGACCCCGGCCCCGCGCAGCGCCGCCACGGTGTTCACGGCAGCAGCAAACGCCTCATACCCCTTGTCCTCTGAGGACCCCTCAAGTCCGGCACGGTCCAGGGCCTGTTCCTCGGTGTCACAGGTCAGCACCCCAAATCCGACCGGGGTGCCGGTCCGCACGCTCACCTCGGTCAGGCCCTGCGTCACGGAGGAGCACACGTAATCAAAGTGCGGGGTTCCGCCGCGGATGACGACGCCGAGGGCCACGACGGCGTCAAAGTGCGGTGCCAGCCGCGCAGCAGCGACGGACAGCTCAAACGTGCCCGGAACCCGGATGACCTTGGGACCAAGCCCGGCATCGGAGGCGGCACGCAGAGCTCCGTCGATGAGTCCGTTCATGACCTCGGTGTGCCAGCTGGCGGCCACAACCGCCACCTTGATATCCAGGCCCATTGCTTTGATGCTGCTGACGTCGTTTTCGGGGGCGCCGTGTCCGCTCATGTCTGATGTCCTTTGGTAGAAGAAAGAGTTAGCTCTGCTGAACGGGCTGGGCCCGGAGCAGATTCAGGTGATGGTTCATGCGGTCCCGCTTGGTCTGCAGGTACCGTTCGTTTTCGGCCCGGACGGGCACCTCGGAGGGAACCATCGCCTCCACTTCGACTCCGTATGCCTCGAGCCGGTTCCGTTTGACCGGGTTGTTGGTCAGCAGGCGGATACGCGGCAGGCCCATCTGCAGCAAAATATCCGCTGCCGCCTGGTAGTCCCGTGCGTCGACCGGCAGGCCAAGCTGTTCGTTCGCCTCCACCGTGTCCGCACCGGCTTCCTGCAGCGCGTACGCGCGGAGTTTGTTCGCCAGGCCAATTCCGCGGCCTTCGTGCCCGCGCAGGTACAGGACGGTTCCGCCGTGCAGGCTAATCAGCCCGAGGGCCTGTTCCAGCTGCTCACCGCAGTCGCAGCGGTAGGACGCGAACACGTCACCGGTCAGGCACTCCGAATGCAGCCGTACCAGCGGGGTGCTGCCGTCAGGCTCAGTCCCCGGGGCGGAAACGCTCAGGTGCTCGGCTCCGGTCCGGGTATCTGTCCACACCCGCGCGGTGAAGTCGCCGAACGCCGTCGGCAGCTGGACCTCGGGTCCCGGCACTACGTTCTGGGCCCCGGTCACCGCCGGGCTCCCGCAACCGCTGGAGTGTCCAGGTACATCACCAGGTCCTCGATCGACACCAGCGGCATCCCGTGTGCGTCCGCGAACTCCCGCAGCGCGGGCACGCGCATCATGGAACCGTCGTCATGGACCAGCTCGGCTATCACACCCACCGGCGTGCAGCCGGCCAGCCGTGCCAGCTCGACCGCAGCCTCCGTGTGGCCCCGGCGCGCACGCACTCCACCGTTGTGGGCACGCAGCGGAAAGATGTGCCCGGGCCGGTTCAGCTCCCCGGCGACGGACCCCGGATCCGCCAGCACCCGCGAGGTCAGGGCCCGGTCCGCGGCGCTGATCCCCGTGCTAGTGCCGGCGGCTGCGTCGCAGGAAACGGTGTAGGCGGTTCCTTTGGCGTCCTGGTTGACCGCGGTCATGGGCGGCAGGTCCAGCCGGTCCGCCCAGTCCCCCGGCAGCGGAACACACACCACGCCGGAGGTATACCGCACGGTGAAGCCCATGAGTTCAGGCGTGGCGTGCTGCGCGGCGAAGATGATATCGCCCTCGTTTTCGCGGTCCTCGTCATCCACGACGACGACGGCGCCGCCCGCCGCGATAGCCCGGACTGCCGCATCGATGGGGTCAAGCTGGATGCTCACAGCTGCACCGCCCCTTTATCGGCAGAGACCGCTTCAGCAGCGGGAGCTGCGAACGCCAGCAGCCGCTCAGCGTACTTCGCCAGAACGTCCACCTCCAGGTTCACCGGAGACCCGGGTTCGAGTGCGCCCAGTCCGGTCTCGGCGAGGGTGGTGGGAATGAGGCCTACCTCAAACCACGGCTCCGGATCCTGCGGCGCGCTCACTGCTGTGACGGTGAGTGAGACGCCGTCGACCGCAACGGAACCTTTTTCCGCGATGTATCGTGCCAGCTGGGCGGGCACACCGAACCGGAGCCGGTCCCAGCTGCCCAGGTCCTCGCGTTCCAGGAGCCTGCCGACGCCGTCCACATGACCCTGCACCACGTGTCCGTCCAGCCTTCCGCCGGCGGGAACACAGCGTTCAAGGTTCACTTTCCGCCCCGGGACAAGCTCTCCAGTGGTGGTGCGGTCCAGGGTTTCGCCCATCACATCGAGTGAGATCCGGGTCCCGTCCAGCGCCGTGGCGGTGAGGCAGACGCCGTTGACGGCGATCGAGCCGCCCAGGCCGAGCTCCGCGGACGTAGCCGGCGCGTCAATGACCAGCACCTTTCCGGCGCCGGAGCCGTCATTAGTCAGGGAAACAACGCTGCCCTGTTCAGCGACAATGCCGGTAAACACGTTTGGGTCCTTACTGTTGTTCATTCGTGGGTTCTGGCAGCGGCTCCAGGTGCAGGCGGAGGTCCGGTCCCACAGGGACTGCCGCGCCGCCCCCGGACGGGTCCCAGCGCCAGCGCTGGATCTGTGCCATGGACGCAATGCCGAGTCCGGCGAACGCCGCAGTACCGGCACCCAGCAGGGCCGGCGCGGTGTAGGCGAGCAGCTCATCGGCCAGCCCGGCGCGCAGGAACGCCCCCGCAACGGTTCCGCCGCCCTCCACCATGAGGTGCCGGACCCCGCGGTCATACAGGTCAGCAAGTACGACGGCGGGATCATGCGTGGGCAGTTGGAGGAACCGTCCGTCGGTTCCCCGGACCCGCGCTCCGGCGGGAACCGGGGTGCGGCCCATGACTACGCGCAGGGGCTGCTGCACTGCCGCGCTGCCCCCGGGGCAGCGGGCGGTGAGCTGGGGGTCGTCGGACTGGATGGTTCCCGTCCCGGTCAGGATGGCGTCTGCCCGCAGCCGGAGTTTCTGGGCGTCGGCGCGGGACTCAGGTGAGGTGATCCACTGGCTGGTGCCGTCAGCAGCGGCAGTCCGCCCGTCCAGAGTCTGCGCGGTCTTGACCGTCACGAACGGGCGGTGCGCTGCAGCGGCGGCTGCCCAGCGGCGGTTCAGTTCCCGGGACTCCTCCGCCAGCAGCCCGCCCTCAACCGCCACCCCGGCCGCGGCGAGGGCAGCCGCACCGCCGGCGGCGTCGTCGTTCGTGTCTGCGGCGGCATAGACCACCCTGGCGATCCCGGCCTCCAGCACCGCCTGCGAACACGGTCCGGTGCGGCCTGTGTGGTTGCACGGTTCCAGGGTGACAACCATGGTTGCGCCCCGCACCTCGATGCCGGCCGCCGCAGCTGCAGCCAAGGCATCGGCTTCGGCATGCGGCGTTCCGGCTCCGCGGTGGAACCCGCTCGCGAGGACCTCACCCGACGGCGCCAGAATGACGGCTCCCACCAGCGGGTTCGCGCCTCGCACTCCCCCGCGGGCCAGCTGCAGTGCCTGCTCCATCGCTCTCTGTTCGGCGGCGGAAAACGGCATGGTCAGCGCACCGTGGGATCCGGCATGGATACCTGCACCTGCGGCTTCTCATTGGCTTTGGCCCGCCACCAGACAAAGAAGCCGATCAGCGTGAAGATTCCGTAGAAGAGGTACATGAACGCCGTGGCGTAGTAGCCGGCGCTGAAGAGCAGCGGCACCCCCACGATGTCCACGGCCACCCAGATGAGCCAGAACTCCACCCATCCCTTGGCCATGCCGTAGGTGGCCAGCAGCGATCCGACGAACGTCCACGCATCTGCCCACACCGGTTCGTAGGAGCCCAGCATGCCGAACACCGGAGTCAGTGCGGCCGTACCCAGAATCAGGCCCGCAACCAGGCCGATCCGTGCGCGGCCGGAGGCCCACTGCGGAGTGACGGCGTCCGCGCCTGAGCTCTTGCTGGCCTGCCAGCGGCGCCACCCGTAGATGGCGACGGCGATGAACATCACCTGCCGTCCGGCCTGGCCGAGCAGGTTCGCGGTGCTCGCATCGCCGAAGATGGAGCCGAGGAAAACGGTCAGCAGAAGGACGTTGCCGGCAATGCCCACCGGCCAGGCCCAGATTTTCCGGCGCATGCCCCCGAGGGCGCTGAGCAGCCCAAAGACATTGCCAAGTACTTCGCGCACCAGCAGGGAAGAACTCCCTACGGGGATCTGCGCGTCAAAGAGCCACCGCAAAAAATCCAATGTCGTTCCTTATCCCGTAGCGGCGGCTCCGGGGTTACGACAGTGCGGTGCATCGACGTCGAAGGTACCCCTGCGGGTACGCCGAGACGTCGGAACAACAAACTGTACGTGCTTCTCCCATCCAGACTTTAACTGTCGGTACCGGAATTTCACCGGTTCAACCGTCCGTCCTGCTGAGGGATCCCAGCCGGACGTGCGGGTCGCGGACTATAACCGCCGGTTCGGAATTACACCGACCCCGGAGCACGTTTGTGTATCCACATTCTTGCACAGGTTCAGGACGCAGATTCAAGTATTTGTGCAGTATGTGACGGGAGTGAAATACGCCGTCATTATGCACCTGCCGGCGCGGACGCCTCAGGCTACGCGCAGGTCCACTTCGCCCGGAGCCCTTCCGCCGGCGCGGAAGACCAGCTGCCGGTTGGCCACCTTGTCCGTGAAGAACCGGTCATGGCTGACCACCACCACGGCGCCCGGGAAATGCAGCAGTGCCTGTTCCATGACCTGCGTGCTGGAGAGATCCAGGTGGTTGGTGGGTTCATCGAGCAGCAGCACGGAGGCCCCGGAGAGCAGGCACTGGGCCATCGCTACCCGCGCCTTCTGTCCCCCGGAGAGGTTGCCGATCTTCTGCTTCAGATCTGCCTCGGAGAACTGGAACATTGCCAGGAACCGGTTAACGGACTTCTTCGTTGCCTTCAGCGCCAGGCTGTCCGGCATCGCGTTGACCGCGTGGGTGACTGTGTCGGCGTCGTCCAGTTCAGCCAGAACCTGGTTGTAGGAGACCATCCCGGCTCCATTCGCCCAGACAACCTTGCCGGCGTCGGGGGTTTCCTCGCCGGTGAGAACCCGCAGCAGGGTGGTCTTGCCGCTGCCGTTGGCACCCAGGACCACCAGCCGGTCTCCGCGCTGGATCTCGAAGGAGACACCGCTGAACAGGCTCCGGTCCCCGTAGGACTTGGACACGTCCTGCACCCGGCACAGGTTGTCCTTCACATGCAGACCTGAGTAGATCTCGGTGATGATCTGGTCCACCGGCCGCGGTGCACGGGATTTCTTGATCTTCGCAAGCTTCGCGCCGAGGGTGCGTCCGCCGGCTTTCGCCGCTTCCCGCCGGTCTGCGATTCCTTCGGCTTCGAAGGCCAGCAGTTCCGATTCATGCACAAACTGGGAGGCCAGCGTCTTGAGCCGGAACTGCTTCTGGATGACGTATTCGGCGAAGTTTCCGGGGTATTCGTGCAGGTGGAAGTTCTCCACCTCGATAATCCGGGTCACCACAGCGTCCAGGAAGGCCCGGTCATGGGAAACCACGACGGCGGCACCGCGGAAGTCGCGGAACCAGCCTTCCAGCCACTGCACACCCTCAACGTCGAGATAGTTGGTGGGTTCATCGAGAAGCAGCACGTCGGGCGCCTGAAGCAGGATCCTGGCCAGCGCAGCCCGGTTCCGCCAGCCGCCGGAGAGCGCATCGATGGGGCAGGTGCGGTGCGCTTCGCTGAAGCCCAGGGTGGTCAGCGCGGCGTCGATCCGGCGGGGATAGTCCCACCCGTCCTGGTGGTCCATGGCTTCGAACAGCTCGGCCTGGCGGCGGATGAGCTTAGTCATGGTCTTCTCATCCGGGTCGGCACCCAGTGCCTCGTCAATGGAGGCCAGCTCCGTTTCCAGGGCCTGAATCCCGGTGAACAGCCCATTCAGGACTTCCGTGACGGAGGAGTCGCCCGCCAGCTCGGAAAACTGTGAGAAGTAGCCGATCTTGAGCCCGTCATCCACGCTGACCGTGCCGGCATCCGGTTCGATCTGCTGCAGGATGAGCTTGAGGAGCGTGGACTTGCCGGACCCGTTCTTCCCGATCAGACCCACCCGGTCCCTGGGCTCCAGCCGGAAGAAGACTTCCCGGAGGATCTGGTTCTTTTCGAAGCCAACATTGACGTCCTGCAGCCTGATCAGGCTCATTCGGGGGTGTCCTCTCGGGATGGAAGCAAGCCATTCATCTTACCGGTCCGGCACTGCCCCATATTCCCGGGCCCTGTTCCGCCGAGGGGGTGCCGACGCATACTGAAGGCGTTTGGCAGGCCAACCCACCGCTCTGGAGGCGCCGCGATGATGCAGGCAACAACGCTGGTTACCGGTCTGGGGATGGGGGAATCAGCCCGCTGGCATGCCGGTGAGTTTTATTATGCGGACTGGACCGCAGGAACGATCTCCGCCCTGGACGCCGCCGGGAATGTCCGCCGTGTGGCGGGCGTCCCGTCATTTCCAATCACGTTCGACTGGCTGCCGGACGGCCGCATGACCGTGGTTTCGGGGTCCGACGGCACCGTGCTGGTGGAGGTTCCGCACGCGGGCCTGGTTCCTCTCGCCAGCCTGCGGGGCCTGTCTCCCCACCCCTGGAACGAGATTGCGGTGCATCCCTCGGGGAACATCTACGTCAACGGCATTGGGCAGGACTATGCCGGCGCGCCCCAGGACAACGGATTGATCGCCCTGATCCGGCCGGACGGATCCGTGGAGACAGTGGCCGGGAACCTGGCGTTCCCCAACGGGATGCTGGTGTCCGCCGACGGCCGGTCCCTGGTGGTGGCTGAGTCCAATGCCGGCCGGCTGACGTCCTTCCAGATCCTTCCGGACGGCACTCTGGCCCCCTCCCGGCTGTGGGCTGCAGTCGCAGGGAGCGCCCCTGACGGCATCAGCTGGGACGGCACCGGCGGCATCTGGTTCGCGGAGGTTCCCGGAGAGCGGTGCGTCCGGGTCCAGGAGGGCGGAGAGATCCTGCAGACCGTGCAGCTGGAGGACGGGTGCTTCTCCTGCGCCGCCGGAGGGGACGACGGCGGGCTGCTGTTCATGATGACGGCGCAGTGGCCGCAGGCCATGGACCCGGAATGGGAAAAGACCGGCCGGGTCATGGTGCAGCGGGTTCGGGGCTCCGAAGGCGCCTAGCCGGCCCGGCTGACGGCGGTGGCCTGCGCCCGCAGCTTGGCAATCGCCTCGTTGGGATCATCAGTTCCGTATACCGCCGATCCGGCAACGAACACGTTGGCGCCTGCTTCCGCTGCCCGCTCGATGGTGTCCGGGGCAATCCCGCCGTCAACCTGGATGGCGATCGGCAGGCCTGATCCCCGGACCGCCTCAGCCGCGCGGCGGATCTTGGGCAGCGTCACGTCCAGGAACTTCTGGCCGCCGAAGCCCGGTTCCACGGTCATGATGAGCAGCATGTCCAGCTCCGGCAGCATGTCCAGGTACGGTTCCACCGGCGTGGCCGGCTTCAGTGCCATACCGGCCTTCGCGCCGCGGTCCCGCAGTTCCCGGGCCAGGCGGATCGGCGCGGCAGCGGCCTCGACGTGGAACGTGACGGAAGCCAGGCCTGCCTCGGCGTAGGCCGGGGCCCAGCGGTCGGCGTCGGCGATCATCAGGTGTGCGTCGAGCGGCAGTTTGCTAACCGCCTGAATGCGCTGGACCACGGGCAGGCCGATGGTCAGGTTCGGCACGAAGTGGTTGTCCATGACGTCCACGTGCACGGCGTCGGCGCCGCTGATGCGCTCCAGCTCGGCTTCCAGGTTCACGAAGTCTGCGGACAGGATGCTCGGGTTGATGCAGCAGTTGCTCACGGTGATCTCCTTGGTCAGATCTTCCGGCGGATCAGGGCCAGGAACATCGCGTCGGTCTGGTGAATGTGCGGCCACAGCTGGGCGGTGGACTCATGGCCGGCCTCGAGCGATCCGGGCAGGCTTACTGCGTCCAGCGCCGCACCTGCATCCAGCAGTTCAAGGTCATTGCGCCTGCGCAGTACGTCCGCCACCACGGCCTTGGTTTCGGCGGGGTGCGGCGAGCACGTCACGTACGCCACCACTCCCCCGGGCTTCACGGCGTCCACGGCGGTGGTCAGCAGTTCGCGCTGCAGCGAACCGAGCTCCCCGACGTCGCCGGGCTGGCGGCGCCAGCGCGATTCCGGCCGGCGGCGCAGGGCGCCGAGACCGGTGCAGGGTGCGTCTACGAGGATGCGGTCGAAGGTCTCCGGGTAGTCCTCGGCCACGGTCCGGCCGTCTCCGGTGCGCACGTTCCAGGTTTCCCCGGGAACTGCTTCCAGGGCCTGGCGGACCAGCTGCGCGCGGTGCGGAGCGGGTTCGTTTGCCAGGATCACCGCGCCCTTTTCGTGCGCGAGGGCCGCCAGGAGGGTGGCCTTCCCGCCGGGGCCGGCACACATGTCCAGCCACTTCTCCACGCCGTCCTCGTCCGGTTCAACGCCGTCGAGCTCAAGCTCGGCCAGGGCCCGGGCCACCAGCTGCGACCCGGCGTCCTGCACGCGGGTGGTGCCGGCGCGCACGGATTCAAGGCGTCCCACGTCACCGGCAGCGAACAGCGCAGAGTCCTTGACCAGTTTCCCGTCAACAGCGCCTGCTTCCCGGGCCTCGTCCAGGCTGCCCAGTCCGGGCAGCGCCACCAGGTTCACCACGGGCGCGGCATTATCCGCCTCCAGCAGGTCGGCAATCTCCTCGACGCTGCGTCCATGCGCCACGAGGGACTGGCGCAGGGCACGCACGATCCATTCGGGGTGGCTGTGTTCAATGGCCGAACGCTTCACCGCGTCCGGTTCGTCCTCGGTCAGCAGCGCGGTCCATTCGTCCAGGTTCCGTGCAGCAACCTTGCGGAGAACGGCATTGATCAGCGCGGACGGGCCGGCTCCGATCACCGCGCGCGCCAGGCCGACTGTCTGGTCCAGGGCAGCGTGGGCCGGTACACGCATGGCCAGCAGCTGGTGTGCACCGATCCGCAGCGCGTCCAGGACGGCAGGGTCGAGCTTGCTGAGCGGACGGTCCACGCAGCGGGCCAGGATGGCGTCATAGGTTCCCTGGCCGCGCAGGGCGCCGTAGGCGAGTTCCGTGGCGAAGCCGGCGTCGCGCTTGTCCAGCCGGTGCTTGCGGATGCTCTTGGGAAGCACCAGGTTGGCGTAGGCGTCCTCCCCGGAGACGGCACGGAGCACTTCAAAGGCCACCAGGCGCGCCGGATCCGCTGCGCGGGTGCGCTGCGACGGCGCTGCTGCGGTCCGGCTTCGGACGGACGGGCGGCTGCGCTGATGCCCCTTGGCGTTGCGGTCGCTGCTGCTCACTTAAAAACCACGTCCTCACGCTGGCCCAGTCCGCGGGCCCAGTCGGCCCCGGACATCATCTTTTTTCCTGCGGGCTGGACCCGCTGCAGTTCCAGGGCTGTGCTGCCGGTACCCACCAGGGCAACGGCTGCACTGCCGGAGCCCAGCCGCACCTGGCCGGGAGCCAGATCTGTTACATCCGGCCGCGGAACGGCGGCGCCGATCTTGAACCGGGCCCCGTCCCACGTGGTCCAGGCGCCGGGTTCCGGCGTAACACCGTTGATTCTCCGGCGCAGGGCCACTGCCGGCTGCTGCCAGTCCAGGTGGCCGTCTTCAATGGTCAGTTTCGGTGCCAGGCTCACTTCCCCGCTCTGCGGAACCGGGACGGCCCGCCCCGCCTGGATAGCCGCGAGGGTCTGCGCCAGCAGGACCGCGCCGCTGTGCGAGAGCCGTTCCAGCAGTTCCCCGCTGGTCAGGGCCGGGTCGACGCTCTCGGTCAGCTGCCCGAAGACCGGGCCGGTGTCCAGTCCCTTTTCCAGCAGGAAGGTGCTGGCGCCGGTGATCTCATCTCCGGCAATGACGGAGTGCTGGACCGGCGCGGCTCCGCGCCAGGCAGGCAGCAGCGAGAAATGCAGGTTGATCCAGCCATGGGCGGGAATGGACAGCGCCCGTTCGGGGATCAGGGCACCGTACGCCACGATCGCGGCAGCATCGGGGGCCAGGGCAGTGATCGCGGCAACGGCGTCGTCGTCAATCCGATCTGCCTTGATGACCGGAAGGCCCAGTTCGTCTGCCCGCGCGGCCACCGGGGACGGGGTCAGGACACGTTTGCGCCCCAGCGGTGCGTCGGGCCGGGTCAGGACGCCAACGACGTCGAACCCTGCCTCCAGCAGTGCGTTCAGGGAGGGGACGGCGACGGCCGGGGTTCCGGCGAAGAGTACGCGCATGCCGGCCGCTACGCTCCCGTTGCCTGTCCGAAGGTGCCGAAGCTGGAGCCCACACTCTGGGCACGCTGGGTGACCGTGCGTTCGGTGATTGCGTCGTAGTCGGCCATGCGGATGGCACGAAGTGCGGCCTTGCGCTCCTCGCCCTTGAGCCGGTCGATGAAAAGCACGCCGTCCAGATGGTCGGTCTCGTGCTGGAACGCGCGGGCGAGCATGCCTTCTCCTTCCACCGTGACCGGATTACCGTCCTTGTCCTGGCCGGTAACGCGGGTCCAGCGGCGGCGCGGCACGGGGTAGCCAAGGCCCGGGATGGACAGGCAGCCCTCCACCTGGTCCTCCTGGAAGTCCTCGCTGAGTTCCAGGACAGGGTTCACCACATGCCCGGACACACCGTCTATCCGGTAAGTGAACACACGGAGGCTGACGCCTACCTGCGGTGCAGCGAGACCGGCGCCGTCGACGTCGTCCATGGTCTCCTCCATGTCCGCCACCAGCTTGGCGAGCTCCGGACCAAAGTCCGTGACTTCCTCGGCACGGGTCCTCAGGACGGGGTCGCCGATGATCCGAATCGTCAGGATTGCCATCTTAAGAATGTGTTCCTTACTCTCGCGAAGTGCTGCGGGTGGTGCGTGCAGCCGGGCAGAAAGCCCGGTAACCAGTCTAGTTGGCTGCGGGCTGACCGGCGGTTACGGCGTGCGATCCGGCTGCCTGCACCGGCGGCGGCGCAATGGGGAGCAGGGCGCGCCCGGCCGCAGCGGCGTCGTAACTCGTCTGCCAAAGCCGGCGCAGCGCACAGAACTTGTACCAGTGCTGGGGCAGGACTTCGGGGTTGGCGCGCATAGGCCGCACTTCGGTCTGTCCCACTGCCACTCCCAGCAGGACGGGACACTGTCCATAGGCCCACGGCTGCCAGGTTCCCGCTGCGGCGTCAACCAGCGACTCCTCGGCCTTCATACCGGCAACCAGCTGCATGACCACCTTGTCATCCAGGGGCTTGACCTGCCCGTCCCGGTCCGTGTTCTTGGTCTTGTAGTCGATCAGGCAGAGCCGCCCGCCGATTCTGGCCACCAGGTCCAGGGTGCCTGCGTAGCCCAGTTCATGGTTCCAAATGGTGATTTCGGCTGCCACCGGTTCCACCTGGTAGAGCTGCCACCATTCATCGAACCGGTCTGCGAACTGGTGTTCACCGTGTTCCGCAAGGGCTGAGCGCGCCTCGGCGACCTGATGCTGCTTATCCAGCGCACGCAGGGCAACCTGCTCACAGTAATAATGCACGCGGGTTCCGCGCTCTGCGGCGGCATCGCGGTAGCGCTCGGAAGCCCGCGAAGACTCCTGCACTATGGAGCGCAGCTGTGAAGCGTTGCCGATGGCCGCCGGCAGGCCCGGATGCTTCACGACGGCGCTGGCCGCCATATAGCTGTGCCAGCCGTCCAGGGAGGTGCTGCCCTGGGCGATGACCGTGGTGATAGACGGTACCGCCGGGGCGTCGGTGAGGGAACGCGAATACATGCGTCCGAACTCTGTTGCATGGGCCAATGCTGGTGCGGTCATATAAACAGTCTGCCACCCGGCACTGACACACAAACAAAACAGGCACCGGAGCTGGTCCGGTGCCTGTTTCAATATGGTGGGCGATACTGGGTTCGAACCAGTGACCTCTTCGGTGTGAACGAAGCGCGCTACCACTGCGCCAATCGCCCTTGCGGGAGTTGCCTTTGAACTGCTGCAACGTCTAAAGATGCTAGCCCACAATCGCCCCTCGTCAAAACCGGATACCGGCAACGCGCCGCAACTGCCCCGATTGGACGAACTCCGATTCGTCCTATAGAGTTTTTCTTCGTTGGAAAGCGGCCGAACGCCGCAGAAAGCCCAACATGCGGACGTAGCTCAGCTGGCTAGAGCACCACCTTGCCAAGGTGGATGTCGCGGGTTCGAATCCCGTCGTCCGCTCGCAAGTCACTGTATTTCCGGCCCTCAAAAGCTGGTCACGGTGGGGTGGCCGAGAGGCGAGGCAGCGGCCTGCAAAGCCGTATACGCGGGTTCGAATCCCGTCCCCACCTCCACGGTTACATGCA
>JBELYP010000018.1:35889-41071 GCA_040273995.1 Arthrobacter sp.
CGGGCGCGATTGGCGCAGCGGTAGCGCGCTTCCCTGACACGGAAGAGGTCACTGGTTCGATCCCAGTATCGCGCACGAGGTTCAACACCTTGTGTTCCACACGAATGTTGGACATTCATTTGCGGACGTAGCTCAGCTGGCTAGAGCACCACCTTGCCAAGGTGGATGTCGCGGGTTCGAATCCCGTCGTCCGCTCGGATAAGGAAATACACAGCAGAAGGAGCAGGCCATCGCGGCCTGCTCCTTCTGCTTTAACCGCTTTCCGGGGTCCTTCCCGCGCCGCGGCATGCCCCTTGGCGATGTCCGTCAGCGGGCTTACGATTGAACAGAACGGGAAACGTCTGGTTTCCCCAGTGGAAGGAGGTGATCCGTGTCTGCATTTGACGAGCTCAAGGGCAAGGCCGGACTGCTGAAGGATAAGGCTGCCGCGTTTGTCGGGGAGAACGCCGACAAGGTCAAGGGCGGCATCGATAAGGCAGGGGACTTCGTCGACCAGAAGACCGGCGGCAAGTACTCTGACAAGATCGACGGCATCCAGAGCAAGGCCTCCGAAGCGGTGGACAATCTTGACCGCAAGCAGGGTCCCGACACTGGAAACCCGTCCGGACAGACACCTCCGGCCGTCTAAAAAGCCCGAGCACGGCAAAGGGCCCTGGTTCCGCTTGATGCGGGACCAGGGCCTTCGTCGTTTGCGGGGGTTCTGCCAGAAGAACTAGGAGGCTTCTCCGGTCTGCCCCTCACGGGCCAGGGCTGTAAGGCGGGAGACGGCACGGAAGTACTTCTTCATGTACCCGCCGGCCATCATCTCCTTGGTGAACAGCTGGTCGAACGGCACGCCGCTGGCAAGAATTGGAACGTCCTTGTCGTAGAGGCGGTCAGCGAGGACCACAAAGCGCAGCGCCACGGACTGCTCCGAGATGGTGTGCACGTTGTGCCAGGCCACGGCGTCGATTCCGTCAATGAGCTGGCGGTAGCGGCTGGGGTGCACGTTGGCCAGGTGTTTGACCAGATCCGCGAATTCGTCTTCTGCGACGGTCTTGCCGTCGAACTCCTCGGCGATCCGGTCGGTAAGGCCGGCGTCATCCACCGGCGGCGGGGACTCCGGCAGGCCGCGGTGGCGGTAATCCTCGCCGTCGATCCGTACGACGTCGAACTGGTCCGCCAGCACCTGGATCTCGCGCTGGAAGTCAACGGCCGCAAAGCGGCCCTCACCCAGGGAACCAGGCAGGGTGTTGGACGTCGCTGCCAGCTTGACGCCGGCGTCGGACAGTTCCCGCATGAGCCGGGACATCAGCACTGTGTCTCCGGGATCATCGAGTTCGAACTCATCGATGCAGACCAGCTTGTAGGTCGAGAGTGCTTCGACCGTCTTGCGGAAGGACAGGGCGCCAACCAGGTTCGTATACTCCACGAAGGTTCCGAACGCCTTGGGTCCCTCGACCGCATGGAAAAGCGACGCCAAGAGGTGGGTCTTGCCGACGCCGAAGCCGCCGTCGAGATAGAAACCGGCCTTCGTTTCGGGCTTCTTGGCGCCAAACAGTTTGCGGAAGCCGCTGGGAGCGGGAGCATCGACGCTTGCGGCGAAGGCGCGCATCGCTGCGACGGCCTCCGCCTGCGAGGGCTGCGACGGGTCGGGGATATAACTGTCAAAAGAGACGGCACCGAACCTGGGCGAGGGGAAGAAACCCTGAAGGAGTTCGTCCGTGGAAACCTGGGGAGTCCGCTTAGTCAGCTGCTCCACTTGTCCTGCTGCGCCCAAACCATCCATCCGATTCTGCTAGGGGTACCGGCATTTGCTGCCGTAGCAACGATACGCCACTGTGGCCGGTGAGCAGTCCTCAAGGAAGTTTTGGGACGTGTACATCGTTAGGCTTGGTAGTAAACCTGCCGTCTTACCTAAAGGGGAACACGCATGCCGCTGCCTGCAGATCCGAATCCGAAGTTCGCCGACTACGCCCATCCGGAAAAACTCGTGTCCACTGACTGGCTGGCCGAGAACCTGGATTTGCCGGACCTTGTGGTCCTGGAGTCCAACGAGGACATCCTGCTTTACGACACCGGCCACATTCCCGGCGCCCGCAAGATCGACTGGCACACAGACCTGAACGACGCCGATACCCGGGACTTCGTGAACGGTGCGGCCTTCGCGAAGCTCATGGGCGAAAAGGGCATCAGCCGCGACTCCACCGTGGTGATCTACGGCGACAAGAGCAATTGGTGGGCCGCGTATGCCCTCTGGGTCTTCACACTCTTCGGCCACGAAGATGTGCGGCTGCTCGACGGCGGCCGGGACAAGTGGATCGCCGAGGGCCGCGCGATGACCACAGACAAGCCGCAGGTCACCGCGACCGACTATCCCGTCGTCGAACGCAATGATTCCCCGGTGCGCGCCTACCTGACCGATGTGCTGGGGCACCTGGGCAACGGACCGCTGATCGATGTCCGCTCCCCCGCCGAATACTCGGGCGAACGCACCCACATGCCGGACTACATGGATGAAGGCGCCATGAAGGGCGGCCACATCCCCACCGCTGTGTCCGTTCCCTGGGGCAAGGCAGCCGCCGAAGACGGCACGTTCCGCACCCGCACCGAGCTTGATGCGCTCTACGGCGGAGAGGCCGGGCTCAAGGAGGGTGACGACGTCGTTGCCTACTGTCGGATTGGCGAACGTTCCAGTCATACTTGGTTTGTGCTGAAGCACCTGCTCGGGTTCGATTCGGTCCGCAATTATGACGGGTCCTGGACCGAATGGGGCAATGCGGTGCGCGTG
Organism: Arthrobacter sp.; assembly: GCA_040273995.1. Taxonomy (GTDB): domain Bacteria; phylum Actinomycetota; class Actinomycetes; order Actinomycetales; family Micrococcaceae; genus Arthrobacter_B. Next base: position 38,660 of record JBELYP010000018.1, read on the forward strand.
CCGATTGTCCGGGGCACCGAGCCCGGCGCCGCTCCGGCCGCACGCTAAAGACCTGCCAGCAATCCACAACCGAAAGTACCTGGTTTATGAGCACCCCCATTCCCTCCTCCGCTGAGCCGGCTGTGCCGGAGCAGCTGCAGGAGATTGTTGACGATTTTCAGGCCCTGACCGAGCCGGAGCGGCTTGAGCTGCTGCTTGAGTTCTCCAGGGGACTGCCGGAGCTGCCTTCGCGCCTGGCTGACCATCCGGAGATGCTGGAGCAGGTTGTTGAGTGCCAGTCCCCGCTGTTTCTGACGGTGGAGGTTGGCGATACTCCGGAGCATCCGGTGGAGCTTTTCTTCTCGGCCCCGCCGGAAGCACCGACCACCCGCGGATTTGCCGGTGTGCTGCATGAGGGCCTGAATGGCCTTCCTGCAGCCGAGATCCTGGCTGTCCCCGCTGATGTTCCGGACCGGCTGGGCCTGACGCGGGCCATCACTCCCCTGCGGATGCGGGGCATGTCGGCGATGCTTGGCCGGATTAAGCGGAAGGTCGCCGAACAGGTTGCTGCCGGTTCGGCTGATACGTCCGCCGCAGGACTGGCGAGGTAGGCCATGGCCGGCAGCACCCGGAAAGGCGGGCACGGGGCGACGCCGGCTACCCATGCCCTGGATGCTGCCGGCGTCGCCTATCGGACCATGAGTTACCACCATGACGCTTCCACGCCCTCATACGGGCTGGAAGCGGCGGAAAAACTCGGTGTTCCGCCTGAAGCCGTCTTCAAAACACTTATGGTTTCGCTGGGGAACAGGCTCGCGGTTGCAATGGTTCCGGTAGAAGCCATGCTCGATCTGAAGAAGGTGGCTTCCCTGCTCGGTGTGCGGAAGGTTTCCCTTGCCGACAAGGCCGAAGCGGAGCGCCGTACCGGGTACGTCGTGGGAGGCATTTCCCCGCTGGGTCAGCGCCACCACTCTCCCGCAGTGATCGATTCAAGTGCCGAAGCCCTCGACACGATCTATGTTTCCGGGGGGCGGCGGGGGTTCGAGATTGCCCTGTCCCCTTTCGACCTCATTCGCCTGACCGAGGCCCAGACCGGCGCGATTGCCCTCTATAGGAACTAGGCACGTGTCCTAGGAACGCACCTTTTGGATGAACTGCTGTGTCCGTTCATTCAGCTTGCGGATCCGCTCTGCTTTGACCAGTTCCGGGTCCGGGTGAATGGGAGTCGGCAGGACATCCGCCCGGACGTTGCGTGAGCAGCTGAACGCGCTGTGGATCAGGGTTCCCACCGAGTTGCCGTTCTTTCCGGCAGCGCCTGCTTTCGGGGCAACGAAAAGGTAAACGTCGTCGTTGTCCTCGAGGTCCTCGCAGAGGGCACACATCGCCTTCCGGCCCGCCGACACCAGCTCCGGTGCACGCAGGAGGATGGATGTTGCCTTTCCATTGGACTCCGTGACCAGGTAGGCACGCTGGGGCATCTTGTGATCCCGCCAGCCATACTGGTCGATGTTCTCCCAGTCGATGGCGTCGAAGTCGGCGGGGAAGTTCACGGCTGCCGTCTGGGACCGGCTGGCATTGATGAAGGACTTGCGGATGGCGGCTTGAGTTAGGGCGTGCATGATTCAGTCTTTCGTTTCGGTTGCTCGTTGGGAGCGGTGGTGCAGGCAGACTCATTTACGGGTAGCCCGCTGGCAGTGGCCTGGACGGCCTGAGCGGGGTGATGTTGCCCGAGCGCTGGTGATTTCTGAGCGGAAACAGCCCTGTACGGGCGGGGTAGTCCGCCGCAGTAGACCCTGCGCGCTGCGCTGTGGCCCGGCTGGCGACTTTTTGGCTGACGCGTGCACGGGCGGCTAGAGCCGTTCCTGCTATTCCATTGGGATTGGGCTAGGACCGTGCCGTACAGCAGGGCCTGAAGCCCACCAGCCCTTCCGCTGCGGTGAGGCAGCCGGGTACCGAAACAATCATGCGGGAAAGCGTAGCAGTTATGGGGACAGCCAGTTACTGGGACAGCTGTAGGGCACGGCAGGTAAGGGTATCTCCGAGCGCTCCGCGGCACAAAGGAGCTGTTGAGTCTTGGCGGCTGACGCGGCCTTTGCTGGCCGGTGTGGATGGTGTGGTCGTGCTCCCCTGCGGAGGATCGCACCGGCGGGGTGGCGTTTGGCTAATGTTTGGGCTGGTGAGTGGCTTGGGCTAGCTGGTGGTCTGGGTTAGTGATTCGTTTGGGCTAGTCAGTGGCGGGGGCGCCCCGGCTGGGCGGTTCCGGGTAGCTGGGGTGCCGTCGAGGTGTAGGTGTGCCCGGTGGGTGTGGTGATGCGGACGGTGTGCTGTTCCGCCGTGCGGGATGGCGGGGTCCGTGTCGAGGTGGTTGTTGCTGCGTGCCAGCCGGGTGCTTCTTTGGTTGGGTTGGAGGCTTCGCAGAGTCCTGGTCCGTTG
>JBELYP010000019.1:0-40682 GCA_040273995.1 Arthrobacter sp.
CGACACCGGGGTGATCAACGGGGCGCTGCCCTACATGCAGGATGATCTGGGCCTGACCCCCTTCACGGAGGGGCTGATCACCTCCAGTCTGCTCTTCGGGGCGGCCTTTGGTGCCGTCGGGGCCGGGCAGCTGGCCGACCGGCTGGGCCGGCGCCGGCTCCTGCTGATCCTCGCCGTCGTGTTCATGCTGGGTGCGGCCGGCACCGCTGCGGCGCCCGGGGTTGGTTTTATGGTCCTGGCCCGTGTGGTCCTGGGCCTGGCGGTGGGCGGCGCGTCCGCCGTCGTACCCATGTTCCTGGCTGAGCTCGCCCCGGCGTCCCGGCGGGGTCAGCTGGTGACGCGTGACCAGCTGATGATTGTCAGCGGCCAGCTGGCGGCCTTCGTCTGCAACGCCGTGATCGGCAACATCTGGGGCGAGGAAGGAAACGTCTGGCGCTGGATGCTGCTGGTGGCCACCCTCCCGGCCATCGCCCTGTGGATCGGCATGCACTTCGTCCCGGAGAGTCCGCGCTGGCTGGGCTCGAAGGGCCGGTACGCCCAGATGCACACCGCGCTGCAGAAGATCCGCAGCGCCGAAGAAGCACAGGCTGAGTACGAAGAGATCAAGGGACTGGCGGGTACTACACGCACCGGCCGGCTGCGGGACTTCGCCGAGCCGTGGCTGCTGCGCGTGCTGCTGATCGGCATGGGGCTTTCCATTGTCCAGCAGATCACCGGCGTCAACGCGATCATCTACTACGGCACGCAGATCCTGGCCGACGCCGGGTTCGGCACCGAAGCCGCGCTCACGGCCAACATCGCCAACGGCGTCATTTCCGTTGCCGCCGCGCTGCTGGGCATCTGGCTGCTGGGCAAGGTGGCGCGCAGGCCCATGCTGATCACCGGGCTGCTTGGCACCACCAGCGCGCTGGCGCTCATTGGCGCCGCCTCGATCCTGATGCCGGAAGGCACTGCCCGCGGGTTCACGGTCCTGTCCCTGACCGTCCTGTTCCTGGCCTTCCAGCAGGGTGCGGTATCCCCGGTGACGTGGCTGATGCTGGCCGAAATCTTCCCGCTGCGCGTCCGCGGCCTCGGCATTGGGCTGTCAGTGTTTGTCCAGTGGATGGCCAACTTCGCGGTCGGGTTCTCCTTCCCCATGCTGATGGCCGCGCTGGGCATTTCCAACACCTTCTTCATCTTCGTGGGCCTTGGCATCTGTGCCGTGCTGTTCGTCCGGCGTTTTATGCCGGAGACCCGGGGCTTGTCCCTGGAAGAAGTGGAACTGAAGCTTCGCAAGGAGTAGGCCCGGCGGCCGGCGCCCGCTACGGCACCAGCCCGTTACGGCACCACCGGATAGTCGCCGATCACCGGCAGTGACACCGACGCGGTGAAGGACGTCAGCGCCGTCACCTTCGGGTAGGTGTACACCGATGAGCTGGGAGTCACCTGCAGCACCAGCCGGCTCTGCGGCGTCACCAGATACGAAATCTCCTCCAGCGGCACGGTGATGGTCCGTTCGGTGCCGTCCAGGATTAGCGGTACCGGCGTCACCTGGTTTCCCGCCACCAGCGAACTCCTGGATTTATCAATGATCTGGGCATAGACATGCGTGTTGGGGGTTCGGGACGTTCCCCGGTAGGTCAGCGTCAGCTGCGGCGCTCCGAAGACCTGGGTTGCTGCGGCCGGGGCCGTGACGGGGGCGTTGATGGCTACCGGGGCCCAGGCAGCGGCGATGACCCCGCCGCTCACCGCGGCGGGGGAGAGCAGCAGGGTTCCCTTGCCAGAGCCGGTCAGTGCGCCGACGGGGGCGGGGTATCCGTCTGCGGCCCGCGTGGTTCCCAGCTGGTCAATGAACTCGAACCCGGGGCCGGTGGACACGCTCTCTCCATCCAGGTGCTTGCTGAACCAGTCCAGCACCGCGCCGGTGATCCGGTCCGGTCCCGCTACGCCCGAGGAGCACAGCCCGTGGCCGCCGCAGAACTGCAGCATTTTCACTTCGGTGCCGGTGGATTTGATCAGGTTGTAGTTCCGGGTGGCTTCATCGAGGGTGAAGAGCGTGTCCACGGTGCCCTGAATGATCAGCGTTGGCGCCGTAATCGAGGTGAACATGCTCTCCGGCGTGAGGGAATCGAAGTACGCAACCGATTCCGGGCTGAGGGTGTTCGGGTAGGTCATGCCCTCGCGGCAGGCCTTCCGCACCGGAGCTGCCAGCGCCCCGCTGTTGCCCACAAACTCCCCCAGTTGTCCGGTCAGTGAGCCCTCCAGACAGAGGAGGGTGCCCCAGCCGGACTTGAAGGACCCGGCCTTGTACAGGCTGGTGGTCAGATTGTTCCAGGCAATCGTGGGGGCGATCGCATCCACCCGGGTGTCCAGCGATGCGAGGACAAACTGAATACCACCGCCGTAGGACGCACCGGCCATGCCCAGCACCGGGTCCCCGGGAGCGTCCAGCTCCGCTTCGGGCTGCTCGGCGATGAAATCGATCAGCACCTGGCCGTCCCGCCCCTCAAAAGCAGGGTTGCTTACGTACGCTTCACCGCCGCTAAGGCCAAAACCGCGGGGATCCCACGTCAGCACGTTGTAGCCCGCTTCGCGCAGCGGCGCGATTCCCATCGAACCGATCAGCGTGCTGGTGGTGGTGGACGGGGTCCGGCTACCGGGCAGTCCAAAGCCCGGACCCACCATGACGGTGGGTGCCTGCTCGCCCGCTTGAAGGCCCAGTGCAGGAAAGAAGTTGGTATGGATCGGTGTGCCGTCAAAGGAAGGGACGACGACGTCGGTACGCACCTTGGGCGCCGCTGCGGCGGCAGGCGCCGGTTCTGATAATGCCGATGCCGGAGGTGCCGCGAGGATGGAGACAGCGGCAAGGGCGCCTGCAGCGAGCAGGCCGGAGAGTTTTCGCATGGGGGACCTTTTCCGTGACGTCTTTGTCAGGCCGGGCTATTGCTACCGGCCAGTAGGTTAGCCAGAGACTAGGGCCCCTAAACGTTTGGGGACAAGGGCCGGATACCTTTACGGCACTCAAATCCGGCAAACAAAGTGCATCCGGCCTAGGTTGCGGCAGGATCCGCTGCTGCGCTCAGCCCCGGATCCGCGGAACAGTGGGAACGCAGCTGCAGTTTCTGGGCATGGCCGCTGGCTGCGAAGACCACCGCCCCGTCAGCATGCGCGGCGGTGAAGGTGTACTCCGCCTCCGGAGGTGCCCCGGGGCCAGGCGTATGGGCTGAGAGCATCTCCGCCCCGGCCGAAAGCAGGGCGGACTGCGCATGATCCCTGGCGCTTTCGGCAGAGGCCGGCGCAGGGCCGGTGAGCTCAAGGGAAAGCTGATGGCGTCGGGCTCCGGGTGGGAGGGGAGTGCTGCCGCTGCCCGCGGAGGACGCGGGTGCGGGAAGGAGGCAGGGAACCGGACGCGGTTCGGGGAGGCTGTCTGCCAGGGAACTGCCGTCCGGACCGGTCCAGCCGGAGGCGCCCAGCGCCTCGACGACCGCACCGGCCAGGTTCTGCTGTGCCGCACGGATTTCGGCGGCGGTAAGTTCGGCGCCGCCGGCTGGGGGACCGGCGGCGGGGGCGGCGGGCGGCTTGGGGGAAGCCGTGCCTGCCACCAGCACGATCCCGGCGGCTACGACGCACAAGGAGCGTGGATCTGGCCTTCTCATCTGCGGCATTGTGCCGGTGAGAAGGAAATCTGTCGAGAGTGGTGCCTTACGCTGCCCTCACACAGCGCGGGATGCGGTTCCAGCTGCGGCGGCACAGCGTGCGTGGCAGCCTGGGCCGGGGAGTTAGCCGGGCCGGAAGCCCCCTGCAATGCCTGAGCATCTTCCACCGTCCTTTGCTCTTGCTGCCTGCGTTCTGCCCTCCCCCTCACGCTAAACCGGATCCGCGAAAGGGGACATGGGGAGAACTACCCATGCAACCGGCTTTTCCCTGCGGCGTTAGGCTGGTATGCGAACACCGCCCGCTAACAGGAAGGCAGCCATGCGCGCCACCATCATCCACGGCCCCGGAGACATCCGCGTTGAGGACAGGGACTACCCGCAGGTGCTGCGCGGCGGCGATGCCGTGGTGCGCGTCAGTGCTGCGTGCGTATGCGGATCCGATCTGTGGCCCTACCGCGGAATCCGTGAAACCCCGGAGCCCCGCGCCATAGGGCACGAGTTTGTAGGCGTGGTGGAAAGCGTCGGCGCAGACGTCTCCTCCCTGGCTCCCGGAGATTTTGTCATTGCCCCCTTCACCGGCAACTGCGGCAAATGCCCTCCCTGCCGTACCGGCGTTACCGTCGCCTGCGAGGAACTGGTGGGCTGGGGCAGCAGGGACACACACGGCGATTATGTCCAGGGTGCCCAGGGCGAAGCGGTCCGGGTGCCCAACGCGGAGGCAACGCTGGTCAAGGTTCCCGGCGTCACCGATCCGGAAGACGCCCTGCTGGCTGATCTGCTGACCCTCTCCGACGTCATGGGCACCGGCCATCACGCCGCAGTCAGCGCAGGCGTGAGCACCGGGTCCACCGTCGTCGTGGTGGGCGACGGCGCCGTCGGGCTGTGTGCCGTGCTCGCCGCAGCCCGGCTCGGAGCAGGCCGGATTATTGCCATGTCACGGCATGAAGACCGGGCTTCCCTGGCACGTGAATTCGGTGCAACCGATGTAGTGGCCGAACGCGGCAAGGAAGGCGCAGCCCGGGTTCGGGAACTGCTGGGCGGCGTTCCGGCGGACGCCGTCCTGGAGTGCGTCGGCACGGCAGAGTCCATGGACCAGGCGCTGCGCTGCACCCGTCCCGGCGGGCGGGTGGGCTTCGTGGGAGTCCCCGCTGGAGGAGCCGAGCTGCCCATCGGCGTCCTGTTCGCCAAGAACATCACCGTGGGCGGCGGCATGGCTCCGGTGCGCACCTACCTGCCCGAGCTGCTGGAGGACGTCCTGGCCGGCAAGATCCACCCGGGGCGGGTCTTCGATTCCGTCCTTCCGCTGGAAGACGCACCCAAGGCCTACGAGGCCATGGACCAGCGCCAGGCCGTAAAGGTGATGCTCAAGCCGTAGCCGGTCAACAGCATGCTGTGATTTCTTGCACTCCTGCAATTTTGCAGTTGTGAAAATTTGATACTAATGACAAAGTAGTTCGGTGAGTCAACTACTTTCCCTCCGCGACCGCAAACGCGCCGAAACCTGGGCAGCCCTGCATGCCGCAGCGGCCCGGCGCGCGCTGGAAGACGGTCTCGAAGGGGTCAACGTTGAACTGGTGGCGGATGAGGCAGGGGTCTCCGCCCGGACCTTCTTCAATTACTTCCCGTGCAAGGAAGACGCCGTCCTGGGACTGACGGACCCCGTCCTGGACCCGGCGATGCTCGAAGCATTCGACATCGAAGGCGACCTGCTAGGCGAAGTCAGCCGCCTTATGCTCTCCGTCCTGCGCACCATCCAGGGCGGAGATGACTCAGCTGAGCTCCGCGCCAGGATCTACGAGTCTTATCCCCACCTGCGCCACCGCCGGTACCAGTACATCCTCAAGGTGGAACAGCTCGTCCTCGAAACGGTGCGCAGCCAGCTCGCGGACTCCCGTCGCTGGCGCGAGCGGCCCGCCGATTCGCCCTGGCAGGGGCACGACGTCGACGACGTCGCCTTCACGATCGTCCTCACAGCCAGCACCCGAATGCGCTACGTGATGCAGAAAACCTGGTCCACCCCCACCTCCACCGCCCAGTTCAACGCCCTCGATCAGGGCCTTGAACTGCTCAGAGACGTCTTCAAGGAACTCCTATGACAAAAACGGCTGCCGCCGCAGCGCCTGCGGGCAACGCGAAACAACCCAGCCTGGTGCTGGTCTTCACCGCACTAGTGCTGGCCATGCTTCTCTCGGCGCTGAACCAGACCATCCTCGGCACGGCCCTGCCCACCATCGTGGGAGAACTCAACGGTGCCAACCTGATGCTCTGGGTCATCACGGCCTTCATCCTGGCGTCCACGGTAATGATGCCGATCTACGGCAAGCTGGGAGACCTGATCGGCCGCAAGTACCTGCTGGTTGCTGCCATCCTCATCTTCCTGGCCGGCTCCGTCGTCGGTGCACTGTCCCCGGACATGACGTGGCTGATCATTGCCCGGGTAATCCAGGGTATTGGAGCCGGCGGCCTGATGATCCTCTCCCAGGCCATCATTGCCGACGTCGTTCCGGCCCGTGAACGGGGCAAGTACATGGGCTGGATGGGCGGCGTCTTTGCGTTCTCCTCCGTGGTGGGTCCGCTGATCGGCGGCTGGCTCACGGAAGGACCGGGATGGCGCTGGGCGTTCTGGTTCAACATCCCCGTGGGCGTCCTGGCCCTGCTCGGGGCTCTGCTCTTCCTCAGGCCGCGCGCCGTCACCTCCAGGCCCAGGATCGATCTGTGGGGCATGGTCTTCATTGCCCTGGCCACCACCGGGCTGGTCCTGGTCAGCAGCTGGGGAGGCAGCACCTACGAGTGGTCCCACCCGGTGATCCTGGGCCTGATCGGCGGGACCGTCCTCGCCGCCGTCGTCTTCGTGATGGTCGAACGCCGCACCGCCGAACCGATCATCCCAATGGAGCTCTTCCGCGACCGCAACTTCAACCTCTCCACCGCCTCCGGCCTGCTGACCTCGGTGGCGATGTTCGGTGCGATCGGTTACCTGCCCACGTACCTGCAGATGGCCACCGGGGCCAGCGCCACCGAAGCAGGCATGCTCATGATCCCGATGATGGGTGCCCTGCTCTTCAGCTCGGTGCTCTCCGGCTCCCTGGTTTCCAAGACCGGACGCTACAAGTGGATGCCCATTGCCGGCTCGGCCATCATGGTGCTGGCACTGATCCTGATGGGAACCATCACGGCCGGCTCCCCTGTCTGGCAGCTGTGCGTCTACATCGGTGTCCTGGGCCTGGGCCTGGGCCTGAACATGCAGATCCTGGTCCTGGTGGTGCAGAACTCCTTCCCGATGCGGCAGGTGGGCACCGCCACCGCGGCCAACAACTACTTCCGCCAGATCGGCGCCACCCTGGGCTCCGCCGTCGTCGGCAGCCTGTTCGCGCACCGGCTCTCGGACCTGCTCGCGGAACGTCTTCCGGCCAGCACCGCGTCAGCGACCAGCGGCGGCAACTCGCTCACGCCCAAGCTTGTCCACGAGCTGCCGGAGGCAATCCAGGACATCATCATCCGGTCCTACAATGAGGGACTCATCCCGCTGTTCCTCTTTATGGCTCCAATGGCCGTCCTGGCCACGATCCTGTGCCTGTTCATCAAGGAGAAACCGCTGGCTACCCGCCTTGAACCCGAAGTCCTGCCTGAAGCGCTGGGCGAAGGCAACGTACTGATCAGTTCCGAGGATGAGGGCAACGGACCCAGCACCACGGAGCTGCGGCAGGTCAGCGCACCCACGTCCCGCTGACCCGGCCGCAGGGGGTGCTGGGCTAGGCCACGGAAGTTCCGAAGACCAGTCCCAGTACGTAGGTCACGGCTGCGGCGCCCAGGCCGATGGCCAGCTGGCGCAGGCCGCGCTTAAGCGGGGAGCCCCCGGATAGCAGGCCCACGACGCTGCCGGTCAGCACCAGCGCGATTCCGACCAGGGTGCAGGAGAGGACGACGGCGGCAAGCCCGCCCATCCCGAACAGGTACGGAATAACCGGGATGATGGCGCCGGAAGCGAAGAAGCAGAAGCTTGACGTGGCCGTGCCCAGTCCGGTGCCAACCGTCTCATGTTCATCCGTGCCGGCTTCTTCCATCTTTTCCGGCTGCAGGGACAGGGACGGATCGCAGTCGCACGAATACAGGCCCATCCGCTCCGCCGCCCGGTGTTCGGCAGCTTCCCTGGACATGCCGCGGGCCCGGTAGACCAGGACAAGTTCATTAGCGTCGATGTCCAGGGACTTCGCGGCGGAGAGCGTTACCTGGGTTGGCCTGGAGGCCTCCAGCAGCTCCCGCTGGGAGCGCACGGAAACATATTCCCCGGCGCCCATGGACAGCGCACCGGCCAGCAGGCCGGCGATACCGCTGAACAATACGAAAGTGCTTGATACCCCGGTGGCGCCGATGCCCATGACCAGGGCCAGGTTGGAGACAAGCCCGTCATTGGCACCAAACACTGCTGCCCTGAAGTTGCCGGAGAGCCGTGTGCGGCCGCGGGTTGCGAGACCTCGCACCACTTCTTCATGGATCTGCTCGTCCGCGGCCATGGCGCTGGTGGCGTTGGGGTCGTCGCTGTAGGGGGAGCGGCCTTCCGCGCGCTGGGCCAGTGCCAGCACAAACACGGAGCCGAAGCGCCGGGCCAGCAGGCCCAGCACACGGTTCCGCAGTGAGGGGCGCATCGGTTTGTCCGCATCCGGGCCCAGCAGCCGGCGCCAATGGGCTTCGTGCCTGCCTTCGGCCTCGGCCAGGGCCAGCAGGATGTCCCGTTCTTCGCCGTCGCGCCGTTCTGCGAGATAGCGGTAGGTGGCGGCCTCAGCCTGCTCATCGGCAAGATACTGCAGCCAGCGGCGGCGTTCCGCCGCGCTGGGCCGGGGCTGCTCAGGGGGAGAATCCCCGTGGCTTGGTGGGTTCGTCACAAATGCTCCTGGTCATGGCCGGAGCATGCAGGGAGGCTCCGGCCAGCAATTGAAATCTGGCCGAAGGTCTCGCTCGCCCCGGTGCCGTGCACCGCAGGTGGACTGCCGGGCTGCTGGTGCAGCCAGTATGTCGACAGGCCTCGGAACCAAAGCCAATTTCAGTGCGGCTGAAGCCGAAACTAAGATTGGATGTGTACCGGAGCTACTCCCCTTCAGCTTTCCAGTGTAGCCCAGACCAGCCGGGGTTCTCCCAGAAGGGTGAACGAAAGAAATGCAGGTCCACCACCTTCGGGCCGGGCACGTGAGCACGGCCGCGCAGCGGATAGAGTTCAGAGCGTGAGTAAAGTGTCAAAGGGATTTCCTGACTTTCACCGGCCGTGGATGCGCCACTACGCAGAAGGAGTGCCGCAGAACCTCGAGCTGCCCAAAGGCTCACTGGTGGACATGGTGGAGGACTCCGTTCGCCGGTACGGATCCAAGCCGGCGCTCCAGTTCTTCGGAGCCACCACAAGCTATCGGGAAATGGGCGAGCAGATCCGGCGGGCCGCAGCCGGACTGAAGCGCCTTGGAGTGAAGCCGGGAGACCGGGTAGCCCTGGTGCTTCCGAACGCCCCGCAGCACGTGGTGGCCTTCTACGCCGTGCTCCGCCTTGGTGCGGTAGTGGTTGAGCACAACCCGCTGTACACGGACCGCGAACTTCGCCACCAGTTCGAAGACCACGGTGCCACGGTTGCCATTGTCTGGGACAAGGTGGCTGACCGGATCCAGGCGCTGCCCGCAGATATTCCGGTACGCACCATAGTTTCGATCGACCTGATTAGTGCCATGCCCCTGACCACCCGGCTGGCGCTGAAACTTCCCGTCCCTGCCGCGCGCCGCAGCCGCAGCGCCCTGGCGCCGGAGAAGAAGCCGCGCAGCGCCGGGCGCCGGATTGTGACCTGGAAGGAGCTGCTGGATAACCGGCCGCTCCCGCGCCGCCACCCGCACCCGCAGGCCGAAGACCTCGCAGCCATCCAGTACACGTCCGGCACCACGGCTGCCCCCAAGGGCGCCATGCTCACGCATGCCAACCTCATGGCCAACGCCGCCCAGGGCAGGGCCTGGATTCCCGGGCTGCGGATGGGCAAGGAAACTGTCTACGGCGTGCTGCCGATGTTCCACGCCTACGGCCTGACCCTCAGCCTCACCTTTGCCATGAGCATCGGCGCCAAGCTGGTGCTGTTCCCCAAGTTCGACGTGGACCTGGTGCTCAAAGCCGCCAGGAAAACGCCGCCCACGTTCCTGCCCGCAGTGCCTCCCATCTATGACCGGATTGTTGCCGGGGCGCAGGAGCAGGGCATCTCCCTCAAAGGCGTCCGATTCGCGATTTCCGGGGCCATGAACCTTCCCGCCGCTACGGTGGACGCCTGGGAGAAAGCTACCGGCGGTTACCTGATCGAGGGGTACGGGCTGACCGAGACCTCTCCGGTAGCCCTGGGCAACCCGATGGGCCCCACCCGCAAGGCCGGCACCGTGGGTGTTCCGTTCCCGCTGACCGACATCAAGGTGGTGGACCCGGAGGATCCCACGAAGGAACGCCACCGCGGCGAAGCCGGTGAACTGCTGATCCGCGGGCCGCAGGTCTTCAAGGGCTACTGGAACAAACCAGCCGAAACCCGTGCCGCGCTGCTCGACGGCGGCTGGTTCCGCACCGGTGATATTGTCTCGGTGGACGACGACGACTTCGTCACCATCCGGGACCGGATCAAGGAACTGATCATCACCGGAGGCTTTAACGTTTCCCCCTCTGAAGTCGAGGAAGCACTCAAACGGCATCCGGCGGTAGCCGAAGCTGCCGTTGTGGGGCTCACCCGGACCGGGGGCGGAGAAGACGTGGTGGCCGCCGTCGTCGCCCGTCCCGATATGAAATTCGACCCTGACGAGCTGCGCTCCTTTGTACGGTACGAGCTGGCCGCCTACAAGGTGCCGCGACGCATCGTGCAGATTCCGGACCTGCCCCGGTCCCTGATCGGCAAGGTGCTCCGCCGGCACGTCAAAGAGTCGCTGCTGCGCAAGGGAACCGGCCATGAGGCCGGACCTACAACCTAGACGGGGGAACTCCATGGACAGCCTGCCCGGCTCCAGTCCGAACGTGTCCGAGCCGAAACGGCTGGCCGGATACTGGAACGACGGCCTGGGCCACGCCGCCGTACGCTCAGCCCAGCTGCTGCTGGTCCTGCTGCTGGTGGGAGTAGCCGTCTACGGCCTGACCCGGGTCACGCTCGTGGTCATTCCGCTGCTGCTCGCCCTGATCCTCGCCGCCGCCATTGCACCGTTCGTGAACTGGCTGCGCCGCAAGGGCTGGCCGGGTGCGCTGGCTACCGGGACGTCCTTCCTGCTCCTGCTGGCCGTTTTTGGGGGGCTGGTCACCGGAATTGTCTTCGCGGTGCGCAGCGAGTGGTCCAAGCTGGTGGACCAGGCTGCGGCGGGGTTCGATGAGCTGTACTCGATGGTCCAGGACAGCCCGCTGGCCCTGGACGACTCAGCCATCTCCGACGCCCGCGACGCGGTCCTGGACTTCGCGACCTCCTCAACCGCAGGCAGCGGAGCGATCGCCGGCCTCTCTGCAGCGGGATCCTTCGCCACGGGGTTCGTCCTGATGGCAGTGGTGCTGTTCTTCTTCCTTAAGGACGGAGACAAAATCTGGACCTTCATCCTGCGCTGGTTCCGCGGGGAGCGGCGGGAGAAAGCCGCCCTTGCCGGTGCCCGCACTATGGAGGTCCTGGGCGGATACGTCCGCGGCACTGCGATTGTCGCCGCCGTCGATGCCATTTGCATCGGAGCCGCACTGTTCATTCTCGGTGTGCCGCTGGCACTGCCGCTGTCCGTGATCGTGTTCGTGGGATCCTTCATCCCGCTGGTGGGTGCCACCGCCGCCGGAACCCTCGCAGCGCTCATTGCGCTCGTGGCCAATGGGCCCGTCGTTGCGCTGATTGTCGTGATCGTGATCATCGCCGTGAACCAGCTGGAGGGCAACTTCCTGCAGCCGGTGGTCATGGGCCGGACCCTGAGCATCCACGCCTTGGTCATCCTGCTGGCGCTGACCGCCGGAACCATCCTCGCCGGGATCATTGGCGCGATTCTTTCGGTTCCGCTTGCCGCCGTCGGCTGGGCCGTCATCAAGGTGTGGACCGGGGAAGACACCGGTGATCCCGCTGAAGTGGCCGAGGTCGCTTCACCGGAGCAGGACCTGGACGTCCCGGCAGAAGGAAGCACCGGGGCCGGACGGGCAGGGGATTAACCGTCCGGACCCGGTGCGGCACTGGGGGCCGAGTCATACCGGCGTTCTATATTTGAAAACTATTGTTTATTCACGCTAACGGGCACCTTAGGGGCGGGTCAATTAGGGTGAAATGTGCCGCATTCGCCGCGACTTATGGTGGTTACGGCCGCACGGTACTGCCGGTTGAACTCCCTGGACGGCAGTGGAAGAGGGAATGAAAGGACGGATGCGCGAATGAAAGCTCTTTCGGTCGAGCCGAGCAATGCCCCCATCGCCATCGGTTCCCGGATCCGTGCTGCCCGGCAGGCGCGGCACCTCACCATTGAGCAGGTGGCCGATTCCACCGGACTGACCAAGGGGTTCCTGAGCCGGGTGGAACGGGACCTCACCTCACCGTCAGTGGCTTCCCTGGTGACCCTCTGCCAGGTGCTCTCAATCTCGATCGGGGACCTGTTCCTGCCCCCGCAGACCACGCTGGTGCGCTGGCCGGACGCTCCGGGCATCAACTTGGGCGGCAACGGGATCAACGAGCGGCTGATCACTCCGCGCACCGAGCGCCGTGTCCAGGTGATCCGTTCCGAAATCGTGCCCGGCGGCACCGGTGAATCGGATCTGTACTCCGTGGACTGCGACGTTGAGGTGCTCCACATTGCTGAAGGCAGGCTCGAGCTGATCTTCGCCGCGGAGACAATGAACCTCAGCGCGGGGGACACCGTGACCTTCCCCGGCAAGGAGCCGCATTCCTGGCGTAATCCGGATCCGCTGGCCTCAGCCGTGGTGATCTGGACGCTGGTCAGCCCCGGCTCTGCCTAACGCCCTTCCCAACCCGGTGCTGCTGCGCGCAGAGTTGGCGCATGCACCCGGACCGTGAGCTGACTGAACGCCGCATTGCCCGTTTCCTGGCCCAGCGGCTGACCCCAAGCCTGTGGACCTCCTTCGTGCCGCTGCAGGCCGCTGCATGGAACTGCCCCGAAGAGCCGGTGACCTTCGCCGAGGCCACCGCCCAGGACTACGCCCCGGTTGCTCCCGGCGTCCGCTGGGGCAGGCCGTGGGGCACCACGTGGTTCCGCCTCACCGGCACTGTCCCGGCAGCGGGCACGGGCTTTCTGCCCGAAGCCCTGATTGATCTGGGATTCAGTACCGACATGCCCGGGTTCCAGGCCGAAGGCCTTGTCTATGACGACGCCGGGAACGTGCTCAAGGCACTCGAATCCACCAACATGGCGGTGCCCCTGGCGGGGGAACCCGGTGCCGGCCTGCGGCTCTGGGTTGAGGCCGCCGCTACTCCGAACGTCATAGCGGACTTCAGTTTTCTTCCCACGCCACTGGGCAGCCCGGACACGGCCGGCAGCGACCCGCTCTACGTGTTCCGCCGTGCAGGCACCGCCCTGCTGGATGTGCAGGTGTACGAGCTGGCGCAGGACTTTTCCGTGCTCTGGGGGCTGATGCACGAACTGCCCGTGGACTCCCCGCGCAGGCACGAGCTGCTGCGTGCCCTCCAGCGGGCCGCTGCCGCCGTGGACCCGCAGGACGTTTCCGGTACGGCCGCGGCGGGACGCGCGCTGCTCGAACCCGTCCTCAGCGCTCCCGCCGCTGCCAGCGCGCACCGCATCCACGCCGTCGGGCATGCGCATATTGACAGTGCCTGGCTGTGGCCGGTGCGTGAAACCCGCCGGAAGGTGGCACGCACCTTCGCCAACGTGCTCGCTCTAATGGAGACGGACCCGGACTTCGTTTTCACGGCCTCCTCTGCCCAGCAGTACGCCTGGCTGCAGGAAGACCACCCCGCACTGTTTGCGCGGGTGGCCGCCCGGGTGGCCGAAGGACGCTTCGTTCCCGCCGGCGGGATGTGGGTCGAAGCGGACACGAATCTGCCCTCGGGTGAGTCGCTGGTCCGCCAGTTCACTTTCGGCAAGCGGTACTTTATGGAGGCCTTCGGCGTGGAGCCGCTGGATGTGTGGCTGCCGGATTCCTTTGGCTACTCCGGGGCGCTGCCGCAGCTGATCCGTGCCGCCGGATCCCGCTGGTTCCTCACCCAGAAACTGAGCTGGAACGAATCCGATGTGATGCCCCACCATACGTTTCTCTGGGAGGGGATCGACGGCACCCGGGTTTTCACCCACTTCCCGCCGGTGGACACGTACAACTCCGCGCTGACCGGCCAGGAACTGGCCCGCGCGGAGCGGCAGTTCCGCGAAAAGGGCGCCACGAACCTGTCCCTGGTTCCGTTCGGATGGGGCGACGGCGGGGGCGGTCCCACCCGGGAGATGCTCGCCGCCGCGCACCGCACCGCGTCGCTGGAAGGCTCTCCGCGGGTGGAGCTATCCAGTCCGCAGGCGTTCTTCACGGCAGCGGAAGCGGACTACGCTGACCCGCCGGTGTGGTCCGGGGAAATGTATCTGCAGTTCCACCGGGGAACGTATACGTCCCAGGCCCGGACCAAGCGCGGCAACCGGCGCAGCGAGGCACTGCTGCGGGAAGCTGAGCTGTGGGCTGCATCGGCTGCCGTCCGCTGCGGCGCGGACTACCCCTACCAGGAATTGGAGACGGCGTGGAAAACGGTCCTGCTGGGACAGTTCCATGACATCCTCCCCGGCTCTTCCATTTCCTGGGTCTACCGTGACGCCGAACGGGCCTATGCCGAGGTAGCGGAGCACCTTGAGCGGATCATCGCCCGCGCGCAGCGTGCACTGGCGCAGGAAGGAACGGGTTCCCTGGTGTTCAACGCGGCACCGGTGGCGCTGGGCGGCATTGCGGCGATGGGCGCAGCTGCGGATCACGCGGCACCGGCTGCGGTGCGCTTCCAGGAGCACGACGACGGCGGCTGGGAAATCGCAGGGGAGCACCTCACGGCGCGCTTCGGGCCTGCCGGCGCCCTGCTCTCACTGCGCGGAGAGAGCGGCCGCGAGCTGGTAGTCCCCGGCGAGGAAGCGAATCATTTCCAGCTTTTCCGCGACACCCCAAACCAGTGGGATGCCTGGGACATAGATGCCGCAGACCGCGCCGGCGCGCTTTCCCTGCGCGGGCAACTCTCCCGGGACGGGGACTGTCTGGTGCGGAACTGCAGGTTCGGCAGCTCAGCACTGCGCCAGGTGATCTCGCTGAGCCTCAACGGGCGGGCCCTGGACTTCCGCATTGAAGTGGACTGGCATGAACGCCAGAAGCTGCTGAAACTCGGTTTCCCGGTGGCAGTGCTCGCTGACCAGGCCGCGGCGGAAATCCAGTTCGGACACATCCTGCGCCCAACCCACGCCAACACCAGCTGGGACCATGCCCGCTTCGAAGCCCCGGCCCATCGCTGGGTGCATGCGGGCGAACACGGCAGGGGGGTGGCGTTGGCGAACGACTCGACCTACGGCTACGACATCTCGCGGACCGGTACCCGCGACGCCGGCACCGGCACCCTGCTGCGCGCTTCCCTGCTGCGGGCCCCGCTCTTTCCGGATCCCGGCGCGGACCAGGGCCGGCATACATTCACCTTTTCGCTCCGCCCGGATGCGACCGTGGCCGACGCCGTGCAGGAGGGGTACCGGCTGAACCTGCCCCTGCGCAGCGTGGACGGAGCCGGTGCTGACGCAGTCGCTCCGCTGGCAGTTCTTACTCCGGGCAGTGTGCTGGGAGAAGCGGTCAAACTGGCGGACGACCGCTCAGGCGACGTCATCCTGCGGCTCTACGAGTCCCTGGGCGGGCACACCAAAGCGCTCCTGACCGCGGGTTTCGCGGCCAGGAGCGCCGTGCTGGCGGATTTGCTCGAACGGGACTCCGGCGGTGAACTGGTCCGCCGCGGGGACGGCCGCTGGGAACTGGCGTTTAGGCCATTTGAAGTGAAGACCGTGCGCCTGGGCCGGTGAGGCGTTCCAGGTACGTGAGAGCCCCGCTGATGTCCGTGCCGGAGGAGCGGTAGCCGATGTATCCGTCGGGGCGGATCACCAGTACCTCGGGCCGGCGCTGTGACAGGCCGAGCCGCTCGAAGGCGAGACCGCTGACGTCCTCAATGATGCCCGGTCCGGAGGCAGTGAGTGTGCTGCCAACCACGAGCCGCTGGACGCTGAGCAGCCGTCCGAGTCCGGACAGGGCAGCATGGAGCTGATGCGGGGTGTCGTCCGGCCAGCCGGGCCCGGTCAGCAGGACGTGGAAGCCGGGAGCGGACACCAGGTCCTGCAGGCGGCGTTCCTTCTGCTGGTAATGCACGACGGCGTCGGGCAGCCGGTCTCCCGGACGCGGGCCGGAGGTGAGGACGGCCGGCAGCCGGTTGGCGCCGGTGCCGGTCATGGTACTGCCGCGGTAATGGATGCCCAGCTGGGACATGGTGCGGAACGCGCGGCTGCGCAGGCGCTCGCTGGCGGCCAGCGACGGCGCGAGGGCCGGCAGCAGCTTGGTGCGGGGGAGTTTCTTCAGGGCGCTGCGGCTGGTGGCCAGCTTGAACAGCCGGTCAGTGAAGCCCACAATTCCGCGGGCCACCGGACGGCGCTCGGCGTCGTAGCTGTCGATCAGCTCGTCGGCGGCGAGGCCCCGTGCACCGAGGGCGAGTTTCCAGCCCAGGTTCAGGGCATCCTGGATGCCGGTGTTCATGCCCTGTCCGCCTATGGGGGAGTGGACATGCGCGGCGTCGCCGGCCAGGAACACTGACCCGGACTGGAAGAACTCAGCCATCTGGTGCGAGAGCCGGAAGCTGCTGATCCACTTCGGATCGTGAAGCTTGAGGCCGCCGCCGGAGAACTTATCGGCAATGCCCTGCAGGTAGTCAAGGGTGACGGTGCTCTTGTCCCCGCGCTCCTTGAGGCTGATCAGCCGCCAGGACGCCGGCTGCCCCAGCGGGAAGAGCACCATGAAACCGTCGTCGGTGGGATACGCATGTACCGCGCCCGGCTCGGCGCCGTCGACTTCCAGGTCTGCCAGCACGAAGGTGTCTGCGTAGCCGGAACCGCGGAAGTCCATGCCGGCCCGGCGGCGCACGGTGCTCTCCGCGCCGTCCGCCCCCACCACATAACGGGCCCGGATCCGGTCGATGCCGCGGTCCTGCCGCTGGACGCGCGCTTCCATGCCCGCGAAGGGGTCCTCCGGGTCCAGGCGTTCGAGTCCCAGGAGCTCGGCTCCGCGTTCCACGCGCACGCCGCGGCTGCCCAGATAGCGCAGCAGGATGCGCTCGGTCTCGGACTGGGGAAGGAACAGCAGCTGCTGGTGGGCCGAGTCTTCGATGCCGATGTCGAACAGGCCAATCTGGACCGTCTCGCCCGGCAGGTGCAGATGCAGCTGGTGGGCGGGGGTTCCGCCCTGTGCCATTTCGGCGCTGATACCGAACGGGCGGAGGGCTTCCAGCGTGCGCGGCTGAACCGCCAGCGCCCTGGACTGGGTGGCAGGACCCTGCCTGCGGTCGATGATCCTGAAACTCGTTCCGTAACCGGCCAGCTGGGCGGCCAGGGCCAGCCCGGTGGGTCCGGCACCCACGATCAGGACGTCGACGTCGTAGTTCATTCCATCATTGTTCGCATAGGAAACCCTGTCCGCCATAGTCACAGCCTAGTCTTGACGCCGATGGGTGTTCCACTTTAGCCTTCCGATAAACATTTGATTCCTATTGGATAACTCGACGGTTCGGCGCATGCCGATCCGTCCGGCCTCAAAACGAACCGGAGAAGAACCACAGTGGACATGCCCCAGAACCCGCCGCGTATCAGCACCAACGGCAAAGTGGGGCCGATCGACGCCGCCCAGGTTCCCCGCTACGCCGGGGCTGCAACCTACGCCCGCCTGCCGCGGCTTGACCAGGTGGAACGGGCGGACGTCGCCGTGGTGGGCGTGCCGTTTGACACCGGTGTTTCCTACCGGCCCGGTGCCCGGTTTGGCGGCAACCACATCCGCGAAGCGTCCCGCCTGCTGCGGCCCTACAACCCCGCCCAGGACACCTCCCCGTTCGCCAACCTGCAGGTGGCTGATGCCGGTGACCTGGCGGTCAACCCGTTCAACATCAATGAGGCCATTGAGACCATCCAGGCCGGGGCGCTGGACCTCACCGAAGGCGGCACCCGGCTGCTGACCCTCGGCGGCGACCACACCATTGCGCTGCCCCTGCTGCGCGCTGCCGCGGAACGGGCCGGCGAACCGGTGGCCATGCTGCACTTCGACGCACACCTGGACACCTGGGACACGTACTTCGGAGCCGAGTACACCCACGGCACTCCCTTCCGCCGGGCGGTGGAAGAGGGCATCCTGGACACCGAGGCCATCTCCCACGTGGGAACCCGCGGCCCGCTGTACGGCAAGAAAGACCTGGAAGAGGACCGCCGCTTCGGCTTCGGGATTGTCACCAGCTCCGACGTGTTCCGTCAGGGGGTTGATGAAGTAGTGGCCAAGCTGCGCGACCGCATTGGAAACCGGCCGCTTTACATCTCCGTGGACATCGACGTCCTGGATCCGGCCCACGCCCCGGGAACCGGCACCCCCGAAGCCGGCGGCATCACCAGCCGCGAACTGCTGGAAATCCTCCGCGGAATGCGCGGCATGAACCTCATCGGCGCGGATGTGGTGGAAGTGGCACCCGCCTACGACCACGCGGACATTACCGCCGTCGCGGCATCGCATGTGGCCTACGACCTGATCACCCTCATGGGCATGGACTCATGACCGCCGAAACCGGCGCCGCCGTGCGCAACGGCGGGGACCTGGTGGTAGAGACGCTGGAAGCGCTCGGCGCCACAACGGTCTTCGGCATTCCGGGCCAGCATGCCCTGGGACTGTTCGACGCGCTCTCCCGCTCCACCCTGGAGTTCGTATCCTCCCGGGTGGAAAACAACGCAGCCTTCGCCGCGGACGGTTTTACCCGTGCCACCGGGACCGTCGGCGTCCTGTTCCTTTCCACCGGACCCGGTGCCCTCACCTCGCTGGCCGGACTGCAGGAAGCCTACGCCACCGGCGTGCCGATGGTGGTGGTGGCCAGCCAGCTCCCCATTGAAGGTCTGGGCGCCCGCCGGCGCGGGATGCTGCACCAGCTCGATGACCAGAAAGCCTCAGCGGCCAACGTCACCAAGAGCCAGCGCCTGATCCAGCACGCCTCCGGCATCCCTTCCGCCATCCAGGACGCCTGGACCGAAGCGATTTCCGCGCCCATGGGGCCGGTCTGGGTGGAGGTGCCGCAGAACGTGCTGCTGGCCCCGGTCATGGTTCCTGCCGTGGAGGACGCACTCGCGGAGCCCTTCGACAACCCGCCGCGCAGCGAACTGGTAACCGAGGCCGTCAAATGGCTGGCCGCTGCCCGTCGCCCGGCAGTGATTGCAGGCGGAGGCACCCGCCGCGGGCACGCCGAGGAGTCCCTGCTGTCCCTGGCTGAAAAGCTCCACGCACCGGTGATCTGTACCCCGGGCGGAAAGGGGGCATTCCCCTGGAACCACCCGCTGTCCCTGCAGTCCTGGGTGGAGGACCGCCACGCCACCGACCTGCTGGAAGACGCCGACGTCCTGCTCGTCATCGGCTCTTCGCTGGGAGAGGTCACCTCCAACTACTTCACCTTCGCCCCGCGCGGACGGATCATCCAGATCGACGCCGAGCCCCGCGTGCTCGAATCAAACGGCCCGGCCCTGGGAATCCGCGCCGACGCCGGCCAGGCCATGGCCGCGCTCGACGCCGCCCTTCCGTCCTTGGAGGCCGCACCTGACTGGCACGGAAAAACCGCCGAGGAGGTCACTGCCGAAACCCTGGCCCGCATCACCGCCCGCCTTGATGCCCAGGATCTGGGCTTGGAACGCAGGTTCATGGCCGACATCCGCGCTGCCGTGCCGGACGGGATGCAGACCTTCTGGGATATGACCATCGCCGCCTACTGGGCCTGGAGCTGCTGGGACGCACGGGGCGGCCAGTTCCATTCGGCACAGGGAGCCGGCGGGCTGGGTTACGGCTACCCCGGTGCCCTCGGTGCGGCGGTAGGAACACGGGAGCGTGTCCTGGCGGTTTCCGGTGACGGTTCGGCGATGTACTCCATCGCAGAACTTGCCACCGCCCGCCAGCATGATCTCCCGGTTACCTGGCTGATTGTGGACGACGGCGGATACGGAGTCCTGCGCGAGTACATGGTGGACGCCTTTGGGAAGGCAACGGCCACCGAACTTGCGGGTCCGGACTTTGTGAAGCTGGCCGAGTCCTTCGGGGTGCCGGCCCGCCGGACCGATCCCCAGGGTGTCCGGCAGGCCCTGGAGGAGTCCTTCGCGGAGGAAGGGCCGAACGTAGTGGTGGTGCAGACGCTCCTGCGGCTGTTTGCCCCGACGCACCTTGGGGACTGATCATCCGGATACCTCCCAGCTGCCGGCGGTAAGGTTTCGTTAGGCAACTAAGGGAGGTTCACGGTGAAGGCAACTGGTCGCGGCGGTGCCCGGGCAAAAGGACGGTCACCATGGAGTTCCTGATCCTGCTCATTGGTCTGCTGTTCGGAACGGTCCTGGTGGTGGGCATCGGTGAACGGGTCCGGCTTCCGTACCCGGTGCTGATGCTCATTTTCTCCGCCCTGTTCGCCTTCCTGCCGATGATTCCGGAGATCCATATTGATCCCGAACTCATCCTGCCGCTGTTCCTGCCGCCGCTGCTCTACGCTGCTGCGCAGCGCAGCAGCTGGTCAGTCTTCCGGCTGCGCTGGCGTTCGCTGGTGCTGCTGGCCGTGGCACTGGTTGCGGTGACGGTGGGGGTGGTAGCCGGGGTCTCCTGGCTGATCGTTCCGGCGCTTGGACTGCCCGCGGCCATCGCCCTGGGGGCCCTCGTTGCCCCGCCGGATCCGGTGGCCGTCGAAGCCGTGGCAGGCAAGGTCAATATGCCCCGCCGGCTGATCACCGTGCTGCAGACCGAAGGGCTCTTCAACGACGCCATTGCCATTGTGATCTTCCAAGCCGCGGTGGCCGCCGCCGTCAGCGGCGGGGAAGTGGGCTGGAGCATCGTACCGAGTTTCCTGCTCGGGGCCGCCGGAGCAGTGCTCCTGGGCCTTGCCATGGGCTGGCTGGTTGGGGCCCTGAACCGGTTCGTGCCGAACCTGGTGGCACGTTCCGCCGTCACCCTGGTGGCACCCTACGCCGTCTACATCCTCGCGGAGGAAGTGCACTGCTCCGGGGTGGTCGCCGTCGTGGTGACCGCACTCGAACTGGGCCGGCGGGCCCGCCCGCAGGACTCCCAGGAACGACTGACCCGCACCGCGTTCTGGGAGGTGGTTGAGCTGCTCACCACCGGTATGGCCTTCGGGCTGGTGGGCATCGAAATGCGCTACGTCATCGAAGATGAAGGCCGGGAAATCTTCGGTTTCATTCCCGGCGTCGCGGCGGTGTGCGCCGCCGTGGTCCTGGTGCGTTTTGTGTGGATGTACGTGCTCTACCGGTTCGGCGGCACGGAACGGATCAACCGGGTGCCCGGTTCAATGCGGGAAGTGCTGGTGCTTTCCTGGTGCGGCATGCGGGGCCTGGCTACCCTGGCCCTGGCACTCGCCCTGCCCGCCACCAACCTGGCCGGGGAACCGCTGCCGGGGCGGAACTTCATGATTGTGGCTGCCGGGGCGGTCCTGCTGGTGACGCTGGTCCTGCCCGGCCTGACCCTGCCGTGGCTGATGCGCCGGCTGCAGCTGCCGAGCGACCACGGCGCCGTCGCCAGGCAGGAACGCGAACTCGCCCGGCGAGCCGAACGGGTTGCCCTTGAAACCATGAAACGCTCCCAGGCCGCGGACAAGCTCCCGCCGGAACGCCGCGCCGCCCTGGCCCGCCGGATGTCCTCCCTGCACTCGATCCTGGAGCGCGATTCCGAAGCGGATCCGCAGAAGATGCTGGAGCTCAAAGCCACCTTGGAAGTCATGGACATTGTCCAGCGGGAAGCGCTGGCCGCTGCCCGGAAGGAAGTCCTGGCGGCCCGCCGGCAGTCGGGAATGGACCCGGAGGCCGTGGACCGGGTGCTGCGCCGCCTGGACCTGCGCACCGTGACCCTGGACCGCGGCGGACGCTAGCCCCTACTGCATGGTGAAGCGCCGCGCCACGGCGTCACTGAGTCTCCGGGACCGGAACAGCCTGCGCAGCACCGCATTCCGCAGCCGCATCACGGAGGCCGGCAGCGGGCGCCCCAGTGCCATGTTCAGCCGGGCCTGCGCGGAGGCTACCGCTGCTGCGCGCCGGCGGCGGCGGTCGAAGGCAGCCAGCTGCCCGCCCACATCCGCGCCGCGCACTGAGGCGGCCAGCAGGGGCGCCAATTCAGCGGCGTCCATCCAGCCCAGCGTCATTCCCTGCCCGCCGATCGGACTGACTTCGTGGGCGGCGTCGCCGATCAGCACCGTACGCCCGTGGATGAGCCGTTTCAGCGCGGTGGTACGGACTGCGAAGGCGCTGAGCATGGTGCTGGCAGCGGCGTCGGGTGTCTGGCCGGTGCGCGCCGCGACGATCCGGGCGAGGTCCTTGGCATCCGCGTCCGTCCGGACGGAGCGGGTATGGGCCACCCAGCGGCGCTTGCCCCCGGGAAGCGGGAATGACTCCACGATTCCCTCTGGCTCCAGGTAGAGCACCCCCACGGGGCCGTCGCCGGTGTTGTCCGGAAAATCACCCATCAGGTAGGAATCGCGCAGCAGCGTGCCCGCGGCCTGCACACCGAGCAGGCTCCGGACGGCGGAGCGCGCACCGTCTGCCGCCACCGCCCACGAGGCACGGAGCGTGAAGTCCCCGCCGGCCCTCGTGCCGGTCAGCGTGACGCCGGTGCCGTCGTCGTGCAGTGAGGTCACCCGGTGTCCGCGCTGCAGGGCTTCGGGATCCAGCTCCTGCAGCCGGGCCTGCAGCACCGCTTCAGTCCGTTCCTGGGGCAGCGCCAGCACATAGGGGTATGCGGTTGAGGTCTTCGCGAAGCTGATGTTCACCAGTCCGGTGTCCCGGGTTCGTGCGGCACCGGTGCGGATCTGCACCCCCTCTGCCGCGAGCTGGGCGCTGACCCCGGTGGCTTCCAGGGCGGCCATGCCCGGCGGATGGATGCCTATGGCACGGGAATGGGAGCTGCGTTCGGTCCTGGCCTCCAGGACCCGCACTCTCAGCCCGTCCTGCAGCGCGAGGATCGCCAGCGCCAGTCCTACCGGTCCACCGCCTATCACCGCGACGTCGACGTCCGCAGGGTTCACTGCCCACCCCGCGGCATGCCGGAGGCCGGGTACAGCAGCAGGTTCTGCCACGGCTGCTGGCTCCGGACCTCCCAACCGGGCGGTACCACGGCCAGGAGCTCCTGTTGGGTGTAGCTGCGGCGAATCGACGTCAGTCCGTCCTGGCGGATGAAGGACCGGTGGAAGAACGGCAGCGTGCCGGCAGAGAACAGCCCGTAGGCCCATGGGCTGCGTTCAATATCGCTGTGCAGCGCGAGGGACCCCGCCAGCTTTTCCGAGTCGGCCAGGATGCCCTGGAATGCTGCGTCGTCCAGATGGTGCAGCACGTGGTTGGAGACTACGACGTCGAACACCGCGCCCTCGGCAACCAGGTCCGAGCTCAGCGCAGCCCGGAAGCTGCACCCGTCCGGAGCGGGCCGTCCGGACGCATACGCATGGGCCCGGGGATCCGGATCGATCCCCATGACCTGCACGTTCAGGCCGTCCCGGCTGGCCCAGCGGGCCAGGGCACGCGCCAGGTCCCCGCCGCCGGCGCCAATATCCAACACCGTGCCGCCGCCGTGACGGGCCAGGACGGGACGCACATAACGGCGGTAGTTGCGCCGCCAGCCGGAGACCACCGCATTGATAA
This sequence comes from Arthrobacter sp., assembly GCA_040273995.1. Lineage (GTDB taxonomy): Bacteria > Actinomycetota > Actinomycetes > Actinomycetales > Micrococcaceae > Arthrobacter_B. The sequence continues at coordinate 23,504 of JBELYP010000019.1, forward strand.
GGGGAAACTGCGCGTAGGTCCGATCCAGCAGCACCGGATCGCAGTCCGGCCGGTCCATTTGTTCCACGACGTCTGCCGCACGCCGGTCCATGCGCGGAGGTAGGAACGGCGGGGTTCCGGTATCCAGCAGGCTCACCGCGCTATCCGACAGCAGCGGGAACCGGCTCGGCGGCCAGCGCGTCCGCTGCGTCTGCGGTACCGGTTCCGGGAACCCGGGTAAACAGGCCGGTTTCTACTGTCAGCCCCGGGCCGAAGGCCATAGAGCAGATCCGTTCATTGCCGCCGGAGAAGGGCTTATCCAGGATGTTCTTCAGCACGAACATCACGGTGGCGGAGCTCATGTTGCCGAAGTTGCGCAGCGTGTGGCGCGCGGGCACCAGCTGCTCCTCGGAAAGCTCCAGCTTTGCCTCCACTTTGTCCAGGATGCTGCGGCCGCCGGGATGGATGGCCCAGTGCTCAATGTTGTTGTAGGCCTGTCCTGCCAGGGACGGGTCCCGGGCCAGGAGCGGCTCCAGCGCGCCCACAATGTGGTCGTCGATGATGTGCGGAACGTAGGTCCCCAGCACCATCTCGAAGCCATGGTCCCCGATGTTCCACGCCATTGATTCCTCGCCCACCGGGGTGAGCGTGGTTTCAAAGTGGTCCAGGACAATGGCCGGGCTTTCGCCCGGCAGGTCACGCGCGGTGATCACCGCGGCCGCGGCACCGTCGGCGAACAGGGAGGATCCCATGATGATGTCCGGGTCATTGGAAGAGCGCACGTGCAGCGAGCACAGCTCGGCGCTGACCACCAGGATGACGGCGTCCGGATCGGCGTCGCAGAAGGACTTGGCTGCGCGCATGGCGGGGAAAGCGGCGTAGCAGCCCATGAATCCCAGGTGGTAGCGCTGCACCGACGGGTTCAGGCCGAGTGCCCGGACCAGCTTGTAGTCGGGGCCGGGGTTGAAGAACCCGGTGCAGGAGACGGTGATGACGTGGGTGACGTCTTCGGGGCCGATGCCGGGGCAGTTCTGCACTGCCTTGCTGCCGGCTTCGATGAAGAGTTTGGTGGCCTCGGTGGCAAAAATGTCGTTGCGGGTCTTGGTGGAAGGCATCAGCAGCATACCGGTCTTCGGATCGAAAAACTGCGGGTTCTCCGCGGTGGAGGAGAGCGTCAGTTCTTCCAGGGCGGTGCGGCGCGTGTCGATGTCCGCCCCGTTGAAGCAGGTGTTCACAAGGCGGGTGCCCAGGCGGGTCAGCCCGGGCTGGGCGGCGAAAACGTCGCGGACCTGGTCCTGCACCAGGACAGTAGAAGGGACAGCAGTTTCCAGTGATCTGAGCGTAACTGTCATTCTCCATTGTTAGGTGAACTACCTTCAGGACACAATGGCACGGCGCGGCGCACCGGCGCGCCGCTGCCCTCAATCAGTGCCGTAATGAAGCGGCAGGCCGGGCCGGAATCTGAGGGGCGTGTGCATTTGTGCAGATGCGCCATGCGGATTTGGCAATTGAGCGGGCAGCCCGGGGCACACCATACTCATGCTTACTCCGCGCAGGATCACTGTGTCCGCGCGGGGTGCTGCAGTGTCAACGAAGACACCGAAGGAGAGAGTGGATGAGCACTGATATTCCCAAGCGGACCGGACGGCAGAAAGCCCCGGTACCCCAGGGCCTGCGCAAGGTGGTTGTGGCGTCCATGGCCGGGACGGTCGTGGAGTGGTACGAATTCTTCCTCTACGCAGCGGCGTCGACCCTGGTCTTCAGCCGCCTGTTCTTTCCCAACGCCAACAGCGAGCTGGACGGCATCATTGCCGCCTTTGTGACCTACGCAGTCGGCTTTGTGGCCCGGCCCGTGGGCGGAATTGTCTTTGGACATTTCGGGGACAAGTTTGGCCGCAAGAAACTGCTGCAGCTGAGCATCATCCTGGTGGGTGTGTCCACCTTCCTGATGGGCTGCCTGCCCGGGTTCGATTCGATTGGCTACTGGGCTCCGGCGATGCTGGTGGCGCTGCGCTTCATCCAGGGCTTCGCCGTGGGCGGGGAATGGGGCGGTGCAGTACTGCTGGTCGCTGAGCACAGCCCGAACAAGTCCCGCGGTTTCTGGTCCAGCTGGCCGCAGTCCGCCGTTCCGATGGGCAACCTGCTGGCCACCGGCGTCCTGTTCGTCCTCTCTGCAACGCTGAGCGAGGCCGCGTTCCTGGGCTGGGGCTGGCGGGTTGCCTTCTGGCTCTCAGCAGTGATTGTGCTGGTGGGCTACTACATCCGCACCAAGGTCTCCGACGCGCCGATCTTCTTGGAAGCACAGAAGGAAGTTGAACAGGAGGCCAAGGGCTATGGTGTCCTGGAAGTGTTCCGCCGCTACCCGCGCGGCGTCTTCACCGCCATGGGGCTGCGCTTCGCGGAGAACATTCTGTACTACCTGGTGGTCACGTTCTCCATCACCTACCTGCGCATTGTGGTGGAAACCGATACCTCCCGGATCCTGCTCCTGCTGCTGGTGGCGCACTTCATCCACTTCTGTGCGGTTCCGGTTGCCGGCAAGCTCTCCGATTCGCTGGGCCGCCGGCCGGTTTACCTGGCAGGCGCAGTGCTGGGGGCAACCTGGGGCTTCTTCGCCTTCCCGATGATGGATACCGCCAACGACGCGATGATCCTGGCGGCGGTCACCATCGGACTGCTGTTCCACGCCCTGATGTACGCCGGGCAGCCGTCCATCATGGCCGAAATGTTCCCCACCCGAATGCGGTACTCGGGCGTTTCGCTGGGCTACCAGGTGACGTCGATCGTGGCCGGTTCGCTGGCTCCGATCATCGCCACGTCGCTGCTGGCGGAATTCGATTCCTCCACGCCGGTGGCGCTGTACCTGCTGGGCGCCTGCGTCATCACGGCCATCTCGGTGCTCCTGCTGCGCGAAACCAACGGCATTTCACTGCACGACGTCGATGCCGCCGATGCGCAGGGCACCGCGGACCTGCTCGCTGCGTCCAAGGCGAAGGAGGAGAAGCGCACATCCTCCGCCGTCGAGAACTAGCCGCGTGGAACTGAAGCCGCTGCCCGTCAGAAATCCAGAACGTCCCGGCGGGCGGCGGCTTCGGCGGATATGGCCTCGATGACGGCCTGGACCCGGGCGGAGCGGAGGGCCTCCGGGCGGGCGACAGCCCAGATGGGCAGCCTGCGTTCAAAGGAATCTGCCAGCACCGGCACAAACCCCGCGCGTCCGGCGACCATGAAGTTGGGCAGCAGCCCGATTCCGGCCTCCCGCCGGACGGCTTCCACCTGGGCAAAGATGCTGGTGGCCTGGAAGCTTGACCGCGGCTCCGGCAGGCCGGTGGAGCGGTGGCCCAGCTCCTCGACCAGCAGCGCGGATTCCACGTAGGAGACAAAGCAGTGCTGAGCCAGATCCGCGGGACCGGCCGGGGCCCCGTGCCGGTGCAGGTATGCCTCGGCCGCGTAGAGGCGCAGTACATAGTGGCCCAGCAGGATCGCCTGGGCGGTGCGGACGTCGGTGTGGCCCACCACCACCTCCAGGTCAACACCGGAGCGGTTCTGGCTGACTTTCCGGGTGGCGGAGAACATCTCAACGCTGATGTTCGGGTGTGCGGCCTGCAGCTTGACCAGCGCCGGCGTCACGATCTCGGCGCCGAAACCGTCCACCGTGCTGATCCGCACCACTCCGGCCAGCGGATCGGCGTCGCCGGCCAGCGCGCAGCGCAGGGCACCGAGGCTTTCTTCAATGGCTTCGGCGGCGCGGACTGCCTGGGCGCCAAGGGCGGTCAGCTCCCAGCCGTGCGGGGTACGGGCCAGGGCCCGGCCGCCGAGGTGCTTCTCCAGTGCGGTAATCCGCCGGGAAATGGTGGTGTGCGTGGTTCCCAGGGTTTCCGCCACGGCAGTGAAGCGTCCCAGCCGGGCCACAGTGAGCAGGATCAGCAGGTCATCGGGGCTGGGCAGACGGCTGGCGGTGTCCAAGGCCGTTTCTCCTCTCCCCGCTGTGCACGGCTGCACATGGGGTCTGTGGATTCAGGTCTTGAACGCACTCTAGCGCAGGTGCCACGCTGGTTCCGCGGCGGACGCGCGGCAGCTCTTCAGCACATTTCAGGCAGCACCAACTAGGCAAAGGAGCTTAGCGATGGCGGAAATCGGATGGATCGGACTGGGGAACATGGGTGCTCCCATGGCAGCGAACCTGGTGAAGGCCGGCCACAACGTACGTGGCTTTGACCTCAGCCCGCGGGCGGTGGCCACAGCGGAAGCAGCCGGAGTGCAGGCGGTGGGCAGCATCGCCGAGGCCGTGACCGGCGCAGACGCGGTCTTCACCATGCTTCCCAAAGGAGAGCACTCCCGCTCGGTTTACCTTGAACCGGACGGTGTGCTGGCCAACGCGTCCACGGACACGCTGTTGATCGATTCCTCCACCATCGACGTCGAATCCGCGCAGGCACTGCACGACGCCGCTGCTGCCGCCGGCTTCCGGTTCGTGGACACCCCGGTGTCCGGAGGAATGAGCGGCGCCCAGGCCGGAACGCTCACCTTCATGGTGGGCGGCGCACCGGATGCCGTGGCGGATGCCTCCGGGTACATCGAACCCATGGCCGGCAACGTCATTCCCACCGGCGGGCCCACCACCGGGCAGGCAGCGAAAATCTGCAACAACCTGATGCTCTTCATCAACCTCGCGGCAACTGCGGAAGGCGCCGTCCTGGCCGACCGGCTGGGACTGGACAAGCAGGTGTTCTGGGACATCGCCTCCGTCTCCTCCGGGGACAGCTGGGCGCTGCGCACCTGGTATCCGGTGCCCGGAGTGGTGGACACGGCGGCGTCGAACAATGATTTTGAACCGACCTTCACCGCCGAGCTGGCGAACAAGGACATCAACCTGGCCATCGCAGCCGCCGCAGATACCGGCACGCCGCTGGAAATCGGCGAGCACGTCCAACAGCTGTTCTCCCGGCTGATCGATGCCGGCCACTCCGGCAAAGACTGCTCCATGATCGTGAAACTGGTGGACGGTTCGCTGTCCCCGGACCAGGTCCCCGCGCCGTAGCGGCGCCGAAACGAATCGAGATCCAATGCAGCGCATTCCGCACATCATCAACGGCAAACAAATTCCGGAGGCCGAGCGGTACGGGCCGGTTTTCAACCCCGCCACCGGCGACCAGGAGAAAGAGGTGGCGCTCGCCTCCACGGCCCGCGTCGAGGAAGCCATCCAGGCTGCGCAGGAAGCACTTCCGGCCTGGCGGGCCGCCTCCCTGGCACGGCGCACCGCCATCTTCTTCAAGGTCCGCGAGCTGCTGACCGAACGCAAGGCTGAGCTGGCGGCGATCCTCACCAGCGAACACGGCAAGGTCCTCTCCGACGCCGAAGGTGAGATCACCCGGGGACTGGAGAACATCGAATTCGCTTCTGCGCTGGCCCTGAGCCTGAAAGGCGAGCGTTCGGAACAGGTGGCTTCCGGGGTGGACGTCCACTCCATCCGCCAGCCGGTAGGCGTGGTTGCCTGCATTACCCCGTTCAACTTCCCGGCCATGGTGCCGCTGTGGATGATCGGCAGCGCCCTGGCCTGCGGCAACACCGTCCTGCTGAAGCCCAGTGAAAGGGACCCGTCTGCTTCGGTGTTTATTGCGGAGCTGTTCGCCGAGGCGGGCCTGCCGGACGGCGTGCTGAACGTGGTGCACGGAGACAAGGAAGCGGTGGACGTGCTGCTGGAACACCCCGGCGTGAAGGCTGTCAGTTTTGTGGGATCCACGCCGATCGCCCGCACCATCTACCGGCGCGCAGCGGAGCACGGCAAACGGGTCCAGGCCCTGGGCGGCGCCAAGAACCATATGGTGGTGCTGCCGGATGCGGACCTGGACATGGCGGCCGACGCCGCTGTCTCAGCCGCGTACGGCTCCGCGGGGGAGCGGTGCATGGCCGTGAGCGTGCTGGTGGCCGTGGGCAGCATTGCTGATGAGCTGGTGGAAGCCGTGCGCTCGCGGATGGCGGACCTCAAGATTGGGCCGGGAACCGACCCGTCCTCGCAGATGGGACCGCTGATCACAGCCGAGCACCGGGACAAGGTGGCCTCCTACGTTGCGGGCGCAGCGGATGAAGGTGCCACCGTGGTGGTGGACGGCCGCGACACGCAGTTCGACGGCGACGGGTTCTTCCTGGGCGTCAGCCTCCTCGATCATGTGAAGCCGGGCATGAAGGCGTACGACGATGAGATCTTTGGCCCGGTGCTCTCCGTGGTCCGGGTGGAGACCTACGCGGATGCCGTGCAGCTGGTCAATGAGAACCAGTACGGCAACGGTACGGCTATCTTCACCCGCGACGGCGGTGCCGCCCGGGCGTTCGAGTTCGACGTCGAAGCCGGCATGGTGGGCGTGAATGTACCCATCCCGGTTCCTGTCGGTTCCTTCTCCTTCGGCGGGTGGAAGGATTCACTCTTCGGTGACACCCACATGTACGGGCCGGACTCGATCCGCTTCTACACCCGCGGCAAAGTGGTGACCACCCGCTGGCCGGACCCGGCGACGTCGGAAATCGATCTGGGTTTCCCGCAGGTGCTCTAAGCAGAACCTCAGGCCCCGCGTGCCTGGGGCAGCAGCCGGGCGATGCCCCGCTGCTGCCCCAGCAGAATCAGTGCCAGGACGGCCTGGACCGCCAGCCCGGAGACCAGCAGCACCAATGCGCCGGCCGCGGTGTACCCGGTGCCCGCGGGAGGAAAGATGAGCAGCCAGGCGGCGGACGCGGCATGCACGGCGGCTGCTGCGCCCAGTGCTCCTGCCCGCAGGGCGAACCCGTATTTCGCGGGACCGTAATCCAGCACGGCTGCAGTAAAGAGGCAGCCGGTGGCCGCCAGGTATGCGCTGGCCAGCCAGTGCACCGGCATTGACTGCTGCATCGCCGTGAGCAGCGGCGTGTGGAACATGGCCCACATGCCTGCCGCCACCAAAACCGTTGCAGTAACAGGGTGGGTCAGGGCGCGGGCCGCTGGTGAATGGACGCTCCGGCTCAGCCGGGCCGAGGGAACGTCGTCGAGGGTGCGCAGCGCCAGCTCTACCGGGCGGGCGAGAACCAGCAGTACCGGCCCTGCCATTCCGGCCAGGACATGGGAGAGGGCCAGTGCGCCAAAATCCTGATGGGCCAGGCCCGCCAGTGGCTCCAGCACGGTCACCAGCACCGCCAGTACTCCGGCCAGGAAATACACCAGGCGCCAGTAGGGCCAGGCGCCGGACTTCTCAGACCTCGTGCCGGCCCAATATGCGGCTACGGCGGCAACGGCAGGAATCAGGAAGAGGGACTCGACGGGAAAGTCACCGTGGTTATGCATGCGGTACTTCCGGACGGGCAGCAAAACGCGCTGTCTGGGACGGCGTCATGTTTCCGAACGTAACACCGCCCCGGTCCCCGTTGAACCCTTGAATGGAAACCCGAACATTGACACCTCCCATTCCTCCGCAAGGATGGGATTCATGTGGACCGGGACCCTGGAATTCGACCTGCTGCTTGATGATGTCCATTCGCTGAAGCAGAAGCGCTCACTCGTCCGGCCACTGGTGGCTGAACTTCAGCGCAAGTTCGCCGTCTCCGCGGCCGAGACAGGCCGGCTGGGCCTGCACCGGAGGGCGGAGGTGGGCATCGGCATTGTGGCTGCGGACCGCGCACACGTTGTTGAAGTCCTGGACAGCGCTGAACGCCTGGTTGCCTACCGACCCGAAGTGCAGCTGCTCAGCACCCGCAGGCGGGTGCTGAGCAGCGACGACGAATAAACGGACCCGTCCTAGTAGGCCTTGACCCGCTGCTCCACGATCAGGTGGATCAGCGCGAACAGGCCTTCTTCATCGATGGCCTTGAGGGCTGCCTCGACGGCGGCGGGTACATCGGCGTCGTTCTCCACCCGCACGCCGAATCCGCCGAACGCCTGCGCCATTAGCGCGAAGTCCGGGTTCTTCAGCTGCGTGCCGGAGACCCGTTCCGGGTAGTGGCGTTCCTGGTGGGTGCGGATAGTGCCGTACTCCTGGTTGTCCATCACCACCACCAGCGGAGTGGCCCCGTACTGCGCGGCAGTTGCCAGCTCCTGTCCGTTCATCATGAACTCGCCGTCACCGGCAATCGTGACCACCCGGCGGCCCGGGTGCGCCAGCGACGCCGCGATGGCCGAGGGGACCGAGTAGCCCATGGAACCGTTGCGGGCGCTGAGCATCGAGGCGTAGCGGCGGGTGGGGAAGTAGCGGTGCGCCCAGTTGGTGTGTTCACCGGCGCCAAGGGTGATCATGGCATCCTCGGGGAGGGTTGGCACCAGGTTGGCCATGAGGGTGTCCATGCGGGCCTGCCCCGCGGACGGTTCAGCGGGGGGAAGAGCTGCGAACTTCTCCTGCTCCCCGCGCATGCGGGACGTCCAGGCCTTCCATTCCTCCTTCACCGGGAGGTCCATCATCACCAGGTCCCGCACGAAGACGTCCGGCTTGGCCACAATCTGGTAGGAAACCGGGCCGGAGCGGCCGCGCAGCGAGGGGTCGATGGTCACCAGGAAGTTTTTCTTCTCCCAGTCCTGCCGGACCACAAAGCCGTCAGTGATGACGTCGCCGGGCACGGTTCCCACGAAGACCAGCAGGTCAGTCTCTTCCAGCAGGTCGTAGGTGGGCTTGGGGCGGCCGTAGCCGATGGGACCCACGTAGGACGGGGAATCGAAGGAGATGGTTCCTTCGCAGCGCCACTCAGCGGCAGCCGGAAGGTGGTGCTCTTCCAGCCAGCGGGTGAGCGTGTCGGCGCCCTCCTGGGTCCAGTCGTTGCCGCCGGTGACGAACAGAGGCTTGTCCGCGTCCTTGAGCGCGGCCTGCAGCGCCTTCCAGTCCGTGACGGTCATGCCGCCGGGGGCTACCGGAATGGGCGGGTGGAGGGACGCGGAAACTTCCTTGCGGATGATGTCTTCCGGCAGGCCAATAACTACCGGGCCGGGGCGCCCGCTCATAGCGGCGAAGAAGGCCTCAGCCACGATTTCCGATGCCCGCTCCGGGTGGTCCAGCACCATGACGCGCTTGGCACCGGTATCAAACCAGGCCTTGATATCGAATTCCTGGAACGCTTCCCGGTCCCGGTGCTCGAAGGGGATGAGCCCCACAAAAAGCACCATGGGGGTGGAATCCTGCCAGGCCGTATGCAGGCCAACGTGGGCGTTGGCGGCGCCGGGTCCGCGGGTCACCATGGCTACTCCGGGAAGCTGGTTCATCTTTCCGTCAGCCTCAGCCATGTAGGCTGCACCGCCTTCATGGCGGCAGACCACGGTTTCGATGGGGCTCTCATGCAGTCCGTCCAGGACGTCCAGGAAGCTCTCTCCGGGCACCACATACGTGCGCTTAACGCCGTGGGCAATGAGGGAATCGACAATGACATGGCCAGCGCTCTTCACCTCCGGCCCTGCGGCGGGGGAATGAGACAGCGGGGCAATCTGAGTCATTTTCGACCTTTCTTCATTGAAACGTTGAAACACTGCCGGCCTTCGGCGGGCGGCATCCCTATGTTCTACCCCATGCTTGGGCTGGTTCCGCCAATCATGAGCCAATGTGTCAGAGCACTTCCGTTTTTGGCGACGGCGGTCCGCGGGCGGGGTTGGCCGGTTTTGGTACCCATGGGGAACAATGGGCGGGTGAGTTCCGCCAGCACCCTGCAGCCCTCCCGTCCGTCCGATCTCTCCTCCGCCGGTCCCGACGCCGCTGCGCGCATCTATGCACAGATCGCCGCCGAACTTGGTGTGGCACCCTGGCAGGTGCGTGCCGCCGTCGAGCTGCTGGACAGCGGGTCTACGGTTCCCTTCATTGCCCGTTACCGCAAGGAAGTGACCGGAACCCTCGATGACACGCAGCTGCGCGAGCTTGATGAGCGCCTGCGCTACCTGCGTGAACTCCACGACCGCAGGCAGGCCGTCCTCGAAGCGATTGCGTCCCAGGGCAAGCTGACCGATGAGCTGCGGGCTGCCGTGGAGGCCGCAGAAACCAAGTCCCGGCTGGAGGACATTTACCTTCCTTTTAAGACCAAGCGGCGGACCAAGGCGGCAATCGCCCGCGAAGCCGGCCTGGAACCCCTGGCAGACGTCCTGCTGGCCAATCCTGCGCTTGTACCCGAGGCGGAAGCTGAGCGGTACCTCAATGATGCTGTTCCGGATGCTGCCGAGGCGCTGGCCGGAGCCCGGGCCATCCTGGTGGAACGGGCAGGTCAGGACGCCGACCTGCTGACCGAAGCGCGGGAGAAGCTCTGGAAGCAGGGCCGGCTGCGCTCGCAGGTACGGCCGGGCAAGGAAGCCGAGGGACAGAAGTACGCCGATTACTTCGACTTCGCCCAGGCTCCCTCCGGTATGCCCTCCCACCGGGTGCTGGCGCTGCTGCGTGCAGAGAAGGAAGGCATCCTGGAACTGGGCTTGGCTGAAGCTGATCCGGCGGATGCAGACGCACTGGCGTCCGCCCGGCAGCGGTTTGAAAACTCGGTGGCGTTCCGGCTGGGTGTTGCCTCTGCCGGCGGAGCAGCTGCAGCGTGGCTGCAGCAGACCGTGCAGCTTGCCTGGCGCCGGATCCTCGCAAAACTTTCCGTTGACCTGCGGGTCCGCCTGTTCCAGGACGCCGAAATGGAGGCTGTTCGGGTCTTCGCCGCCAACCTCCGCGACGTGCTGCTCGCGGCACCGGCCGGCAACCGCGCCACCCTCGGCTTGGATCCGGGCCTGCGCACCGGGGTCAAAGTGGCTGTGGTGGACGGGACCGGAAAGGTCATTGCTACGGACACGGTCTACCCGCATGCCCCGGCACGCAAGTGGGACGAGGCCCTGGTACGGCTGGCGGACCTGGTGAAGAAGCACCGGGTGGAGCTGGTGGCGATTGGCAACGGCACCGCTTCCCGCGAGACGGACAAGCTGGCCGGGGAACTGATGCGCCTGGTACCGGAGGCCAAGCTGCAGAAGCTGGTGGTTTCCGAGGCCGGTGCCTCCGTCTATTCCGCGTCGGCGCTGGCGGCTGCGGAACTGCCGGGCATGGACGTGTCCCTGCGGGGTGCCGTGTCGATTGCGCGCCGGCTGCAGGACCCGCTGGCAGAACTGGTGAAGATTGATCCGAAATCCATTGGCGTGGGGCAGTACCAGCACGACGTGACGGCTGCGAAGCTGGACCGGTCCCTGGACGCCGTGGTGGAGGACTGCGTCAACGCCGTAGGCGTGGACGTGAACACCGCCTCGCCCGCGCTGCTGAGCCGGGTGGCCGGCGTCGGGCCGCTGCTGAGCGAGAACATTGTGGCGCACCGCAACGCCAACGGGCCGTTTGCCCGCCGCAAGGACCTGCTCAAGGTGCCCCGGCTCGGCGCCAAGGCCTTCGAACAGTGCGCCGGCTTCCTGCGGATCACCGGGGGGACGGAACCGCTGGACGCTTCGAGTGTGCACCCCGAATCCTATGGAATTGCCCGCCGGATCCTGGCGGCCGCCAACGCTGAAATGACTCCCGCCGGTGCGGAGCTCACCGGCCTTGACCCGGCCGCATTCGTGGACGAGTCAACCGGCCTGCCCACCGTCCTGGACATCCTCTCCGAGCTGCGCAAACCCGGCCGGGATCCGCGCCCGGCGTTCAAGACCGCCGAGTTCTCCGAAGGGATCGAGAAGATCGCCGACCTGCGGCCGGGCATGGTGCTCGACGGCGTCGTCACCAACGTGGCGGCCTTCGGAGCGTTCGTGGACATCGGAGTGCACCAGGATGGCCTCGTCCACATCTCGGCGATGTCCTCTTCCTTTGTCTCTGACCCGCACGACGTCGTGAAGTCCGGGCAAGTAGTCAAGGTCAAGGTCATGGAGGCTGATGCCGAGCGGAAGCGGATTTCACTGAGCCTGCGTTTGGAGGACGATACCCCTGCATCCGCCGGCGGATCCGGCAGTGGCTCCGGCAGCGGGCGGCCCCGGGCGCCCCGGCCGCAGGCAACAGGGCGGCAGGGAAAGCACCCGGGCAACGGGCAGGCCCCGCAGGGCAACAGCCGGAACCCGCAGGGCGGAGCCAAGCACAAGGGAGACCAGCCCAAGCGAGGCAAGGCCGGCAACGAGCCGCGCCGTACGGCAGCGGCTCCGGACAGTGCCATGGCGGAGGCGCTCCGGCGGGCCGGGCTGGTGTAGCCGGGTCCCGCCGGCGCCGCCTAAGCCCGGCCATCCGTCAGCGACCCGCGAGCCGGAAGTGGCTAGCCGTCAGCTGAGCCCGGTTCGTTCAGTGCGTCCTCGGGGCGCCTGGCGCCTTCCGGGCCGTCCTCGCCGCCGGAGTGTGCCGCTGGCACTGTTCCGGCGGCGTGGGTGCCCTGTTCCTCGCGGATGTTTCCGGCAGATTCGTCGGCGCTGCCCGGTGTCCGGGGTGCGCCTGTGGGTTCGGGCTGCTGGATGCTGGGGCCCAGCGGATCCTCCGCGTCGTTGGCCGGGCCGGTGGGTTCGGTGGTCATTGTGCCGTCCTTTCGGGGTAGGAGATTAGTCAGCTGAGCCGAGCAGGCTCGCCTGCAGGTTTTCCAGCAGGTCCCGGGGCGAGGCATAGACCTGCTCAGCGCCGGCGTCGCGCAGTTCCGCTTCACTGGTGCCCCCGCAGGTAAGGCCGATGGTGGGGATGCCCAGCTTCGCAGCGGACTTAACGTCCCATACCGAGTCGCCCACGAATACCGACGCATCGGCGTCCAGATCTGACGAGTCCAGTGCCGCCTGGAGGATGTCCGGCGCAGGTTTGCTTTCTTCCGCGTCGGAGGAGCTGGTGGCGGAAGTGATCGCGTCGTCGGCGTCGATCGCCTTGCGCAGGGCCTTCAACTCCGGTTCGGAGGCAGAGGAGGCCAGTACGACGGCGAGTCCCCGGGAAGCGCACGCGCGCAGCAGGTCTGCGGCGCCGTCGAAGGCGCGGAGGGAAGACCAGGAGGTGGCGAAGACAGCTCCGTGACTGGAATCCAGCTTTTCTTCCACTTCGGGGTCCGGGTCGCCGCCCAGCAGGTGGCCAATGAGCTTGTCTCCGCCCATGCCAATGGCGCGGTGGATATTGGCCATGGGGATGTCATAGTCCAGCCGGCGGAAGGCCTGCCACCAGGCCACGGTGTGCAGGTAGTTCGAATCCACCAGGGTGCCGTCCACATCAAAGAGCACGCCGCGCAGCGGTTGGGAGGTTTCTGTCATCGTAGAGTCCCTCGGGTTGGGTGCAGTGTGTCTGACGAGTCTAACGAGGTGCGTCGTGGGACTCGTCAGGCACCGGCGTGCCGGGCGGGCCCAGGAACGCGAAGAGTTCGGCCTCCAGTGCGCTGGGACTGCGCAGCTCGCACTCCCAGACCACCAGCGCTTCCCAACCCGCGGCATGTAGCGCTTCCAAGGCTGCGGCATCGCGGGCGACGGTGCGTGCCCGCTTGGCGGCCCAGAACTCGGGGTTGGTGGACGGTGCGTGGGTGCCTGCGGAGCAGGAGTGCGTGTGCCAGAAGCATCCGTTGACGAAGATGACCTTGCGGCGCCCCGCGAAGACCAGATCAGGTTTGCCCGGCAGCGAACCGCCGGCGGCGGCACCGTGGAGCCGGAACCGGTAACCGGCACGGTGCAGCAGACGCCGGACCTTCAGCTCCGGCTTGGTGTTTTTGGACCGGATGAGGGACATGTTGCGGCTGCGTTGTTCCGCGGAGACCGTATCTGCCATGCCGCCAGTCTAGGTTCCCGGGCCGGTTTGCCTACCAGCGGAGCCGGAAGGGGCCGCCGCCTAGCCAATGGGTCACGGGCGGGCATATCTTGGCAGTGGTGATGCCGGCGAGAGGACAGTTGTTCCATGGCCCACATCAGAATCTTGGCGACCGGCGGGACCATTGCGTCACGCACCGGGCGCGACGGCGCAGCATCGGCAGGACGTGCCGAGGACATCACGGCGTCCCTGTCCGGACGGCACAGCTACTCCGTTCAGGACATCACGAACGCCAACAGTTTCCGGCTGCGGTTCCGGGACGTCCGTGTCATCGCCGAAGCGGTCCGTGCTGCGGCGGCGGAAGAGGGTGTTGACGGCGTGGTGGTCACGCACGGCACAGACACCATGGAAGAGACAGCGTTCGCGCTGGACCTGCTCCATGATTCGCCCAAGCCCGTGGTGTTCACGGGCGCGCAGCATCCGGCCGACAGTCCGGTGGCCGACGGCCCGGGGAATTTGGAGGAGGCAGTTACCGCGGCTGCCGCTTCCGGTCTGCGCGGTGCGGGGGTACTGATTTCCTTCGCCGGGCAGATCCAATCCGCGCGTGGGGCGCGGAAGGTCCACACCGTGGCGGCCAGCCCCTTTGCCGGCGGAGTGGAAGTGGCACATTTCATTGCCGGAACGCTGCACATCACGGCAATTCCGGTGCGTCCGGCGCCCCTGCCGATGCCGGGCGAGGATTTCGACAACGCCCGGGTGGACATCATCGTCTGCGCCCTGGGCACGGATCCCGAGCTGTTCAGCCACGCCGTCCACGCTGGTGCCAACGCCGTGGTCCTGGCTGGAACGGGGGTGGGCAACGCGGGGGAGGGGTTTGCCGAAGCGGTGCAGGACGCTGTGCGCGGCGGCTGTCCGGTGATCCTGTGCAGCCGCGTTCCGGCCGGGCCGGTAGTTCCGGCCTACGGCGCCGGAGGCGGTCTGGACCTGGTCCGCGCGGGAGCCATCCCGGGCGGGGACCTGGCACCGGCCCAGGCCAGGATGCTGGCGGCGCTGCTGACCTCCCTGCCCGCCACCCAGGAAGAGCTCCTCCAGGCGCTGACCACCGGGACAGCGCGGACCCGCTAGCCGGGCACTTTGGTATCGATCCTGCATCGTCCCCCCACAGTTGCCGGGTAAGGGGGTCCCAAAAGCCATCAGTCGACTTACTATTAATCGCACTGAAGGTACCCCTTACAAGGAGGTAAGAGATGTCGGGCTACTTCAAGCTGGTTGACGCCCACGACGGCGCTTTCCGGATTAAGCTCATTTCCGGCGACGGAGCACTCATGGCAGTGTCCGCTATGTTCCCCACCAAGGAGGCGGCCGCAGCAGGCATCGAACAGCTGCGCGAAATCGCCGGAACCGGACCGGTTGTGGACCACAGCAAGGATGCCGATGTCGTGGCAGACGCCAACCGCAATAGGGGCCGGGCCAAAGCTTCCTGAGCCGGCCCTCCCCCCCCACGGTCTCTCGAAAAAGGCCTTTCGTTCCCGACGCCGCACAGGACGCCGGGAACGGGAGGCCTTTTGTTATGGCCGTCTCTTAGGACTGGCCTTCGTCACCTTCCGCCGCGTTCTGTGAATGGTCCCGCGAAGAATCCGGCTGGGCTGATTCCTCGCCCTCCGACGGTTCCTCGTTATGGGTCCGGTTTTCATCATTCGGGGTGGTGCTCATGAGTGCCTCCGTAGCTGGGTATCGGCATGCCTTTCCAGTCTAGGAACCAGCTTCCGCTCCGGACAGGGGTTTCGGCAGCCCGGGCATCCCTAGGCAGGAGTATGTGCCTGCCGGTAGCGTTTGGCGGATGCAGCGAACAGACGCGGATGTCATAGTGGTCGGTGCCGGGCTCGCCGGGCTGGTAGCGACGGCCGAACTGGTGGCCGCCGGCCGTTCAGTGATCCTGCTGGAGCAGGAGGGCGAACAAAGCCTGGGCGGACAAGCCTGGTGGTCCTTTGGCGGCCTCTTCTTCGTAAACTCGCCGGAGCAGCGGCGCTTGCGCGTGAAGGATTCTGTGGAGCTCGCCTGGCAGGACTGGCAGGGCACCGCAGGATTCGACCGGGACGAGGACTACTGGCCGCGCCGCTGGGCCGAGGCGTACGTTCATTTCGCGGCCGGAGAGAAACGGGCCTGGCTGCACCAGCTGGGGCACCGGGTTTTCCCGGTGGTTGGCTGGGCCGAGCGCGGCGGCTACGGAGCAACCGGCCCCGGGAACTCCGTGCCCCGGTTCCACATCACCTGGGGAACCGGACCTGGCGTCACCGCACCTTTCCTGGCCAAGGTGCGCGACGGCGTCGAGCACGGACTGGTGCGGCTGGCCTGCAACCACCGCATGGAATCCCTGGTAAGCACCGGCGGCACAGTTACCGGGGTCCGCGGCACGCTCTTCCAGCGGACGACGACGCCGCGCGGCCGGGAGGCTGAACGCGCCGTGGCGGGCGAGGTCGAATACTCTGCCGGCGCCGTCGTAGTCACAACCGGCGGCATTGGAGGCGACCACGATCAGGTGCGTGCCGCCTGGCCGCAGCGCCTGGGGGCGCCGCCGCGGACCATGCTCAGCGGCGTACCGCCACACGTGGACGGGCGCGGTATCAAGGCCGCCCAAAGTGCCGGCGGGCGAGTGATCAATCCGGACCGCATGTGGCACTACGTGGAGGGGATCCGGAACTGGAATCCGGTGTGGCCCAACCATGGGATCAGGATTCTTCCGGGCCCGTCATCGCTCTGGCTGGATGCCGCGGGGAAGCGGCTGCCGGGGCCGCTGTTCCCGGGGTTCGACACACTCGGCACGCTGGAGCACCTGCGCGGCAGCGGCCATGACTACAGCTGGTTCGTCCTGAACAAGGCGATCATCCGGAAAGAATTTGCGCTTTCGGGATCGGAACAGAACCCGGACCTGACCGGTAAGTCCCTGCGGGGCGTGCTGAGCCGGGCCACCGCGGATGTACCGGGGCCGGTGCAGAAGTTCCTTGACCACGGTGAGGATTTCCTCACCGCCGGCAGCGTCCCGGAACTGGTTGCTGCCATGAATGACCTGGCCAAGTCCTCCACGGACGGTGCTGCTCCGGTGCTTTCTGCGGACGGCGTGCTGGCTGAACTGCAGGCACGGGACCGGGAGATAGCCAATCCGTTCAGCAAGGATGCCCAGGTCACGGCGATCCGCGGCGCCCGGTCCTATCTGGGTGACCGGCTGATCCGCACGGCGGTGCCGCGGCCCATCCTGGAGCCGGCGGACGGACCGCTGATCGCCGTCCGGCTTTCCGTGCTGACCCGCAAGACACTCGGCGGACTGGAAACCGATCTGGATTCCCGGGTGCTGGGGGCGGACGGGAACCGAGTTCCGGGCCTGTTTGCGGCCGGGGAAGCCGCCGGATTCGGCGGCGGGGGGATGCACGGCTACCGGTCGCTGGAAGGAACGTTCCTGGGCGGCTGCCTGTTCAGCGGCCGCGCGGCGGGACGGGCTGCGTCCCGCTGAGGATCCCCGGCGTGCTCCGTCCCGGACACGGTGAAGGGGCGGCACCCCGGGGGGGCCGGCCCGTCAC
>JBELYP010000020.1:0-39669 GCA_040273995.1 Arthrobacter sp.
CTGGAGACTTCACTGTTCGGGAGGTTAGGCTCCCGGGTTGTACTTCCTGAACTGGCGGTAGGCCTTGGATCCCTTGAAGTACTCGGTGGACGGCTTCATCCACAGCAGGATGACGGCAACTACGGGAAGCACGACGCCGAGGACCGTGAGCACGGCCATCAGGGCGCCCGCGCCGGTGAGGTTGGTGAGGCCAATCAGGCCCAGGACCGCGAAAACGGTGGCGATGATGCGGGCCCAGTTGTGTCCCTTGCGGATGAAGAGGGCAACGAGCACGGCCACAGCAATGCTGACCACAGCAAAGAAGATGGACAGGGTGGTGCTGAACGCAATGACCGCGTCCAGTTCGGAGGCGCTGAGGGCCACGGTGCTCGTCTCGACGAACGAGTTCCGGAAGTCCTCGGAATTCATCCAGGCAAGCGTTACCGGGATGCTGATCACCGAGGTGACGGCCGCTGCGATCAGCAGCCAGAAGCCCAGGTCAACCTGCTTGGGACGCACCGGTGCGGGCGGCGCTGCCGCTGCCTGGTTGCTGGCGTATGCGTTGTAGCTGTAGTTTGCCGGAGGCTGCTGCTCGGACATAATTCCCCTCATAGGTGTCTGCAATGCGGTTGCGGGCCGGCGGCTGCAGAGTCCACCGGCGCATGACAAAGCCAGCCTAGTCAGAGAACCCGGTCCTGGCCTCCCCACTAAGGTGGAAATTTCCCAACTGTGTTGGCCGTATCTCCTGCACCGGAAGGACTAAGAGGTGCCCGCAAGGTCGGCGGCAGCTACCAGGGGAAATGTTGGCGTCGTAGACCCGCCCGCAGGTTCAACCGTGAGGGCGACGGTTCCGGCGCGGGACACTTCACCGGTGAGCCACACCTGGATTTCACCTCCGGCAAAGTGGACGTCAGGCACGGGGGTGCCGTCTTCCAGCAACCAGAGCTGGTATTCGCGGTCAGCGCCTGGATCGGGCAGGCCTTCGGCCACAAACAGGGCCGAGTCCTGCTCCTCGGAAAACAGCAGGGTTGCCGGCTGCCCTTGCACTTCCAGCTGCTGGACCGAGAGGTCCGGTGCGGCAAGCAGCCGGTCCTGGCGCTGCTGCTCCTGGCTGGCCGCTTCCTGCTGCTGCCTCTGCTCGAACTGTGCGCCCAGGGCCCAGCCTGCCAGTCCGGCCGCCGGAAGGAGCAGCGCCGCCGCGGCAGCGGCCAGCATCAGCGGGCGGCGCCGGCGGGGATGCAGCGGCGTAGGAGGCTGCGGAACCGGTGCTTCCGGTGAAAGCCGGTCTTCTTCGGTGCCGGGGACAGTTTGCGGCCGGGTGCCGTGGATGGCGCCCAGCACCGATGAGCGAAGTCCGGCCGGGGGTTCCTGGGCGGCGCCGGCTGCCAGATGGGCAGAAACCTCGGCAAAGTCGGCGAGCTCGGCCCGGCAGCGGGCGCAGCCGGCCAGATGTTCCTCGAACGCCGAGCGCTCGGCGGGTTCCAGCGCATCGACGGCAAAAAGCGGGGCCAATTCGTGAAGTGCGCCGCCGGAGAGGTGGTTATTCATGACTGTCCCCCCAGTGCAGACCGGAGATTCCTCAGACCGTCCCGGATCCGTGCCTTGGCCGTGCCGAGGGGGATGTCCAGCTTCCGGGCCACCTCTTGGTGGGTAAATCCATCGTAGTAGGCCAGCGCCACTGCTTCGCGCTGCAGAGGCGTGAGCGATCCAAGCCCGTTCCGAACTTCCTGGACTGCCATGGACTGTTCCACCTCCTCCCACGTCTGATCACCGGCAGGCTGCGGCTGCTGATCCTGATACGCCTGTTCCCGGTCCCGTTCACTCACCGTCTGGCGGACACGGTCCACTGCCCTGCGATGAGCCATTGTGCATAACCATCCCACTACCGATCCGCGGTCCGGCAGGAATTGGCCGGACTGCTCCCAGGCCATGAAGTAGACCTCATGGACAACCTCGGCGGCAACTTCGGGCGAGCGGGTTACACGCACCGCCAGACCATACACACGCGGGGAGGTTGCGTCATAGACCTCAGCGAATGCGGCTTCATCCCCGCCTGCGCTGCGGCGCATGAGGGCGGCAAGGTCCGGTTCCGCAAGGCCTGGCACCGCTGCGTGGTGTTCGCCGCGCGCCGCTACAGGCTCAGTCATCGGCTTGCACTGCTCTCCCTCCGGGACCAGGCGTCCGGGCACTGGGCGGACGCTCTATGGAAAATGAACTCTGCCATAACCGCAGCGAGCGGCGCCAGCCGGAGTGCAAAGCCCGGAGCCGGCAAAAGTTTTTCCCCTCCGCACCCATCCGAAGACGGTCCGGCTCCGAATTAGTGATGTATTCGCACCGATTTACCGACTCATCTCGACGAAGGAAACCGACCATGAATAAGAAACTGCGGCTGCTCGCTGTTCCTACCCTCGCCCTGGGCGCACTGGCTCTCTCCACCACCCCGGCGATGGCTCACGGCCCGGACTCCTGGTCCGGCCAGGCAACCCTGAACACGCTGAACAATTCCGGTACCACCGGTCAGGCGATGGTGGAGGTGCACGGCACTGAGGCAAAGGTGACCGTCAATGTTTCCGGTGCGGCCGAAACCTTTATGGACGGACCCTTCCCGCACGCCCAGCACATCCACATTGCGGCGCAGGGCGTCTGCCCCGGACCGGATGCGGACACTGACGGCGACGGCGTGGTCAACACCACCGAGGGCCATCCCTACTACGGGCATATCGGCACTTCCCTCACCACCGAAGGTGACACCAGTGCCGACTCCGGCCTCGCCGTCGAACGCTTCCCGGGCGGCTCTGCCTACACCTACGAGCGGACCTTCGAAGTGAATCCGGAAACCGCCCAGTCCCTGGAAAACGGTTCAGCCGTTGTGGTGGTCCATGGCGTGGATCCGTCCAAGATGCCGGAGGCCGCGGCTGCCAAGATGTCAGACCTGGACCCGTCGCTGCCCGCAGCCGCAACCTTGCCGGCTGCCTGCGGCACGGTGGCTGTCTCACAGATGGGTGCCATGCCTGAGGGCGGAGCTGACACGGGAGCGGAAACTCCCGCCGCCAGCGCTGTGGACGGCTCCACCCTGGCAGCTGCCGGGATGGGAGCAGGAGTGCTGGCACTCGCCGGTGCAATGCTGGCCCGCCGCCGTGCCCGTGGCTAAGCACCCGGCAGCGGAGCCCGGCTGTTTCCCGGGGGGGCTACAGTGACGGGAAGCAGCCGTGGACGCCGCGCAGGATTTCTCCCCTGCGCGGCGTCTCTTCTCCTGGTCCTGGGCGGGTGTTCGACGGCGCAGGCTCCGGAACTGGAACCCGGCCCCTCCACTTCATCTTCGTCCGCGGCGGCAGTGCCGTCGCCGGCTGGCGGCAGCTCCAGCCCATCGGCTGCGGCAGCGCCCGCGCCGTCACTTCCGCAGAGCCTGCGGATACCGGCCACGGGAACTGAGAGCTCTCTGCTGCATCTGGGTCTGCGTGAAGACGGCTCCTTGGAGGTACCCCCGGAAGGACCGGGAGCTCCGGCAAGCTGGTACACCGGTTCCCCTGTTCCCGGGCAGCCGGGCCCCGCAGTCCTGCTGGGACACGTCAATGCCTCCGGCGGGGGCCCCGGAGTCTTTGCTGATCTGCGCGCTCTGCAGCCAGGCGAGCTGATTGAAGTGGGCAGGGAAGACGGGAGCACAGTCCAGTTCGCGGTGGAACGGGCAGAACAGTACGGAAAGGACAGCTTTCCAACCCTTGAGGTCTACGGCAATACCGATGGCGCGGAACTGCGGCTCATCACCTGCGACGGGTTTGATCCGGCCACCGGCACGTTTGATGACAATTACGTGGTCTATGCGTCGCTGGCGGGTTAGCCGCGAGCCAGCCGGTATTTCAGTCCCAGCCGCACCGAGGACCATTCGCTGTCCAGGATGGAGAACACCACCACGTCACGGCGGGACCCGTTCAGCCAGAGTTCGTTGGAGCGCAGCACGCCGTCCTGCTTGGCGCCGAGGCGGGCGATCGCGGCCCGGGAAGGGTGATTGTGCCAGTGCGTGCGGAATTCGACGGCGATGCAGTCCAGCTCCTCGAAGGCGCGGGAGAGCAGCAAGTATTTCGTCTCCGCGTTGATCAGTGTCCGCTGCGCGCTGGCGGCCAGCCAGGTGGACCCGATCTCCACCCGGCGGTTTTCTGCCTTGATGTTCATGTAGGTGGTCATGCCGCACAGCGTCCCGATGTCCAGGCGCCGGATCACCCAGGGAGCCATGGTGCCTGCCGCCTGCTGCTCCAGCCGGGCCTGCACTTCGGCGGCCATGCCCTCGGGGGTGGGGATCCGGGTGTACCAGAGGTTCCAGAGCTCCCCGTCCTTCACCGCCTCGGTCAGCTCCGGAACATGGCCGGGGGACAGCGGTTCCAGCCGGACGGTGCTGCCTTCAAGGACTGCGGGAGTGGCAAACGGATTTGGACTCATGCGCTCATCCTAGGCAGGGGAGGGAATTATTCGGTGCGGCACCCCGTTCGCTAAGTAGATGCAATAACATGTATCTATTGGATGCGAGGAAAGGTGGCTGTTGTGGCCGAACGCAGGATTGTTGCCGTAACCGCCGGGCTGGGTGTTCCGTCATCGAGCCGGATGCTGGCCGACCAGCTGGGTGCAGCCGCGCAGGCACGGCTTCAGGAGATGGGACACCATGCCGTGCTTACCACCTACGAACTGCGTGAGTATGCAGTGGACATCGCCAACGCGATGGTCTCCGGCTACGCGGCGCCCAAGCTCGAAGCGCTGCTCAATGAAGTGGCCGACGCCGATGCCCTGATCGCGGTCTCGCCGGTTTTCAGTGCCTCCATGAGCGGACTCTTCAAGTCCTTCTTTGACGTGATGGATAGGGACGCCCTGGACGCCAAGCCGGTCCTGGCCGGAGCCACGGGCGGAAGCGCCCGGCATTCTATGGTGCTGGATTTCGCCCTTCGTCCGCTTTTCGCCTATCTGCGGGCACGGGTTGCGCCTACTGCTGTCTACGCGGCACCTGATGACTGGGGCGCCGGCGGCGACGGCATCTCCGCCCTGGATGACCGGGTACAGCGGGCGGCTGCTGAGCTGGTGGCCCTGCTCGGTGACGCGCCGGCCTCCCGGCCGCGCCGGGATCCGGGCGAATCGCTGCCGTTCGAGCAGCTGCTGGTCCGGATCCAGCCCCGCCAGTAGCGGTTAAGGGCTATGCCTGTCCGCTCAAGGCGGAGAACGATGCCCGGATCTGTTCCGGGCTGCGGCCAGCTCCCAGCAGTACGGACAACAGCACCCGGGCCTTGTGAGCGCCCAGAGTCCCGGAACCGATGAGGCCGTTGCCTAAGAGATCCCGCTCGCTACCAGGAAAGCCATAGCTGTTCCGGAGTACGGGCCCAGCCGGAACCCGGGTGGAAAGGACAACAGGCATCCGGGCAGCGAGTTCCTTGGCTGTCTCCGCCCATCGGGAGGAGACATGGCCTGCCCCGAAGCCCTGTAGGACCAGCCCCGCATACCCCAGGGATTCGACTGCAGCCAGCTGCCGCGGGTCGTCCCCGAGGCTGAAGGGCAGCAGCGCCACCGGGGGATGCTCCGCCGCCAGGGGCAGGCCCGGACGCGGGGCAGCCGGGTGCGCTCCGAGCAGCACGCGGCCCTCGCTCACGAAACCGAGCGGACCGGCGCCCGGTGAGGAAAAGCCGGCCACTGAGAAAGTGTGGGTCTTCACCGCGGAACTTGCCGGGTGAAGTTCGCCGGCGAAGCAAACCAGCACGCCCAAGCCGCGGGTCAGCTCGGAGGCGGCGGCGATCACGGCATCAGCGACATTCCCCGGGCCGTCGGGGGAGACGGCGGAAGCCGGACGCATGGCACCGGTGACGATCAGTGGTACATTACTGGGCCAGGTCAGGTGCAGTGCCCAGGCAACCTCTTCCAACGCATCGGTGCCGGTCGAGAGGACGATGCCGTCGGCTCCGTCCGCCACGAGTGCGGACAGGGACCGGGAGATACCGGCGATCCTGTCCAAAGTAAGTTCCACAGAAGGCAGCATCTCCAGGCTGTGTGCCTCGACGCTGACCCCGGCAGGGAGGTCCACGCCAGCCAGCTGGCGCCCGGCATCGAGGACGGGCCGGACGCCACCGCCGGGAACGCCCGTGCTGGAAATGGTTCCGCCCAGGGCGGCATAGGCGATCCTCATGCGACTGTGTCCTGCAGGGCGGTGGCCGTTGCAGCCGGCGAGGCGAATATGCCGGTGCCGGCCAGGGCATCGAGGGTGCCGCAGAGCAGCGCGATCTTCTCCGGCAGCGCCGGTAGGTCAACATATTCATCCGCCGTGCAGATCCCGCCGCCATCGGCGCCCAAGCCGTCCACGGTAGGTATGCCTAGGGCGGCCGTGAAGTTGCCGTCGGATCCTCCCCGGGTGGAGGCGAAGCGGATGTCCCGTCCCAGCGCCGCGCCGCAGCGCCGGACGATTCCCTGCAGGGGCTCCTGGTCCAGGGAACCGGGATAAGCCGGCCTAGTGATGCCCCCGCTCAGTTCGGCGGATGTCCCGGGGACGGTCGGGCAGGCGAGGACCTGACGCACGTGGCGTAGCAGGTCTGAGGCATCGGAGTCCGTCGCGGCACGAAGGTCGATGTTCAACTCCGCTTTGTCAGGTACCACCTGGCGGGCCGTCCCAGCATGCAGCTCTCCGACATTCAGGATGCGGTCCGCTGCTCGGTCGCTGGCGGATTCGATCGCCGCGGCCATTCTCGCCGCAGCGATCAGCGCACTGGCTCCTGGATCGTCCGAGGACGCATGGGAATTGCGCCCCGTTATCCGGACCTTCAGCGCTCCCACCGCGCCGCGGTGTCCAACCAGGGAAGCGTCGGCCCGTCCGGGTTCCATGACCAGGGCAGCATCCGCGTTACGGGCGTGCTCTTCGACCACGGTGCGGCCGTGGATGCTGCCGAGTTCCTCATCCCCGGTGGCGACCACCGTCAGCCGCTCTGGGCCGGCCCACCCGGCACCGTCAAGGAAGTCGAGGGCGGCAAAGGCCACCGCCCAGCTGGCCTTCATGTCCAGGATGCCCGGCCCCATGGCCCGGTCCCCGGAGACCCGGAAAAGAGGCGGCGGGTAGGTCCCGGCCGGCCAGACGGTGTCCAGATGGAGCAGGAGCACCACGGCACCCCGGCCGCTTCCGGCTCGGGTGGCTGCAACGTGGTTGCCACCCCGGGGATTGTTGATGATGCGGGGGGCGAAGTTCCGCCGGGTCAGTTCGCCGGCGAAGAGATCCGCGGCTCGGTCCACGTTCGCTTTGTCAACGGAACCGCTCTCGGTCCGGACAAACCGTTCCAGGTCACGGGTCAGTTCCTCGGTCCTTCGGCGCCAGTGGTCGCGGGCATCGGACAGCAACACGATCGTTCTCCTTCGGGGACGGCAGCGTTTTAGGCTCGGCCGGCAGGGCGTGGGGGGAGCAGTTCGTCGGCAATGGACGGGACTGCGGCACGCAGCAGCGCAGCAACGGTCTCAGCCCGGGTGGTGAGCCGGGATCCGCGGACGGTGGCCATCACCAGCGGAACCGGGGCAAAAGTGTCCTCCAGCTCTAGAGCGACGACACGGCCGCCATCGTAGGTCAGGTCATGCACCGGGCGCTGGTTAAGGATGGAGTAGCCCAGGCCCGCCGCGACCATGGACCTAACGGTTTCAAAGTTGGGGCTGCTGAACGCAATCTGCGGCCGTAGGCCATTGTTCTCAGCGATGTCCAGGAAATAGCGGCCCGGGAAAGGCATATCAAGTAGGATCATCCGGTCCTGCGCCAGCTCGGCTAGGGTGATGCGGCGTCTGCGCGAGCGCAGGGCCAGCCGGTGGCGCTCGTGAACGATGACATACGGTGCGGAGACCGCCAGCGCCTCGGTTGCGATCATGCCCGGGACCTCGCTGCCGTACGTCAATGCGATTTCGGCTTCACCGGTGAGCAGCGATTCGAAGACATCCCGCTTCTCTCCCTCCAGGACGCGGATGGAGAGAAGCGGGTAGTTTTCCCCGACCTGTTTCAGGATTCGGGGCAGGTAGAACGGGCTGAGGGTGTGGTAGCAGCCGAGTTTCACCTCGCCCTCGACGCTGTCACCCAAGCCGCTGGCCAGGGAGAGCATGTCGTTGGCCCGGGCTAGGAGGTCCCTGGACTGCAGCACGAATTCCCGACCCGCGGGCGTTAAAGTGAGCCCGCGTGCGTGGTGGCGCAGGAACAGCTGGACTCTCAGGTGTTTCTCCAGCTGGGCGATGGCATTGGAGACGGCGGACTGGGAGGCATGCATGGCGCGCGCAGTGGCCGTCATACTGCCGGTTTCAGCGGCGATCGCGAAGTAGCGCAGCTGGGTCAGCGTGAAGCCCGGGTCGTCCTGGGTTCCGCGCTGGAGCAGATCTGCATCGTCGGCGTCTCTCATGCGTTCCTTCCTAGCCGTTTTCGGCCTCAAGCTGCCCGCTAATCTCGCGGTATGCCTCCCGGGGATCATATGCTCTGGCCCGGTAGCGGGCCGAGCCGGACAGCCACATGGAGGTGAGGTCGGAGAGCCGGGCGAGCGGCTGATCTTCCCAGTCCACCCGGACGTCGACTACCGGCCAGTCATCGCCGGCGAGCACCATGACCCCGGCAGAGCGCAGCTCGCGGACCTCTCCGCCGGCGTCCTGCCCGGCCTGGAGCGCGTGCACCAGGCGCAGGGCCATCGGCGCGGCGGTGTCCGCACGGAAGGCGTCCGAAACCGCGGCAAGGACTTCGGGGTTGGCCAGCATGTTGCCCGCGACCATGTGGTCTCCGCCCTCTAGGACGGCGTGCCGGCCCAGGACCTTTGGGCCGCTGTAACCGGCGTGGGCGCCGTTGAAGCCCATCACCGTGAGCTGCCGGTACTCGAAGTGCGGTTCACTTTCCGCCAGCGTCTCGAGAGCGGCAGCGGGGTCGTCGCCCTGGGCGAGGCTGGCGAGCAGCTTGTCCCCGAGCCGGGGGTCGGTGATGCTTTGCGAGCAGGAGATGCCGGCGGCTGGATTGAAGCGGATGCAGCGGGCGGCCACGGAGAAACTCGAGGAGGTGACCGCTGCACCGACGGCGGAACCGTCGGCGCAGCGGGCAACGATGGAGATGGTCATTCTTAGGCTTCCGGGTTTGCCAGCGCCAGGTCCCTGGCGTAGCGCTCGGGCAGGATGTTGTCCGAGAGCCCGGCCGCTTCCTTGACCACGTCCAGGGAGTGGTTCCAGTCGAAGGAACGGTAGAGCGCATCGGCGTTCGCGAACGGCGGGGACTGGGCGAAGAGCTGGAAGGTGACCCGGTGTCCGGCGTAGTCGCTGTTCAGCAGGTCCCGGGCGTAGGCCAGCAGGCGGCGGCGGTCTTCGGCCACCCAGTTCTCGTTCACGCTGTAGAACTTGTTTAGCCACGGCCCGGTCTCCGGGTGCTGGAAGGATGCGTAGTCGGGGGTCAGGACCATCTGGCCGCCGCAGAGTTCGCGGGCCAGGTGCATCATTTCCGGCAGCTGGCTGGAGGCCAGGATGCGTCCTGAGTAGAGCAGGGACTGGTTGGGCATGTAGAGCCCGCCTGGGCTGGTCTCGCCCAGCTTGACGGCCGCCGTCAGGTGGGCGTGGATGCCTTCGCGGTAGCAGGCGAGGCGGGCCAGCTTCTCCTGGACGGCCGGGACCTTGTCTAGGCCGGTCTGCTTCACGTTCCATAGGGCGGTGCCGATCAGCATGTCGGCGAGTCGGATGACGCGCAGGACGAAGGGGTAGGCGCTGTAGCGGTGCAGGGTCTGGCGGATGTAGGTGGCGGCCTTGGTGTGCTGGTAAAAGAAGACGTCTTCCCACGGGATTTCGACGTCGTCAAAGACCACTAGGGTGTCCACTTCGTCCACCCGGTTGGAGAGCGGGTAGTCTTCGGGCTTCTGCCGTCCGGCGAAGCCGGACCGGCAGATGAACTTCAGGCCGGGGGTGTTCATGTCCAGGGAGAAGCCCAGCGCGTATTCGGAGAGTTCGGAGTTGCCCCAGTTGGCGATGGTCGGCTTGACGAAGGCCCGGTTGGCGTAGGCGGCGGCGGTCTCGTACTTCGCGCCGCGGACGATGATGCCGCGCGAGGTCTCGCCGACGGCGTGCAGGAGCATGTCCGGATCCTGCTCGTGCGGGGGACGGGAACGGTCGCCCTTGGGGTCGGTGTTGGCGGAGACCTGGAAGAGGTCAGCGGTCACGGCGTCATCCAGATGTCGGCTTATGTTCTCCGAGTACGCGGGATTGACCTCGTTCAGGACATCGCGGCCGTCGTACAGGGACCACATCTCGCCGATGGTCGCGTCGCCGACGCGCGTCACCACGCCCTTGACGTCGTCCATGACTGCTTCGACGGCCCGGCGCTTGTCCAGCCAGTCCTGCTCGGAGTACGGCCGCTTGTGCGCGATCGAGTTGGTTTCCCCGTTCTCCTGGTACGTCATGATGTCCCGGGTTCCGTCTTCGTGCGCCATGTCGTAGATCCGGGCGCGGACGTTGATGGCGGGCTTGAAGACGGGGTGGTTGAGGATGTCGTCAACCTTCTCTCCGTCAATCCAGATGTCCCGGCCTGTGTTGATGGACTGGCGGTATTCCTCGCCGGTGCGGATCATGTGTTTCTCTCTCTTTCGTGGGTCGCGAAACCGGAAAGCGGGCTAGGCCCGCGGTGAATGGGTGCCGAAACGGCGGGCGTGGTAAGTCATGGGCTGCGCATCCGGTGCCCCGGGCACGCTCTCGGCCGGCGAGGCGATGAAGACGTGGTGGGTGCCGTAGCGGTGGGCGCCGACGAGGCGGCACTCGAAGACGGCGCTGCTGCCCGCCAGCTGCGGCTGGCCGAGGGCGCCTGCCTGCCACTGGTGCCGGGCGAAGTCATAGGGCGCCCCGCCGTCAACGGACTGACCGGCGAAGGTTTGGGCGGCGTCCGCCTGACCGTCGGCGAGGACGTTTACGGCCAGCGTGCCATTGGCCAGCACGGCCGCGGCCAGCGGGCTCTTGTCATTTACGCAGACCAGGAGGCAGGGCGGATCGGCTGAGACCGAGGCCATGGCGCTGACGGTCTGGGCGCAGCGGCCGGCCGGGCCGTCGGTGGAGACGATGGTGACCGAGGTGGCTGCGGCGCCCATGGCGCGGATAAAGGCCTCCCGGGCGTAGTTTTCGCTCTGGACGGGTGCCGGTAGGACCGGGCGGGGATCGGTGGGTGCGAGGCTCATGGTGTTCATCCTCCGGGACTCTGAAACAGAAATAAAACGGATTCAAACGCAAAGTGTTATCGATAAAACCGTTGCAAGTGGGTACGCGGAACGGCCGCCGTTGCCGAAGCAAGGGCGCTGTGATTCCAGGGTGTGCGGGGTGTGGATGGAAACCCGGGACCGGCCCCCGAAAGTGGGATGGAGGCCGGCCACGGGCGGCTAGAGGGCCTGCAGGAGGAAGCGGCGGGTGATCTCCTCGGCCGGGTCGGTGAAGACCTGCTCTGGCGGTCCCTCCTCCAGGATGCGGCCCTGGTGGAACACGGCCACGCTGTTGGCGACGTGCCGGGCGAAGCCGAGCTCATGTGTCACGACCATCATGGTCATGCCGTCGGCAGCCAGGGATTCCATCACCGTCAGCACTTCGCGGACCAGTTCGGGATCCAGTGCCGACGTCGGCTCGTCGAAGAGCAGAACCTGCGGAGCCATCACCAGGGCCCGGGCTATGGCTACCCGCTGCTGCTGGCCGCCGGAGAGCTCCGAGGGGTAGGCGGATCGGCGGTCCGTCAGGCCCACGCGCTCGAGCATCCCGTCGGCAATGTCCCCGGCCTCCGAGGCCGGGATGCCTTTGACCCGGCGCAGCGCCAGCATGACGTTCTCCCGGGCGCTCAGGTGCGGGAAGAGGTTGAAGGACTGGAAGACCATGCCCAGCGGGCGGCGCTGCAGGGCCAGCTTGCCCTCGGGCAGCGGCCGGCCGCGGCCGTCCACGCCGACACGCTCGCCGTTCAGCAGGACGTCGCCGCCGTCCGCGTGCTCCAGGAGAGCGGCCAGGCGCAGCATGGTGGACTTGCCGGAGCCGGAGGGCCCGAGTACGGCTTTGACCTCGCCGTGCTGCAGGGACAGATCCACGCCCTTCAGGACCTCGGTTGCGCCGTAGCTCTTGCGCAGGTTGCGTACTTCGCAGACCGCCGTAGTGGTGCGGGGCAGGGTTGTCTGGCTCATGTTCACACACTCACTTCGGTCTTCTTTGGCTGCGCTGCAGCTTTAGCGGAGGTCCACCGGTAACGGCGTTCGATGTAGTGCTGGACCAGCATGAGCGCGCTGACGATCGCCAGATAGTAGACAGCGGCCGCACTGTAGAACTCCGCGTACCGGAAGGTCCGGGTGACCTCGTTCTGGGCTGCGGTCATGAGCTCTTCCATGGCGATGACGCTTGTCAGGCTGGTGATCTGCACCTGCAGGATGATCCGGTTGCCCAGCGGGGGCAGGATCGTGCGGATGACCTGCGGCATGATGATCCAACGGTAGGTGCCTGCCGGTGCGAACCCCAGGGCACGGCCGGCCAGGCGCTGGCCCTCGTTCACCGAACCCAGCCCGGAGCGGAAGACCTCGGACATCAGGGCCGTCTCATGCGCCGTCAGCGCCAGCAGGGCCGCCAGGAACGGGGTGTACCAGGATCCGCGCAGGGCCGGGATCATCTGGGGCAGGGCGTTCCAGGCCAGGATCAGCAGGAGCAGCACCGGCAAGGCGCGGAAGACCCAGGCATAGCCGAGGGCGAAGAGCGCCAGCGGACGGAAGGTGCTGCGCCGCAGCAGCGCGACTCCCAGTCCCAGGACGGAACCCAGGAACTGCGCCAGGAAGGCCAGTCCCAGGGCCAGTGCCGCGCCTTTGAGGAAGGCCTGCGAGGTCAGCGCCTCCAGAAACAGGGTGACATCGAATTCCATGCCGGACCTACGCGCCGTCGGAGATGGACTCGGGGCTCAGATTGAACTCTTCGAGGATGCCCGCGAGCGTCCCGTCGGTCCGCAGCTTGTCCATGGCGGAGGTTAGGGCCGGTTCCAGGTCCGCGTTCTTATAAAGGAAGCCGGTGACGGATCCGGTCGGGAAGAAGGTGGGTTCGTAATCCAGGCCCGTGCGTTCCTCTGAGAAGAAGGAGGAAGCGAAGACCTCGGTCTCGCCGGCGGCGTCGGCTTTGCCGTTCATGACCGCGTTGATCGCCGTGACGGGGTCGTCGTAGTTCTGGACCGTGATCGGCTCGCTGCCGTTTGCCTCGAGGTCGGCGCTGACCGCTTCGATCGTGCTGGCCTGGACGGAACCGCGCTGCACGGCGACGGTCTTGCCGGCCAGGTCCTGCGGCCCGGCGAAGCTCTCTCCCTCGGGGAAGATCAGTGCGACGTTGGCGGCCAGGTAGGGCAGGCCCTTCATGGCCTCCAGCCGTTCAGGGGTCAGGAAGAATGCGCCCATCGCCATGTCGCAACGGTCGGACTGGATGGCCGGGATGACGCCGGCAAAAGCCATCCGGGTGAAGCTCACCTCGAGGCCGAGTTCCCCGGCCACTGCCTCGGCGAGGGAAGGCTCCACGCCGACGAATTCGCCGTTCTCCATTGAGTACATGGGTGCGTAGTTCGAATCCGAGTTGCAGACGGTGAGTTTCCCGTTCTCGATGAGCCCGGGCAGGCCGGTTTCATCGGCTGCTTCGGCGCTGCCGCAGGACGTCAGGGCGAGGGCCAGTGCTGCAGTGCCTAGCAGTGCCGGTAGGCGGCGTCTGTTCATTGCATCTCCTTGGGGCACGCGGCTGCCATGGAGGCGGGCAGCCGATTCTGTGGGGAATTCAAGTATCTTCGGGGGACGAAAATAAGCACAACCGCTCCCTACGCATACCAGTCATCGATTTTTCTGATGCATGCTGCATGTCTGCCGGATTGGCGCGGCGTTACCGGGATCACGAAAACTGCGCGCCTCAATCCTGTAACGCAGAGTTAACATGATGGGTCCGCGGCCTGTTACGGCGCACGGACCAGACCTAGACTGCTGAAAGGCCAACACCGCAATGAGCAGGGGCTGTGCCATGGACGCTTCACCGGTCATGACCATCCTTCCCGAACCGCCCACCCACCTGGCTGACGCCGTGCGCGATGGCGGCGGCGTCACCGCGCCGCTGTCGGAGGCGACCTCGGGGCTGGTGGTCCTGGCGGGAGAGCCGCTGGAACACCTGGAGACGGTCCTGCGGGAGAACTCCGGCATCCGCTGGATCCAGGTCTACCTGGCCGGGGCGGACCAGTGGGTTCCCCTGATGCACCAGTATCCGCAGATCCGCTGGAGCAGCGCCAAAGGCGCCTACGGGCAGCCGGTGGGGGAGTACGCGCTGACCCTGACACTGGCCATGCTCCGTGCGGTGCCCACCTTCGCCAGGGCCAGGACCTGGGGCCCGCAGCAGGGTACGTCCCTGCACGGCAAACGGGTGGTTCTTGTGGGGGCCGGCGGCGTGGGCCGGGAGATCCTGCGCCTGGTCAGCGTCTTCACTCCGCACATCACTGTGGTTCGCAGCCACGACGAGCCGGTAGCGGGAGCGGAGCGCACGGTCACCGACGAAGGGCTCGACGACGCCCTGGGCGGCACCGACGTCGTGATCCTTGCCGCGGCGATGACCAGCTCCACGCGGCACCTGATTGATGAACGGCGCCTGGCGCAGCTGCCTCCGCACGCGGTCCTGGTGAACATTGCCCGCGGTCCGCTGGTGGACACCGAAGCCCTGACGGCAGCGCTCGCCGAGGGCCGCCTGGCCGGAGCAGCGCTGGACGTCACCGACCCGCAGCCACTGCCGGACGGGCACCCGCTGTGGAGTGAGCCGCACGCCCTGATCACCCCGCACACCGCTGAAACCGATGCGATGATCCGCCCGCTCCTGGCCAACCGGGTCCGCGAGAACGTCCGCCGCTTCCGCAACGGTGAAACGCCAGAGGGGCTCGTGGATCGGGCGTTGGGGTACTAGCGCTCCACGAACGCCAGGACCCGGGCCGGGCTGGCGGTGCCGCCCACGATCTTCAGCGGAGACACCACCACCATGGCACCGGTGGCCGGGAGCTTGGCCAGGTTCTGCAGCAGCGTCACGCCGTACTTGTTGTTGCCCAGCAGGTAGTAGTGCGCGGGGAAGGGCGGATCGAACGCCCCCGCGTTGCCGGCGTCGATCCCCACCGTCTCGACGCCCAGGCCGGCGATCGGCGTCTCTTCGGCCAGCCACTTCGCGCATGCCGCGGAGATGCCGGGAGTGTGGGAACCGGTGTCGTCGAAGTTCAGGAAGGCATCGGCGTCGTCAATGAACTTGTCCCAGCCGGTGCGCAGCAGCAGCCACGCGCCCTCGGGCAGGGCACCGTGCTCGGCTTCCCAGGCGCGGATGTGTTCCGGCTCCACCAGGAAGTCCGGATCCGTTGACGCCTCGGCGCTAAAGTCCATCACGACGGCAGGACCCACCAGCCGGCGGACCGGGATCTGGGAGACGTCGTCGCCGTCGCGTCCGGTGATCCAGTGCGACGGCGCGTCCACGTGCGTGCCGATGTGCTCGCCGGTGTGGATGTTGTTGTGTTTCCAGAACGGACCCGGCTCGTCGAAGGCCGAGACCTGCTCCAGGCTGAAGTCGATCAGGTTCACGAACGGATCGGGCAGTTTCAGCGTGGGGATGCCGGCGGAGAGCGGGGCGGTGAGGTCCACGACCTCCAGGGCGCCGCCGTCGAGCGCCCCGATCAGGTTCTGGATCAACCCGGGTTCAGTGCTGGGAAGAGACATATTCGTTTCCTGTCCGAGGGTGGAAAAACGTTTGCCTGAGAATACCGGGGAACCCGGTGCCGCGGCCCGCTTGGGTCGCTACATGACGCAGTGCCGTTTGGGCTGCGGGCGGCGGGCGGTCCTAGGATTTTGGTAGACCGCGCCCGAGCAATCCCAGGAGTCCCACGATGAACCAGATGACAGTTGCCGGGCTTGTGGGACGCACCCTGGCCCAGCTGGGCGCCGGACACGCTTTCGGTGTGGTGGGCAGCGGAAACTTCCACCTCACCAACGCGTTGCGGGAAAACGGTGTGCCGTTCACTGCCGCCCGGCACGAGGGCGGTGCGGCAACCATGGCCGACGCCTACTCGCGGATGTCGGGACTGGTTTCGGTCCTGACCACCCACCAGGGGTGCGGACTGACCAACGCCGCCACGGGCATCGGTGAAGCCGCGAAGTCCCGGACGCCCATGATTGTCCTGACCGCCGACGCCGCCGGTGCGGCTGTGCGCTCGAACTTCCGGATCGACCAGGACGGGCTGGCCCGCAGCCTGGGAGCCGTGGCCGAACGTGTGTACTCGGCGCAGAGCGCGGTGGCGGATACGGTCCGTGCGTTCCGCACCGCCCGGAATGAGCGGCGAACCGTGGTCCTGAGCGTTCCGCTGGATGTGCAGGCGCAGCCGGTACCCTCCGGAACCGCTGAGCTGGCTGCTCCGGTGGCACCCACAGGGTTCGTTCGGCCCAGCCCCGTGCTGGTGCGCGGGCTGGTGGACCTGCTGTCCTCGGCGAAGCGCCCGGTGTTCGTGGCGGGCCGGGGAGCACGCGGCGCCGGAGATGAACTGAAGGCGCTCGCGGCCTGGTCGGGTGCACTGCTGGCCACCTCCGCCGTGGCAAACGGGTTCTTCGAAGGGGAAGAGTTCAACCTGGGGATCTCCGGCGGGTTCTCCACCCCTGAGACTGCCGCGCTGATTAGTGAGGCGGACGTGATCATCGGCTGGGGCTGCACCCTGAACATGTGGACCATGCGCCACGGATCCCTGATCGGCAAGGATGCCGTGGTGGTTCAGGTGGATCTGGACGACTCAGCCCTGGGCGCCAACCGGGAGATCCACCTCGGCGTGATCGGTGATTGTGCGGCTACCGCCGCGGACGTCCTGGACGGGCTGCAGTCCGCCGTCCCGGATCCCGCACCGAAGTACCGCACCCCCGAAACCGCCGCCCGCATTGCCTCCGGCGCACGCTGGCAGGATGTGCCGGTGGAGGATCTGTCCACGTCCGAGCGGATCGACCCTAGGGTGCTGAGCCTGGAACTGGATGCTCTGCTGCCCGCCGAACGGCTGGTGTCTGTGGACTCGGGCAACTTCATGGGCTACCCCTCCACCCACCTGTCCGTTCCGGACGAATTCGGTTTCTGCTTCACCCAGGCCTTCCAGTCGATCGGTCTGGGCCTGGGCACCGCGATCGGTGCGGCGCTGGCCCGACCGGACCGGCTGCCTGTCCTGGGCACCGGTGACGGCGGATTCCTGATGGGCATTGCCGAGCTTGAGACTGCCGTGCGCCTGCGGCTCCCGCTGGTGGTGATCGTGTACAACGATGCCGCTTACGGTGCGGAGGTCCACCACTTCGGTGCCGACGGCGCGGACACGGACATGGAAACCGTCACCTTCCCCGACACGGATATCGCGGCAATTGCCCGCGGGTACGGTGCAGAGGGCATTACGGTCCGCGCGCCGTCAGACCTGGCCGCAGTAACCCGCTGGCTTGACGGTCCGCGCAACGCACCCCTGGTCATTGACGCCAAGATCGCTTCCGACGGCGGTGCCTGGTGGCTGGCTGAGGCGTTCAAGGGGCACTAATCCCGTCTTGCCGGCGCCGGGGCGGTTGAGGAACGGATGACCAGCTGGGTGGCAAGTTCGACCCGGGCCGAATCCGGACGCTGTCCGTCTATCTCACGCAGCAGGGCCCGCACGGCCGTGCGGCCCATGTCCCGTAGAGGCTGGGCAACGGTTGTGAGCTGCGGCGATGTCTGCTCGCTGATGTAGGTTCCGTCGAAACCGATCAGGCTCAGCTCATCGGGAACCGCAATGCCTCGGACGTGGGCCTCCGCCAAAACACCCAGGGCGATGCTGTCAGAGGCGGCGAAGATGGCCTGCGGCGGTGTTTGGAGATTCAGGAGCTTTTCCAGACCCCGCCGCCCGGTCTCCGGATCGAAGCCCCCGGCAAGGACATAGTCCTCGTTGGCTGCAATGCCGCGTTCCAGGAGCGCCGCAGCGTAGCCGTGCTCGCGGTCCTGGCTGCATTCGGCGCTCCGGGGTCCGCCGATGAATGCGATGCGGGTGTGGCCCAGCCCGAGCAGGTGTTCGGTGGCAGCCTTGCCTCCGGCCCAGTTAGTGGCACCCACGCTCGTCACTCCGCGGCCCGGCGGGTTGATGGGGTCGATGACCACCACGGCAATTCCGCGCCTTTTCACTTCGCTGATGTCAGCCGGTGACCAGCGGGACGTCACCAGAAGCAAGCCACGGCGGCCCGAAGCCAGCATTTTCTCGGCTCGCTCAGCCATTGACTGGCGGACGGCCGCCGTCTTGGACAGAACTACCTCGGCACCCTGGGCCTGTGCACCCTCCAGAATGCCCTCCATGACCTCCGCATAGTAGGCGGTGGTGATGCTGTCAACGGCGACGTCGACGAGCACCGGTGCCGTGCTGGGGTGGCGCTGTCCCGGCGGCCGGTAGCCGGACTGATTCAGCGCCTCACGGACTTTCCGCCGGGTCCCGGGGGCAACGTCTGCACGTCCATTGATGACTTTGGACACCGTTGAGATAGACACGCCGGCGAGGGCTGCGACTGAGGCGAGGGTCGTCTTGTCAGCCAGTTCCATTTTCGACAAATTTTCGACGTCCTTTATGCAGTGGTCACTGTTCCTAGACAACAGTGATCAGTTTGTTTTCCCCTGTGCCATCCGTGTTCCCGGAAAATTGCGGGTTATCAACCGTTGACCACGAGATGTGATGCAGGTAACTTTACAGCCGCTAGCTTGTTTTTGCGAAAACTTTTCGACATCTCTTCCGCAGTGTGGCGGTCAGTGACCGCGTGCCCCGCGGAGCTGACCCGTCCGCATCAGCCGACCAGCAGGTCGAGGCTGACTAGACCCACGGAAGATGAACATGCGAACAACTAAAACCCTAACCGCTGCGGCCGCCGCGCTTGTGCTTGGCCTGTCCCTCTCTGCCTGCGGCTCCAGTGGACCCTCCGATCCATCCGCTGACTCCGATTCGCCGAGTATGTGGGCCCTGACCGGCAGCAGCGAGAAGATTTTCAAGTCCTCGGTGGATGCTTGGAATGAGGGCAATCCCGATGCCTCGATCAATCAGGAATTCTTCGCCAACGATGCGTATAAGACCAAGGTCCGCACCGCCATTGGTGCGGGCGAGGGGCCCACGTTCATCTATGGCTGGGGCGGGGGAGTGCTCAAGTCCTACGTCGACGCGGGCCACGTGGAAGAGCTGGACCAGTTCCTCGCAGACAACCCCGATGTGAAGGACCGCTACATCGATTCCGTCTTCCAGAATGGCGTGATCGACGGCAAGACCTACGCCCTGCCCAACAACAACATGCAGCCGGTTGTCCTGTATTACAACAAGGAACTCTTTGAGCAGATCGGCGTCGAGCCGCCTGAAACCTGGGATGAGCTGATGGCGCTGGTGCCGAAGTTCAATGACGCCGGCATCGCCCCCTTCGCCCTCGCCGGACAGTCCAAGTGGCCCAACCTGATGTGGCTGTCCTATCTTGTGGACCGCATCGGCGGGCCGGAGGTCTTCAAGGCAATCCTTGACGGTGAGGAGGACGCATGGTCCCACCCGGCCGTCATTGAGGCGCTCACCAAGATCCAGGAACTGGTTGACGCCGGCGGCTTTATCAACGGCTTCTCTTCCATTGCTGCCGACGCCGGTGCCGACAGCGCCCTGCTTTACACCGACCGGGCGGCGATGATGCTGCACGGCGGCTGGGTCTACCAGAACCTGAAGAACGATGCTCCGGAGTTCGTGGAGTCGGATGCAGTGGGCTTCGTGCCGTTCCCGGAAGTTGAGGGGGGAGCAGGGGACCCGGACAACGTGGTGGGTAACCCCGCCAACATGTGGTCCATCTCCGCCACCGCGTCCCAGGCACAGAAGGATTCGGCCATGAAGTACCTCAAGGACGGACTGTTCAATGAGGAGTACACCCAGGCGATGATTGACTCCGGAGCGGTTCCCGCGGTGAAAGGCATCGAGGACCAGCTGGCGGCCTCCGAGGACAAGGGCTTCGTGGAGTTCGTCTACGGGCTGGCGAACGAAGCGCCGAGCTTCCAGCTCTCCTGGGACCAGGCCCTCAGCCCTGCGCAGGGCGACGCCATGCTCGCGAACCTTGACCAGGTCTTTATCGGGGCGATCACTCCCCAGCAGTTCGCTGAGAACATGAACGCGACGCTTGGCAAATGAGCACGCTGCTAAGGCCAAAACCCGCCATGGCGGTCCGGGGGGCCCGGGTATCGGGCCCCTCGGCGTGGATGGTTGTTCCGGCGCTGGTCTTCTTTCTGGTCTTTGCGGTAATCCCGCTGCTCGGCGTGGTGTTTTTGAGTTTCACCAGCTGGAACGGGCTGGGAGCGATTTCCTTCGCCGGGCTGGAGAGCTGGCGAACGGCCATCACGGATCCGGTGACGGTGAATGCCCTCGTGGTGACGTTGAAGATCATGTTCTTCTCGCTCATCGTGCAGCTGCCGATCAGTCTCCTGCTGGGCGTATTCACGGCCGGTACCCAGCGCTACCGGGGCCTGCTGGCGGTGCTCTACTTTGTTCCGCTGCTGCTCTCATCCGCTGCGGTGGCGATCGCTTTCAAGGCCCTGCTGGATCCCAATTTCGGGATGGGCCCGGGCCTCGGCGTGCCGTTACTCGCCCAAAACTGGCTCGGCAGCTCGGATCTGGTGCTCTTTGTAGTGATCTTCGTGATTGCCTGGCAGTTCGTCCCCTTCCACACGCTCATTTACCAGGGCGGTGTCCGGCAGATCCCGGCATCGTTCTACGAGGCGGCACAGATTGACGGAGCCAGCAGGGTGCAGCAGTTCTTCCACATCACCCTGCCCCAGTTGAAGTACACGATCATCACTTCCTCGACCCTGATGGTCCTCGGGTCGCTGGCGTACTTCGACCTGATCTTCATCCTGACTGCGGGCGGTCCGGGCTACGAGACCCGGTTGCTTCCCCTGCACATGTACCTCACCGGTTTCCGGGCGAATGACATGGGCGCGGCAAGCGCCCTGGGCGTGATCCTCGTGGTAATCGGCCTGGGCCTTGCCCTCGTCCTTCAGCGGATTGGCGGCAGGAACCGCGGCGCCAGCCAACTGGAAGGAGCGTAACCATGGCACTAGCCACCGATACCCGGCAGGACGCTGCAGGCACGCCGAAGGCCCGCCAGCGCGGACAAGCAAGCCATCGAACCAGTCCCAACTTCCTGGGCGGTCTGGGAGGCTGGCTATGGCTCGCCCTGATCATCCTCCCTGTCTACTACGTGGTTATTACCAGCCTGAAGAGTCAGGCCGGATTCTTCGGATCGAACCCCCTGGCTCCGCCCAGCGACCCGACTCTTGCCAACTACCAGACCGTCCTGGAAGCAGACTTCGTCCGGTATTTCGCCAACAGCGTCATCGTGACGGTGGGCAGCGTTATCCCGGCGGTCACCGTTTCCTTTATGGCCGCGTATGCCGTGGTCAGGGGGTCCGGGCGGATCATCGGCGCCTCACACACGCTGTTCCTGATGGGACTGGCTATCCCGCTGCAGGCGACAATCATTCCGATCTACTTCATGATCACGCGGGCAAACCTGTATGACACTCTGCTGGCGCTGATCCTGCCCTCCATTGCCTTCGCCATCCCCATCTCGGTGCTGATCCTCTCGAACTTCCTGCGCGACGTTCCCCGGGAGCTGTTCGAGTCCATGCGTCTGGACGGATGTTCGGAGTTCACGATGATGTGGCGCCTGGCCCTGCCTCTGGTTCGGCCTGCGGTGGTCACTATTGCGATTTACAACGCCCTGCAGGTGTGGAACGGGTTCCTCTTCCCGCTGATCCTCACCCAGAGCCCGGACCAGCGGGTGCTGCCGCTCTCACTCTGGGCCTTCCAGGACGAGTTCACCGTCAACATCCCCGCGGTGCTCGCCGCCGTCGTTCTCTCCACACTTCCGCTGGTGGTCCTCTACGTACTGGCCCGTCGCCAGCTCGTCAGCGGGCTGACCGCCGGATTCAGCAAGTAAACGGAAAGGAAAAGGAGCCAGATGACTTCCACGCAGCAGCCCTCAACCCTGAGGGTAGGCATGGTGGGTTACGCGTTTATGGGCGCGATGCACTCCCATGCATGGCGGACCGCACCACGTTTTTTTGACCTTCCGCTCCGGCCGGAACTCGCCGTCCTGTGCGGCCGGGACCAGGCCGCCGTCAAAGCGGCGGCGGACACAATGGGCTGGCAGGAAACCGAGACAGACTGGCGTTCGCTCGTGGAGCGCGACGACGTTGACCTGATTGATATCTGCACCCCAGGCGAAACCCATGCGGAGATCGCCATTGCCGCACTCAACGCGGGCAAGCACGTGCTCTGCGAAAAGCCGCTGGCCAACTCCGTCGAGGAAGCCGAACGGATGGCTGAGGCCGCCCGGGTTGCCGAGGCAAACGGAATCTACGCGATGTGCGGGTTCTCGTACCGCCGTACACCGGCTCTGGCCCTGGCCCGGCGGCTGGTAGAGCAGGGCCGGCTCGGCGAGATCCGGCACATCCGTGCCCAGTACCTCCAGGATTGGCTGTCTGATGAGAACGTACCCATGACGTGGCGTATGGACCGGGAAAAGTCGGGGTCCGGTGCGCTGGGGGACATAGGGGCGCACAGCATCGACGCCGCACAGTATGTAACGGGCGTGGACATCTCGGGTGTGTCCGCTCTGATGAACACCTTCGTGCACCACCGCCCGCTGGCGGGCAGGCGGGTGGGACTTGGCGGGACGGGCACGAATGACGGCCGGACCGGACAGGTCACAGTGGACGACACCGCTGTCTTCAGCGCACGGTTCGACGGCGGCGCCGTCGGCGTCTTCGAGGCCACCCGATTCGCGCTGGGCAGGAAGAACTCCATGCGCCTGGAGGTCAACGGAACCCGCGGTTCGCTGGCCTTCGACTTCGAGAACATGAACTCGCTGGAGTTTTACGACGGCACCACCGATGCGCAGACTGCAGGTTTCACCACCATCAACGTGACTGAACCGGTACACCCGTACACCGCCAACTGGTGGCCCTCCGGCCACGGGCTGGGCTACGAGCACGGTTTCATTCACCAGATGGCGGACCTGGTGCAGTCGATCGCCGGCGGAATCACCCCCTCACCCTCCTTCGCCGAGGCACTGCAGGTCCAGAAGGTCCTTGGCGCCGTGGAGCGCTCCGCGAACGCCGAATCGAGGTGGCAGCATGTCTGAGACTGAGAGCAGTACCCGCAGGCCGATTACCCTCTTCACGGGCCAGTGGGCTGACCTGCCCTTTGAGGAAGTCGCGCGGCTCGCCGGCGAATGGGGTTTCGACGGGCTTGAGATCGCCTGCTGGGGTGACCATCTGGATCCCGTCCAAGCTGCCCAAGATGACGACTACGTCCAGGACCGGCTTCGGATCCTTGCGGAAAACAACCTCACCGTCCACGCGATCGCCAACCACCTCACCGGTCAGGCGGTATGCGATGACCCGATCGATGAACGGCATCAGGGCATCCTTGCTCCCGCGGTGTGGGGCGACGGTGACCCCGAGGGCGTCAGGCAGCGGGCCGCTGGAGTCCTGGCGGACACAGCGCGTGCTGCCGCACGGCTCGGTGCCTCCGTGGTGACCGGGTTTACCGGTTCTTCCATCTGGAAGTATGTGGCCATGTTCCCGCCGGTATCGGAAGAGCTGGTAGATCGGGGCTACGCAGATTTCGCGGCCCGCTGGAACCCGATCATGGACGTGTTTGACGCCGAAGGAGTCCGTTTCGCGCTTGAAGTCCACCCTTCCGAGATTGCCTATGACTACTGGACTGCCCGCAGGGTCCTTGACGTCATGGCAGACCGCCCGGGCTTCGGACTCAACTTCGATCCGTCGCACTTCATGTGGCAGGACCTGGACCCGGTGATGTTCCTGCAGGATTTCGCGCCGCATATCTTCCATGTGCATGTGAAGGAATCCGTCCGGCAGCTCAACGGACGAAACGGCAGGCTCGGTTCCCACCTGGCGTGGGGCGACCCGCGCCGGGGATGGGACTTCGTGACAGCCGGGCACGGCGACGTGCCCTGGAACGCCATCTTCCGAATGCTCAACTCCATTGGCTACACGGGGCCCACCAGCATCGAGTGGGAGGACGCCGGCATGGACCGTTTGATCGGCACGCCCCAGGCGCTCGAACGGGTTATGGAATTGGGGGCCATTGCGCCGTCGGCCGCTTTGTTCGACGCGGCTTTCGCCACCTCCGCATCCGCCCCCGTATCAACTCCCGGGAAAGGGACACTATGAACAGCAAGCAAGCCCTCGTTGTGCGCGGCGGATGGGACGGGCACCAGCCCGTCGAAGCCACTGACCGTTTCATCCCGTTCCTCCAGGACCATGGGTACTCGGTGCGAATCGAGGAGTCGCCCAAGGTCTACGCGGACAGCGGGTACATGGAATCCGTAGACCTCATCATGCAGTGCAACACCATGAATACGATCGAGAAGGATGAATTCGCCGGGCTGCGAGCCGCTGTCGAGGCGGGGACCGGTCTGGCCGGCTGGCACGGCGGCATTGCCGATTCCTACCGGAACGAGTCCGATTACCTTCACCTCATCGGCGGGCAGTTCGCCTGCCACCCGGGCAAGCACCCCGATGAGCGAACCGGTGAGCAGTCGGACAACTACGTTCCGTACACCGTGAACATGCTTCCGGCGGCGGCCGACCACCCGATCACCCGGGGGCTCGGGGACTTCGAGCTCGTCACCGAGCAGTACTGGGTACTGGCCGATGACTACATCGATGTCCTGGCAACCACCACCCAGGCGGTTCGGGAATGGGATCCCTGGCATCGTCCGGTCACTTCGCCGGCCATCTGGACCCGTCAGTGGGGCAGCGGCCGCATATTCGTCTCGACTCCCGGCCACCGCGTTGAAATCCTTGACGATCCGAACATCCGCACCATCATCGAAAGGGGTTTGCTGTGGGCGAGCCGCTGAACGTCGGAATCATCGGGTGCGGGGCGATCGCCGCACAGTATCTAACAACCCTGCCGACGCTTCCGTCGATCAATCTCGTTGCCGTTGCTGATCTCGATCCGGCCCGCGCGAAGGCCGCAGCCGAAACGCAGGAGGGTGTACGGGCCCTTACAGTGGAGGAACTGCTCGCCGACGCGGAGATCGACACAGTCCTCAACCTCACCATTCCGGCTGCTCATGCCGAGGTGGCGATGCGGGCGATCAGCGCAGGCAAGAACGTGTACGGTGAGAAGCCCCTGGCCGCCAGTACGGCGGAGGCCCGCAGGGTGCTGGAGCACGCGGCAGCCAGCGGCGTGCGGGTCGGCTGCGCACCGGATACTGTGCTGGGCACCGGGGTCCAAACCGCGCGCGATGCCGTCGACAGCGGGCTGATTGGCCGGCCGATTTCGGCGACGGCAACCATGGTCACGCCGGGCCACGAGCGCTGGCACCCCAACCCCGACTTTTACTATGTTCCAGGCGGAGGCCCGCTGCTGGACATGGGGC
The DNA here is from genome assembly GCA_040273995.1 of Arthrobacter sp. GTDB lineage: Bacteria > Actinomycetota > Actinomycetes > Actinomycetales > Micrococcaceae > Arthrobacter_B. The sequence continues at coordinate 25,431 of JBELYP010000020.1, forward strand.
CGTACTACGTCACCGCCCTGGTCACCTTGCTGGGCCCGGTTGCATCGGTGCTGGGTGCGGCGAGCCACACTCGTTCGACGCGTGTCATAGAAACCGGTCCGCGCGCCGGAGAAACGGTCCCGGTTACGATCGACACGCACGTCACGGGAGTCCTGGTCCACGAGTCCGGCGCACTTTCCACTTTGCTGATGAGCTTCGATGCAGTCCAGACCCGCTCCGCCAACATCGAAATCCACGGTGAACGCGCCAGCCTGACGGTTCCCGACCCCAACTACTTTGACGGTGATGTCTCCATCTGCCGCCTCGAGGACAGGGACGGCGGCTGGGAAACGCTTCCGCGCAGCGCGGGTTACATCGGCGCCGGCCGGGGATACGGGCTGGCCGACATGGCCCTGGCATTCCCCGGCCGGCAGCACCGGGCCAACGGCGAACTCGCCTACCACGTGCTCGACGTGATGGAGTCGCTGCTCGAAGCAGCCGGCAGCGGTTCATCCATTACCGTGCAGAGCACCGCAGCACGTCCGGAGAGCGTCCCGTTGATGTCGCTGACGTCTTCGGAGGAAGTTACGGCCTGACACGCTTCGGACTGGACCGCCGCCGGCCCTTGCCTGCTCAGCGCACGGCGAGAGCCACAGCGTCGACAACATCCGGCACCTCGGACCGCACGGCTGCGGCGGCGGGCTCGTCGGCGATGGCTGCAGCGGCGTCCTGGGCGTCGCAGCGGTCGCGGTACGCCTGCACCTCGGCGTCGCGGCGGGCCTGGTCCCAGCCCAGCGCTGCGGCGGCCAGATCGGCGATCTCCTCGACTGCGGCAAGGCCGTGGTTGGGGGCCTCCCAGGTGAGGCGGGTCCGCACGTCGAACAGGTCTTCCAGATGCAGGGCACCCTCATGTGTGCAGCCATGCACGATCTCAGCACGCAGGTAGGCCGGGGCGCCCTGCAGCGGGGCGGCCAGCTCCGGCCGCTCGTCCACGAGTTCGGTGATCTCGGAGATGGCAGAGCCGTAGCGGTCCAGCATCCGCAGTACCTGCTGACCCGTCCAGCCGTACACCGCACCCAGCGAAGCGGCCTGGCGGGTCAACGGCAGATAACCGTCGGCACCGAGCAGCGGGGTCTTGGCTGTGACGGATGGCAGCTCCTTGGCACGTGAGCCGAGGGCCAGGTCCACGGCGTCTTCTGCCATGACCCGGTAGGTGGTGAGCTTGCCGCCGGCGATCGCGACCAGGCCCGGCAGCACTTCGGTGACGGTGTGCTCGCGGGAGATCTTGGTGGACTGCTCGTCCCCCTTGGTGCCCGGCTGCAGCAGCGGGCGCAGGCCTGCGTAGGTGCCAATCACGTCGTCGCGGGTCAGGGGCTTGTCCAGCACAACGTTGGCGTGCTCGATGACGTAGTCAATGTCCGCGCTCGTGGCCACGGGCGTCGACAGCTCCTGATGGTACGGAGTATCGGTGGTGCCGATAATCCAGTAGCGCTCCCACGGAATCACGAACAGCACGGACTTCTCGGTCTGCAGGATCAGGCCGGACTCACCGGAAATCCGCTCGCGCGGCACGATGATGTGGATGCCCTTGGAGGCAAGCACCTTCAGGCCGCCGTCGGCACCGGCGAGGTCCTGGGTTTTCTCCGTCCAGACGCCGGTGGCAGTGATCACGGACTTGGCGCGGACGGTGCGGTCGCGGCTGGTCTCCAGGTCGCGGATCACGGCACCGGACACCCGGCCGGAGGCATCCTTCGGGAAGGAGACGGCTTTGGCACGGGTGACGGCCGTGGCGCCCAGCCGTGCGGCAGTGCGAACCAGGGTCAGGACCAGGCGGGCGTCGTCGACCTTTCCGTCCCAGTATTTGATGGCGCCGACCATGCTTCCGTCCTTGATGTCGGGGAAGGCCTCCTTGACGCCCTTCATACCGAGGTGGCGCTGAATCGGCATGGTGGCGTTCTTCGCGCCGACATGCGCCATGGTGTCGTAGAGGCCAATGCCGGCGGCGACGTACGGGCGCTCCCAGCCCCGGTGGGTGATGGGGTAAAGGAAGGGCACGGGCTTGACCAAGTGAGGTGCCAGCGAATCAAGCAGCAGCTCACGCTCCCGCAGGGCCTCTGCTACCAGCTTGAAGTCCAGCTGCTGCAGGTAGCGCAGACCGCCGTGAACCAGCTTGGAAGACCACTGGGAAGTGCCGCCGGCCCAGTCCTGGGCTTCGACAATGGCGGTGCGCAGACCGCGGGAGACAGCGTCCAGGGCGATGCCGGCGCCGGTCACTCCGCCTCCCACCACGAGGACGTCAAGTTCGGGACCATCGGCGAGCCCGTCCAGGACGGCGTCGCGGTTGGCGGCTGAGGGCAGGCGAGGTGACATGGGGGTGGCCTTTCGCTATCGGGCCGGGCGCAGGCCCGGAGTCTTCGTCGAACCATAGGCCTTCGCTGGGAGTACGATCAAAGCAGATGAACGGAAGTGCACACTCGGAGAGGATGCCATGCACGAAGATTCCGATCTGTACCGGGCAGCCGAGCTGTACTACGTCCAGGGAGCGACCATGGAAGCGGTCGCGGAAAGCTTCAACGTCTCCCGGTCCACCGTCTCCCGGATGCTGCAGGCTGCGCGGGACCGCGGGATTGTCCGCATCACCCTCACCGCGCCCGTGGACACCCGCAGCGAGCTGGTGAGGATCCTGCAGAAGTCCTTTGGCGTGACCGCCTACCTGGCCGCGGCTCCGGCTACAGCCTCCAACGCCAAGCGGCTTGAATCCGCGGCCCGGCACGCAGCGGTGCTCATCCATGACTGGTTCTCCGACGGCATGACCATGGCTGTGGCCTGGGGCACCACGACGTCGGCGGTTGCTGCCGCGCTTCAGCCGAAACTGACCCGGGACACGACCGTGGTGCAGATGAACGGCGCGGTCAGTGCCCGGTCGGCGCAGTTGAATGCTTCTCCCGGACTGCTGCCGCGGATGGCGGCTTCCTTTGATGCCGCGCTGATCCAGTTTCCGGCTCCTGCCTTTTTCGACGATGAGCGGACGAAGGAACTGATGTGGCAGGAGTCCACGGTGCGTCGGGTGCTGGCGGTGCGCTCCGAGGCTGACCTGGCGGTGTTTAGCGTCGGCGCTTTCGAGGGTCCCTCGCCTTCAGAGGTGTACAGCGGCGGTTACCTCACCGAGGACGCGTTCCGGGAATTCGCGGCGCATCGGGTGGTGGGGGACGTCTGCACGGTGTTCCTGCGAGAGGACGGAAGCTACGCGGACATCGGCTTGAACCGCCGGGCCTCCGGGCCCACCCCGCAGGAGCTGAAGCGGATTCCGCGCCGGCTCTGTGTCGTCTCGGGGGAGCACAAAGTGCCTGGGCTGATCGCAGCCCTGCGCGCCGGGGTGATCACCGACCTGGTGCTCGACGACGGCACGGCCCGCACCCTGACACGCCAGCTTTCCCGGGGCATCAGTCCCGGAGTTCCACCCGGACGGGTTTGAGCCGGGCCGGCACCTCGGTTGCCGGAACGGCCGGAAAGGTGCAGGTGAACTCCCCGCGGTACCCGAACAGGAAGCCAAAAACCGGGTTCCGCACCTGAAGCTGGATCGTGTACACCTCCCGCTCGTCGTCGTACGCCTCGTAGAGATCCGCCATGCCGGTCAGGAACCGGGGCACGGTGAAGCTCACGGGGCCTTCATGGAACCGCAGTGCTTCCGTGTGCAGGTGAAGCGAGCCGTCTTCGCGGACATTCAGTTCCAGGTCCGTGGCCAGGTGCTGATGGGTGCCCAGATAGTCCACCACCGTTCCCCGCCGGGCGCTAAAGACCATGCTGGCATCGAACCGCCGCGGCCGGCCGGGCCGCAGCTCCAGGGTGCGGGTGAAGGTGACGGTGGTACGGCCGAAGCTGTCCATGTACGGGTAGTTTTCGATGGTGAATGGCACGTTGCGGCCGCGCTCCGGAAACAGGATGTTGCGGAAGGCTCCGAACTTGAGGAACGGCACAGTCCACCAGGCGCCCCGCCGGACTTCGGAGAAAACGCCCCGGCCCACACAGGCGTACCCGGCGACTGGATCCACGGCAAAGCGGCGCTGGAGCATGGGGTGCAGCCGGTGGAAATCATCCCCCATGGCCCGGGCGAAAACGGACTGTCCGGCGTTCCGGGGCGCGTTCATGCCGGCTCCGGCAGCGCTGCGAGGGACGCCGGCGGGCGGGAGGAACGCCTGTCCGGAGCCTGCCGGCGGCAGCGCGCAGCCCGCGGAACGCTGCTGTCCGCCGGAAGCATCCCTGCGCCCGCCACCGCTGCGGCAGCGGCAAGGGCAGTTCCAGGCCTGGGGTGCCGGATCAGCAGGCACAGTGCTCCGGCCACCGCTGCGGCACGGAGGCCGGTGTCCAGCAGCCAGGCCCGGCGGGCGCGTTCGGGCGGGATGCCGTCTTCCGCCCAGAGGCGCAGCCGGTCGAAGCTCCACGCCGTAGCCCAGCCGAGTGCCGGGCGGATGAGCGGGGCGTCCAGCCAGCGGCCCAGCGGACCCCAGCCCGGAGCGTAGTCATAGCCGGTGATGAACCTGACCCCGTCCGGTCCGGGGAGGTATCGCCAGTACCCGGCGCCCGGGCCGATGGGTGAAAGCGCGTCCCGGGTGGTGAATTTCAGGACGGAGGTTGCCTGGCCGTGCGGGCCTGTCCGGGTTCCCAGGGAGGTTCCGGTGCCGTGGATGGTGTGCAGCGACAGCCGGAACTCGTAGCGGAATTCCTGCGGTGAAGTGCCCGGAGCCGGGATGATTGCAGTAAAACGCAGGTCCCAGCGGGGATGACAGGCGGGATCCTGCGTTAGTTTCCACAGCCGGTCCATGGACGCCCGGACCGGCAGCTCGACGTAAACCTGTTTCCCCATGGACGGAGACTACCGTCCCGGACCTCACATACCCGGCGTGTCCTGGGCAGGGCGTTCCGGCGTTTCGCTCCAGCCAAGGTTGCCTGCCATGCGCTGCAGGACCGATACCAGGGCGGTGTACTCCTCCTCGGATACCTGGTCCGTGAGCTGGTCGCGGATTCGTTCGACGGCGCCGCGGAGGTTCTCAAGGCTGCGCGAACCGAGGTCTGTCAGGGAGTACTGCCCGTCGCGCACCGCAACCCACCCGCTGTCTGCCAGCTCCTCGATCAGCTCGGCTGAGGTGCCGGCTTCCACGGCAGGGAAGAAAGGACGAAGCTGGTCGGAGAGCTCCTTTTCGGTGGCGGGACCGTTGGTGAGCATGTTCATCATCTGCCATTGCCGGCGGGTGACTCCATGTTCCTCGAAGCTGGCGCCGTACTGCTCATCGACCAGCTGGTCCACCAGTTTGAGCCAAAAGCCTATGGGACGTTCCTGGGTAGCCATCCACCCACTGTACAAACCAAGACCGGTGCTGGGAATGGCTCCTAGAACCTGGCCTGCGTTCCGCAGGAAGGGCAGGGCGCCGAGCGGGCAAGTTCCACACACACCACGCACACCGGCAGGTGGGCGTTATCGCCGCGCAGCGGACGGTTGGGCATCTCCTTGCCGCAGTACGGCCGGGGCTTGCGGGCATGCTGCATGGCCCGGCGCTTGCAGGGCGTGCAGAAGACATGCACCAGTTCGTCAGTGTCCGCCGGGGGAGCTTCAACGGGGCGGACGGCTTCTTTCAGGCTCATGATTCCCAAGTTAGCGACTTCTACGCTATGTAGAATTTTGGGGTATGGGCGGGAAAGCCTGCAACCGCGCGGATCGGCGCGGATTGAGGCGACGGCGCTGTGCCTGAATTCACCGGCCGCTGTGGCAACCACGGCACCCGCAGCACCGGCTGCAGAGCCCAGGCGCTACTGCAGCGCCTGGGCTCTACTGCAGCAGTTCGCGGATGTCCTCAGCGGTGAGCGCCGAACTGAACACGGCGTCGTCGTCCATCACCGAGGGGAACAGCGCGGCTTTCTGCTCCTTGAGTGCCATGACCTTCTCCTCGATGGTTCCCCGGGCCACCATCCGGTACACCATCACGGAGCGCTTCTGCCCGATCCGGTGGGTGCGGTCCACCGCCTGGGCTTCCGTGGCCGGGTTCCACCAGGGATCAAGCAGGAACACATAGTCAGCCTCGGTCAGGTTCAGGCCAAAGCCGCCGGCCTTCAGGCTGATCAGGAACACGGGCACCTGACCGTCCTTGAACGCGGAGATCACCTCCGCGCGGTTCCGGGTGGAACCGTCCAGGTAGGTATAGGCGATTCCCGCATCCTCCAGCCGCTGGGCGGCGATCTTCAGGAAGGACGTGAACTGGCTGAAGACCAGTGCACGGTGCCCTTCGGCCGTCACATCTTGCAGCTGCTCCAGCAGGGCATCCAGCTTGGCGGACGGCACGCCGGTGTTCTCCGGGTCTACCAGGGATGCGTCGAGGCTGAGCATGCGCAGCAGGGTCAGGGACCGGAACACGATCATCCGGTTGCGGTCCATGTCCTCGATGAGGCCCATCAGCTTCTGCCGCTCGCGCTGCAGATGGGTCTCGTAGAGCTTCCGGTGTTTCGGGGTGAGGTCCACTTCCAGCACCTGCTCCTGCTTGGCCGGCAGGTCCGAGGCCACGGCTTCCTTGGTGCGGCGCAGCATCAGGGGCTTAATCCTGCGGCGCAGCTTGCCCAGCTGGGCCATGTCCTGGGACTTCTCGATCCGCCGCTGGTACTCCTCAGCGAACCTCCTCGCCGAGGGGAACAATCCCGGAGCCACAATTGCGAACATGGACCAGAGTTCCATCAGGTTGTTTTCCATCGGTGTGCCGGTGATGGCCAGTTTGAACGGCGCCGGAAGGTCCCGGGCGCACTGGTTGGCCCGCGTGGTGCGGTTCTTCACGAACTGCGCCTCATCCAGGATCAGACCGTCCCAGTCCTGGGAACGGTAGGCAGCGAAGTCCAGGCGGAACACCGCATAGGAAGTTACTACGATGTCCGCTCCGACAATCAGATCACCCAGTTTGCGACGGGATTTCGCGCTGGTGTCCGGAATGGAGAGGGTCCGCAGCCCCGGTGTGAACCGGGCGGCCTCGGAAATCCAGTTGGGGACCACCGACGTGGGCGCCACCACCAGGAACGGCCGGCCGGCTGCGGTTCCCTCCGTACCCGGCTCATTCGTGCCTGCGGCCTGGACCTCGCGGGCCCGGGCGATCAGTGCCAGGGTCTGCAGGGTCTTGCCCAGGCCCATGTCATCGGCCAGGACACCGCCCAGGCCGTGTTCCCAGAGAAAAGCCAGCCAGTTGTACCCCTGCACCTGGTAGGGGCGCAGTTCAGCCTGGAGCCCCGCGGGCTGCGGGGCCGGCTCCACCGATTCAAGTTCCAGCAGGCCGCTGACTGCGCTGCGCCAGGCCGCGGCCTGTTCAGTTTCCTCCGCCAGTTCTTCCAGTTCGGCCCACAGGCCGGCCTGGTACCGGCTGATGCCCAGTTCCCCGGTATCCCATTCCTGCAGCGCCTGCGCTTCCTCGATCAGGGCATGCAGCCGTTCAAACTCGGGCCGGTCCAGGGACAGGTAGGTGTTGTCCACCAGTTTGATCTTGGTTTTGCCCTTGGCGATCGCCTTGAAGACGTCCGCAAAGGCCACCTGCCGGCCTTCCACGGTGATCATCACGGCGAGGTCGAACCAGTCCCGGCGTTCGGTTTCCACGGTGGTGATCTTCAGCTGCGGGGCGGAGGTCAGCTCCCGGTAGTCCGGCCGCTCACCGAGAACATCCACCCGGATGCCGTCCGCCTTCTGCAGCTTGGGCAGGACATATTCGCTGAATTCGGCGGTCTCGATCTCATGCAGGACAGTGTTGTGCGGGGCCCTGTCCAGTATCTGCCCGGCTGTTTCAAGCAGCTCAGTTTCTGCGCCGACGTCGCGTGCGGCCGGATCAGCGGGGGAGGGCCGGCTGTCCAGCGGCAGGCGCGTGGAGGACGTGCCCTGCCGGTACTCGAATTCCCAGCCCAGCGCCAGCTCATCATCCGGCTGGAAACCTGCCGTGAGCACCAGGATGGGCGGCTCAACCTCGGGGAACTGCACCGATTCGTCGCTGCTGGTCACCGGAATGACCTGGCGCAGTTTGGGGTAGAACTTCTCCAGGAACAGAGCCGTGTCCGCCTCCGGGATGGTGACCGGGGCGTTGCCGGCCAGGAGCGTACGGTCCTGTTCGGTCAGCGTCCGCGGGCTGGGCGCGAGGAGGATCAGGCCGCCGGCGGACTGCACGTACAGCCCATGGCTGCCGATGATGCCTGCCGTATCCAGGGGGTGGGACTGTCCATCGATTTCCAGGCTGGGCAGCAGCTGCAGCGGCGCTGCTTCCTCGGTCCGGGCGGAGCGCACGTCCAGGGACAGCACCGCTTCCGTGCCAACGTGCACGCTGATGTCTTTTTTGGTCCCGACGAAGTCGACGCCGAGGCGGCGGGCTTCGCCCAGCAGCTGCCACAGCAGGGGATTGGCGAAGTCGTCCAAGTAGAGCCATGAGTCGTTTTGGCCGAAGTAGCTCACCCCGTTGGAGCGGTGCAGGGCGGGGAACTGGGAGAACCAGCGGTGCTGCTCCGGGTCCAGCTTCAGGCCGTAGGTCTGGTAGGCCAGGTTGCTCCACGCGAGGTTGTTCTTTACCCAGGCGCCGCGGGCGTTGCGGACCACGGGCCGGACCCCGAGGCGCCAGGCTGGTGCGCGGACAGTCCGTCGGGAAGCCGGCGGCCCCCAGACTCCGGAGGCACCGCCGTCGCGCCGGCGCAGTTCAAACTGCAGCCCAAGCGGAGTCACGTGGGCAGGCTCGGTGCCTGCCGTGCCCTCGAGCAGCCCCTGCAGCGAGGCCTGCCATGCGGGGACTGCCGGCTGTGCGGATGCGGAACGCAGTTCCTGCCGGCCGATCAGGTGCTCGGTATTGCTGTGCAGGGCCGCGGCGGCCACATGCTTGCAGTCGTACCCGACGGGGCAGCTGCAGTGGTTGTCCACCAGCCGGTAGTCGCCCTGCCGCTTAGACTCGAGGACCAGCATGGTGTTGTACGGGGTGCTGGAGTGGCCGCGGACCCGGGCACGCAGGACACCGCCTGCGCCATCCCAGTCCAGGGACTCCACGGCCCCGCCCTTGGCATAGCCCTGACCCCGCTGGAAAGCGGAGCCGCCCACCACGCGGATGATGTCCGTGACATCGATCAGGGGCATGGTTTCAGGCATGGTTTTATCGTCTCACGCACGTGGGACACTCGCGGCGGCCGGACGTCACCGCAGGTGGGAGAGGGGGCCGTGGCGCCGTTTAGCCTTTAGCGGCGGGCCCTTGGTAGCATCACCTGTAACGCAGATCACAATGGCGTGATCTGCGTGCACTCCGTCCGGTCCGCCGGCTACTGCAGCGCACACGCCGATTGGACGAAACCGTACACCGCAGCCGTGAATTCTGCCGGGGGATCCAGCCGCAGTTCGCCGTTGGACGTCGCTGTGCCGCTGCCCACCATCAGGGGGAACCTCGTTCCAGCCTTATCCTCGGCCAGCGCATGAGAGTCACAGGCCACGAAACTCAGCCGGCTTGCCGTGAGGCTGGCGTTCGCTGCCGGCGGGGCAGCCTGTTCCTCCGCGTCCGCCGGCAGCAGATTCGGCACGGTCTGCACCAGGACGCCTGCGGCAACCGTGAAAATCACCGCGGCGAAGATCCGGCTCACCAGTGCCTCATCGAGGTGGCGGGCCAGCCGTGCAGCAGCCAGCGACGCGGCAATCGCCACGGCCGCGAAGCTCAGGGTCAGAGCCCAGTCGATGCTCAGGCCGTCCAGATGTGCCGCGAAACCGGATGCTGAGTTGACCGCGATGATTACCAGTGACGTGCCGATGGCGCGGGACATCGGCATGCCCAGCAGCAGGGTCAGTGCCGGAATGATGAGGAAGCCGCCGCCCACTCCGAGCATTCCGGTCAGGAATCCGACCAGCAGTCCCACGGGGATGCCGCGCAGCGCCAGCGCGCCCCAGCCGCCGTACTCCGCGGACCGCGCCGCGGGGGCGGTGTTTCGGGTGCTCGCCAGCATCCGCACGCCGGCGAGGATCATGACCAGGGCAAAACTAAGCATCAGCCAGTCGGGGTCCAATAGCTCTCCCACTGCGGTCCCGGCCCAGGAGGAGGGGATTCCCGGTGCGGCGATCAGCAGCACCAGAGGCCAGCTCACCTCGCGGCGCAGCCGCGGCAGCGCGCCGGCCACCGACGCCAGCCCGACGACGATCAGGGACGTGGGCACGGCGTCGTCCGGTTCCAGGCCCACCACATACACGAGTGCCGGTACGGCAATGATCGCGCCGCCGGCACCGACCAGTCCGACGACGGCGCCAACTGCCAGCCCCACGGCCAGGCCAAGCAGCAGCGTTTCCATGGGGCAACATTCGCAGATTCAAAAGGTGGGTGAAAGAGCCTGCCACTCGATACCCCCGGGGGTGTTTTGCATACCCCCATGGGTATATGTAATTGTGGAGGTTCCCCCACTTTCTCCGAAAGGACCCCATGACTGCCAATACCCCGGCGGCCGTAACCTCCGTTGACGCCGAGACCCTCCGGGCCTGGATGAAGGATCCGGATGACCTGATCATCATCGACGTCCGCTTTGCCGCGGAGTTCGAAGCCCTGCACATCCGCGGCTCCTACAACGTGCCGCTCCCGCTGCTCTCCGAGCACACCGATGAACTCGCCGAACGGCTCGGCAGGCGGGTTGTCCTCGTCTGCCAGTCCGGCACCCGTGCCGAGCAGGCCCGCACCCGCCTCGGTGGTGCCGGCATCGGCTCCGCCCACGTGCTGACCGGCGGAGTCCCCGCCTTCGCTGCCGCCGGCGGCGACGTCGTCCGCGGCCAAAAGCGCTGGGACCTGGAACGCCAGGTCCGCATGGTGGCCGGTTCCGCCGTCGTCCTGGGTTTGGCCGGCGGACGCTTTGTCTCCCCGAAGCTGCGGATGCTGGCCGGCGGTATCGGTGCCGGCCTGACCTTCTCCGCCGCCACCAACTCCTGCGCCATGGGTGCGGCGCTGGCCAAGATGCCGTGGAACAAAACGGCGTCCGAGCCCACCCGTGAGTCCGCCATCCAGTCACTGCCCAAGACCCAGCCCAAGCAGGGCGGACCCGCAGCCTCATGACCTCCACCCTGGTGCTGGTGCTCAGTCTGTCCCTGCTGATCGGCCTGTCGCTTGGCCTGCTGGGCGGTGGCGGCTCGATCCTGACCGTGCCGATCCTGGTCTACGTGGCCGGGTTCGGTGCCAAGGAAGCCATTGCGTCCTCGCTGTTCGTGGTGGGTGTGACCTCGGCGGTGAGCGTGATCGGGCATGCCCGCAACGGCCGCGTGCGCTGGAAGACCGGACTCATCTTCGGTGCCGCCGGCATGGCCGGCGCGTTTGGCGGCGGACTGCTGGGCAGCCGTATTCCCTCGGTGGTGCTGATGATCGCGTTTGCGCTCATGATGATCGCGACGTCGGTTGCCATGCTCCGCGGCCGGCGCAAGGTTGATCCGGACAAGGTGTACTCCGACCTGCCGATCCTGCGCATCCTGGCCGACGGCGCCGTGGTGGGTCTGGTGACGGGCCTGGTCGGTGCCGGCGGCGGGTTCCTGGTGGTTCCGGCCCTCGCTCTGCTCGGCGGCATGCCCATGGCGATGGCTGTGGGTACCTCGCTCGTGGTGATCGCCATGAAGTCCTTCGCCGGACTGGCTGGTTACCTGACCACCGTGCAGATCGACTGGAGCATGACCCTGGCCGTCACGGCAATGGCGATTATCGGCTCGCTCATCGGTGCCAAGCTAGTGGGCCGGATTCCCGAAGCCGCACTGCGGAAGGCCTTCGGCTGGTTTGTGCTCGCCATGGGCGGTTTCGTTCTGGTCCAGGAGCTCATGGGCATGTAGATTCCAGGCACTAGCGACGCTCATAGCCCCGGCTCCTATGTGGAGCCGGGGCTATTTGCTGTTCGCAGCCGCCAGGGTGGGTGTGGGTGCGGCCGCGAGTCTGGCTCTCCGGGGGCAGATCTATGTGTTTCAGGCGCTGGGATTACGAAGCGTGTGCTGCAGCCCAGGCGGGGTAGGCACCTTCGAGCTCGACGACGTCGTACCCGGCGTTGCGCAGGGCGTTGCCGACGATCGAGCTGCGCATACCGGACGCGCAGTACGCCACGATCTTGCCCTCGGGCGGCAGCTCGTCCAGGTTCCACAGGGCACGTCCGCCGTGCAGCTGGTGCGAGCCGGGGATGTTGCCGGCGGCGTGCTCGGTGCGGGCACGGACGTCCAGCACCATGGCGGCGTCGAAGGAGTCCAGCTCAGTGGCGGAGATGGTTGCCGGCGCTGCCTGCGGGAGGCCTTCGAGGCTGGTGACGAAGCCGGCGACGTCGTCAATGCCAACGCGGGCCAGGGAATCCCGGACGGCGTGGGCCTGATCCTGGTTCGCGGTGAGCAGGATCAGCGGGCGGGTGCGCTCGGATTCAGGGTCCACGGCCCAGGCACCGAAGCTGGCGGTCTTGCCGCCGGCCGGGATGTGCAGGGCGCCGGGGACGGTGCCCTTGTGGAGTTCGGGAACGCTGCGGGTGTCCACGAAGGTGGTCTCGCTGGACTCGAGCCGGGCCACGACGTCGGCGGCCGGAATTTCCGCCAGCGGTTCGCGCGGGCCCATGACTGCCGGGCCCTGCTTGTTCTGCTTCTTCATGCGGGCGAAGTAGGCGTGGGCCTCGGGCTGGCCGTCGAGGAGTTCGTTGATGAAGCCCTGCTCGTCATTCGCAGCGAGGTACTTGCCCCACCAGGCGTACAGGCGCTCGTAGCCCACCGTGGAGGAGGGGATGGCGCCCAGTGCCTTGCCGCAGGCGCTGCCTGCGCCGTGGCCCGGGTGCACCTGGATGTAGTCGGGCAGGGTGAGGAACTTGTCCCGCAGGCTGGCGAACATCTGCTTGGCGCCTTCGAAGCGGGTATCGACGCCGCCGGCCGCTTCGTCGAGCAGGTCGGGACGGCCGAGGTCGCCGGCGAACACGAAGTCGCCGGAGAGCAGGTAGCCGGCCTGCTCGGTGAAAGCGCCGTCGGTGACCAGGAAGGAGAGGTGCTCGGGGGTGTGGCCCGGGGTGTGGAGGGCCTTGATGGTGAGGTTGCCGATGGTGATGGCATCGCCGTCGTACATCCGGGTGCCCTCAAAACCGTACTGCCAGTCCGCTCCGCCTTCACCGGAAATGTAGATCTGGGCGCCGGTGGCAGCGGCGAGCTCACGCGTGCCGGAGAGGTAGTCGGCGTGAATGTGGGTCTCGGTCACCGCGGTGATCTTCATGCCGTTCGCAGCAGCGAGTTCAAGGTAGGGGGCGACGTCGCGGCGGGCGTCGACGACGATCGCCTCGCCCAGGCGCTGGCAGCCGATGAAGTAGCTGGCCTGTGCCAGGTCCTCGTCATAGATGCGTTCGATGAGCATGGGTACTCCTTTGGAGGATCGGGTACTCCAACCGTAATACCCCCAGGGGTATAAATCCAAATACCTATGGGGGTATCCGTGCGCGGGGAGTGTTTGCCGCCGTCGTGGTTGGTGCTATCTTGGTCCTGATAAATCTGATTTATTGCGGGCTAGGCCACACCAAATCAGATGTAATGACGCGTCTGAGGAGTTTTGCCATGTCGTTGGCGAGCCAGCAATACCCGCCGCTTGTGGTGATGGGAGTCCAGGGCTGCGGCAAATCCACTGCCGGACAGGCTGTGGCTGCCCGGCTGGGGCTGCCGTTCCTGGACGGCGATGACCTTCACCCGGCGAGCAACAAAGCGAAAATGGCCTCCGGGCATCCCCTCACTGACGAAGACCGCGAGCCTTGGCTGCGTGCGATCGGCCGTGAGCTGGCAGCGGGACTGGAGAACGGAACCGCCACCGTGGTGGCGTGCTCGGCACTGAAGCGCCAGTACCGGGACCTGATCCGCACCTACGCACCGGAAACGCAATTCATTCACCTGGAAGGATCCCGGGAACTGATTGCCGAACGGCTGAGCCGGCGCAACCACGAGTACATGCCGCCGACCCTGCTGGACTCGCAGTTTGCGACGCTGGAACCCCTCGGCGAGGATGAGGCCGGTATCCGGCTGAGCATCACGCTGACCCTAGACGAAATCGCGGCCGCCGCGGCCGCCGCTTTCACCCCCGCCGGGTCCTAACCCGGCAACGAACCCCCTTCCTGATAGGACAACGATGACCGATCTTGAGCTCAACTGGACGCTGGGTACTCCCGGCCTCCTGCTGGTCGCCGTCGCAGCAATTGCCCTGCTGCTGGTGATGATCATGAAATTCCGTATCCACGCCTTCCTGGCGCTGATTGTGGTCAGCCTCCTGAC
>JBELYP010000021.1:0-39170 GCA_040273995.1 Arthrobacter sp.
CTTCATCCATATAGTTATATCCGATCAATTGGACTGAGTCCAGAAATTACGCGTGTCCCGTAATGAGGACGGAGGGCATAAAAGAACCGCAGCCGCCACGAGAGGGGCGGCTGCGGTTTTGAGAATCCGGAGCGGGACGCCGCTAGCTGCGGCTGGCCGGTTCCGGTTCGTGGTGCTCAACATGCGGGTGGCGGCGTTCCAGTGAGGAACCTTCGACGTCGACATCCGGCAGAATCCGCTCCAGCCACTTCGGCAGCCACCAGGCCTTGTCTCCGGCCAGGTGCATCAGCGCCGGAATCAGCAGCATGCGGACCACAAACGCGTCCAGCAGCACACCGAAGGCCAGCGCGAAGCCGATGGGCCGGATCATGGCGCTGTGGGAGAACACGAAGCCGCCGAATACGGAGACCATGATGATCGCCGCAGCCGTCACCACGGCCCGTCCGGCGCGGACACCCTGCACCACGGCCACCCGGGACGGAGCGCCGTGGGCGTAGGCCTCACGCATGCCGGAACCGATAAACAGCATGTAGTCCATGGCCAGGCCGAACAGGATGCCCACCAGGATGGTTGGCAGGAAGTTCAGGATGGGGCCGGGGGACTCCACGTTAAAGATCCCGGAGAGCCAGCCCCACTGGTAGATCGCCACGACGCCGCCGAGTGCGCCGAAGTAGGAGAGCACAAAGCCGAGGGTGGCGATGACCGGAACGTAGATGGACCGGAACACCAGGATGAGGATCAGCAGGGACAGGCCCACCACCACGCCGAGGTAAATCGGCAGGGCGTCGGAGAGCTTGTCCGAGATGTCGATGTTGCCGGACGCAGTTCCGGCGACGCCGATCTCATATTCGCCGTTCAGCGGCGACATGTCGCGCAGGGTATGCACCAGGTTCTCGGTGGACTCACTCGTGGGCCCCTGTTCCGGAACCACCTGGAAGGCAATGGTGCTGCCGTCCTCGGAGGAACCGATGGGCGCCACGGCGGAAACGCCGTCCTGGTCGAAGAGGATTCCGGCGATCTCCGCCTGCGCAGCGGTGGCCTCGGCATCGGTCGGTTCGGACTCCAGTTCCGCGACCACCAGCAGAGTGCCGTTCTGGCCCTCTCCGAACTTCTCCGAAAGTGTGGAGTACGCGCGGTACTGCGTGGAGTCGTGCGACTCGGAAGAGCCGTCCGGCAGGCCGGTGCGCAGGTCCAGCGCCGGAATGGCGATCACCAGCAGGGCTGCGATGGACACCAGGGCTGTGAGCACGGCGCTCATGGTGGACATGGGCTTGGCCGAGCCGGGCACGGCGGTGGGGGAGGGTGCTTGGGCAGTCCGGGTTACCGCAGCGCGTTCCTTCTTGCTCAGGATGCGCATGCCCGTCAGCTTCAGCAGGGCAGGGGTCAAAGTCACCGCGATCATCACGGCAATGGCGATGCACGCAGCGCCCACGGTACCCATCAGGCCCAGGAACGGGATGCCGGTGATGTTCAGGGCCAGCAGTGCAATCAGCACGGTGGAGCCGGCGAAGACGACGGCGTTGCCGGAGGTGCCGTTGGCCAGTCCAATGGACTCTTCCAGCTCGTAGCCTGCCTTCAGCTGGCGGCGGTGCCGGTTCACAATGAACAGGGCGTAGTCGATGCCCACGGCAAGGCCCAGCATCAGGCCCAGTACGGGGGTTACGGAGACCATTTCGACGACGCCGGAGAACGCCAGTGCGCCAAGCGCGCCGATGCCGACGCCGATCAGGGCGGTTATCAGCGGCAGGCCGGCACCGATGAGGGTGCCGAGCATAACCACCAGGACCACGGCGGCCACAACGAGGCCGATCACCTCGCCGATGCCGAAGATGCTGGGGATGCCCTGGGCGATGTCGGTGGAGAAGTCCGTGGTGACACCGTCCACGGGAGCGTCATTGAAGACAGCCACAAGGGCGTCCTTGGTTTCCTGCGTGACTTCCATCTGGGTGTCTTCGAAGACCACGGTCACAATGGCGGCACTGCCGTCTTCGGAGACCATCCGGATGTTCTCGGCCATGTTCAGCAGGGCCGCGCCCTGTTCCAGCTGGGGAGCCTGCTCTTCGGCAGCGGCGGCCTGGGCGTCCAGCTCCGCGCGACCGGCGTCGAGCTGTGCCTGCTGCGCATCGAGCTGCGGCTGCGCCGCGGCCAGTGCTCCGGCGGCTTCGGCCTGGGCGCGGGCGGCATCGAGCTGCTGCTGGCCCGCGTCGAGTTCGGCGCGGGCTGCATCGAGCTGGGCGCGTCCGGCGTCGAGCTGTGCCTGGCCTTCCTCGAGCTGGGTACGCTGCGCGTCCCGTTCTGCTTCCGTCGCGAAGGGGTCCACGGCGTTTTCCACGCCGTCTACCTCGGACGCATCGGCAGCAAGGGCCGCGATGGCGTCCTGCTGCTCCGGGGTGAAGGCTGAGCCGTCCTCGGTCTGGAAAACCACGGAGCCGGTGCCGCCGGAAGCCTCGGGCAGTTCCTGCTGCAGCCGGTCGGTGACCTGCGTGGTGGGTGTGCCTGGAATGGAGATGGCGGTGGAGAGGGTGCCGCCGAAGAGTGCGAACGCTATGCCGGAAATTGCCAGCACGGCGATCCACACCCCCAGTACGGTGCGGGCGCGCCGTGCGGCGCCCCGCCCCAGTCGGTAGAGGAATTCAGCCATTTTGGTGGGTCCTTATCGAAAAAGCTTGCTTTTGCTGCGGACGGGGGCGGCGGAGGTGAACCGCCGCGAGCGAAAATCTAGGGGCTGTCAGGGGGAGTGCCGGATCCGATTCCGGTGCGCAGGGCTGCGACAAGGCGCTGGATCAGCTCGATCCATACCGTGCGGGATTCGGGGGTGTCCACGGCGCCGGTCTGCGCACACCAGCGTTCGTACAGCACGCTGATGCCGCCGGCAAAGGTGCCGACGAGGAGCTGTACATCTTCCGGATCCGATTCGGGATGCCGGGCCGCGAGGGCCGCCATGACCTGGTCCCCGGCCATGGTCACGGAACGGAAAGCCATAACCGCCTGCTGCGGGGAAGACCGTGTGTCGGCACGGCCCAGGACCTGGGTCAGGTAAGAAACCGCTTCAATGAACCGCGGAGAGCTGACCAGGTCCACCAGATCATCGAGGGGGGAGTGGCCCTCCGGCGCGGTGCCGTCAGGCAGCGTCAGGGCGGAGGCGACGACGTCGGTGCCCACCTCGGTGACCACGTCATCCAGGGACGCGAAATGGTTGAACACGGTACGCCGGGAGACATCGGCGCGGTGTGCGAGCTCATCGACGGAGAAATCCGTTCCCCGGCGTTCCGCCAGCAGCGCGGCGCAGGCATCAACAATCGCCTGGCGGTGCCTGCTTTTGATGGCGGTCCGGCGGTCTGGGGCGGAGCTGGCTGAAAGCACACTCCTACACTAAGTGCATCGTTGCACCGGGTGCAACTAGTCCCGTTCCGGCTCCGATGCCTGCTGGCCACGGCCGGCGGCTGCAGCCTGCCGGGAGCCTAGGAAATACACCAGTCCTGCAGCTCCGGCCAGAGTCAGTGCCGCGCCTCCGTACACGGTGGCCAGTGAATAAACCCCGTCCGGGGCGCCGGAGAACAGCCGGCTCAGGAGTCCGGGGATCTGCGGTCCGGCGATCAGCAGGACCGTCAGCACAGGTCCCCCGGTCAACCAGCCGCGGCGGCCGGGCTGCGTGTTCTTGCCGCTGCTCTGCTCACTCATGGCTTAAGTCTTCCAGATTTCCGGGACGGGTTGTTTGCAGGCCTGCCTCCGGGGTTCACCGAACCGGAACTGAGCGGGAACCGGCAGCTGCTGGACACCTTCGCCAGCACCCACTCCCTGGCGCTGCAGCAGAGCATGTTCCAGATGGGCAAGGCAGTGCTGGAAGCCCATCCGGAAATTGCCGAGGTACGCCTCTCGCTGCCCAACAACCACCACTTCCTGGTGGACCTGGAACCGTTCGGGCTGGACAACCCGGGCGAGGTCTTCTTCGCTGCGGACCGCCCCTACGGGCTGATCGAAGCCGCCGTGCTGCGTGAAGGCGCCGGGGAAGCCCACCCGGTCTGGAACGCCATCGCGGGTTTCTGCTGACGAAACAGAAGCGTGCCGGAAGTAACGGTGGTCACACCGGGGGTTTCCGCGTTGGGGTATCGCGGGGCCGGAAAGTAGGCTCGGACGTATGGCTCCCTTCCGAAACAGCCGCGCTGCCGCGCTGCCCGCGAAACTGTCCCGTTCCTGGCTGCTGGCTTCGGCCGCGGATGAAGAGAATTTCGCTCCCGCCCTCGCCTCGGAAGCGGACTCGGTTGTGTTCGACATGGAAGATGCAGTTCCCGCCGAAGGCAAGGCCGAAGCCCGGGAGCGCGTAGTTGAGGCACTCTCCACCGGCATGACCGCCTGGGTCCGCGTCAACGGCATCGAAACGGATTACTGGGCCGATGATCTGGCCGCACTCTCAAAGGCTCCCGGACTGCGCGGCGTCATGCTGGCCATGACCGAAAAACCCGAGCAGGTCACCCACACCGCGATGCGGCTCCAGGCCGGCACCCCGGTGCTCGCGCTGGTCGAGTCCGCCCTTGGCATTGAAAATGCGACGGCGATTGCCAGCGCACCGGGCACGTTCCGGCTGGCGTTCGGCGTCGGAGACTTCCGCCGCGACACCGGTGCCTCGGACGACCCGATGGCCCTGGCCTACGCCCGGTCCAAGCTTGTGGTTGCCTCCCGCGTGGGGCAGCTGCCCGGCCCGATCGACGGCCCGACGCCGGGAACCCTGGGCGAAAAGCTGCTCGACGCCTGCAAGGTAACCGCGTCGATGGGCATGACCGGCAAGCTCTGCCTCATGCCCGAAGCCGCTGACACCATTAACAAGGGGCTTTCTCCGAGCGAATCGGAAATCGTCTGGGCCCACGAGCTGCTCGAGGCCCACGCCGCCGGTGCTGTGGTGGGCGACGGCTCCTACCTGCCGCGCCTGGCCCGTGCGCAGAAGATTTCCTCCCTGGCAGATTCCTACGGTCTCTGGAACGCCTAGTTCCGGGGTTTCCCAAGCGCGGGTTCCCAGCCTGTGGGGCGGATGTCACATGGTGTGACTCCACCCTGCACAGCGGCCCTAACGCTCCACCAGGATGCCGTCTTCATCCGCGTAGAGCACCGCGCCGGGCCGGAACATCACGCCGCCGAACTCCACAGGCACGTCCACTTCACCCACGGAATCCTTGGCACTTTTGCGCGGGTTGGAGCCAAGCGCCTTCACTCCCAGCGGCAGCTTGGCCACGGCTGCACGGTCCCGGATCGGCCCGTGAATAACGACGCCGGCCCACCCGTTCTCCACGGCGGCCTCCGCGATCATGTCCCCCATGAGGGCGGCGTTCAGTGACCCGCCGCCGTCGACCACCAAAACGGCGCCGTTGCCCGGCGAGTTCAGGATGGACTTCACCAGTCCGTTGTCTTCGTGGCAGCGGATGGTGCGCACCGGACCGGTGAAGCGGGTGCGGCCGCCCAGGTCCTGGAACTGCAGGGAGACTGAGGCCAGGGCATCGCCGTGTTCGTCGTAAAGGTCTGCTGTGCTCATTTCCATGGCACATACTGTGCCACAGCACGTATTGGATGCACGGCAGGCAGGCAGGTGCCGGCGCAGCGCGCCGAGGTCAGACCCGCCTGGCCGCGGCCTGGGACTTGAGCAGGTCTACAACTTCCAGGAGTTCCTCCACGGACCCGGAAGTGGGGGAGTCCTCCCCCTGGGGCCAGCCGCCCGGCAGTCCCTCGTTGTAGTAGAGCCCGTCACCGAGCAGCATGATGGCGCGGGCAATCGCCCGGTCTCCCACCTCGTCGAGGATCAGGTTGAACCAGTCGCGGTGGATCTGCTGCAGCAGTTCGGAGGCGGCAGCGTCGGAAGCCTGGGCCAGGCGGACCGCACCAATCAGGGCGCGGTCCAGTCCGCTGTCCACGTAGACGGAGGTGCGCACCAGGAAGCGCGCCGGCCCTTCAGGGTCAGTCCGCATCCGCTCCAGATCCGCAGCGGCAAGGACCCGCAGCCGCTCCAAGAGGCCGGTTGCCAGGGCCTCCTTGTTCTTGAAGTGGTACAGCAGCCCGCCCTTGGAGACGCCGGCGAGTGCCGTCACGGCGTCGAGCGTTGCCCCGCGGGGGCCTTCATTGATCAGCAGTTCCTCGTATGCGGAGAGGACGCGCTCCCGGGCGGGTGTCTGTTCAGGCATGGCTTTACGCTACGCCATCCCGTGCTGTACAGTCTAGACGGTACAGTAACGTTCGGGCGGGTCCCGGCGGTTACTGGCGTGTCTTCTTATCCCACAAATTTCGGCAGGCGGAGCCCTGCCTGAGCCAAGGAGGAATTGTGCCTGCGGTACAGGAACGGTCCGTGCTTCAGCGGGCCGGCAAGCGTGAATGGCTGGGACTGGCGGTGCTGATGCTCGCCGTCCTGCTGGTTGCGGTAGACAACACCGTGCTCAGCTTTGCCGTCCCGTCCCTGTCCCGTGCCCTGGCGCCGTCCGGGACGGAACTGCTCTGGATCATCGACATCTATGCGCTGATCCTCGCCGGACTGCTGGTCCCGATGGGCAGCCTGGGCGACAGGCTGGGCAGGCGGAAACTGCTGATGATCGGCACCGCCGGTTTTGGGCTGGTCTCCGTTGCGGCGGCCTTCGCTCCCACGGCCGGTGCCCTAATCGGTGCCCGCGCCCTGCTCGGCTTCTTCGGCGCCATGCTGATGCCCGCCACCCTCTCCATCATCCGGAACATGTTCGTGGTGCCCGGCCAGCGCCGCATCGCGATTGCCGTCTGGGCGGCCGGTTTCTCCGGCGGTGCCGCACTGGGCCCGATTGTGGGCGGCACCCTGCTGGAACACTTCTGGTGGGGCTCGGTCTTCCTGCTCGCCGTGCCGGTGCTGATTCCGCTCCTGGTCTTCGGCCCGCGCCTGCTGCCGGAGTCCCGTGACCCCAAGCCGGGCAAGGTGGATCCGGTCAGCATCCTGCTGGTCATGGCCACGATGTTCCCGCTGGTCTACGGCATCAAGTCCATTGCTTCGCACGGACTCGACGCGTACTCCCTGGTTCCGATGGCCGCCGGCCTGCTCTTCGGCGTCGCCTTCGTGCGCCGCCAGCTCAGCCGCTCCGAACCCATGCTGGACGTTCGGCTGTTCCGCAATCCCGTCTTCACCGGTTCCATCTCCGCCAACCTGCTCAGCGTCTTCGCCCAGGTGGGTTTCATTCTCTTCCTTTCCCAGCACCTGCAGCTGGTCCTGGGGCAGGCGCCGCGTGAAGCCGGCCTGATGATGCTCCCGGGCCTGATGCTGACTGTGGTGGCCGGCCTCGCCGTCGTCCGCGTTGTGCGGCGGGTGCGCCCGGCCTATGCCGTGGCTGCCGGCCTGATCTTCAGCGCCGTCGGCTACACCGTGGTGCTGATGACCGGCCATGATGAGAGCCCGCTGGGCCTGGTGATCGCGTTCATGATCCTCGGCATCGGCGTCGGATCCGCGGAGACCATCTCCAATGACCTGATTCTGGGATCCGTGCCGCCGGCCAAGGCAGGTGCGGCATCGGCAATTTCCGAAACCGCCTATGAGGTGGGCGCGGTGCTCGGCACCGCGGTGCTGGGCAGCATCCTCACAGCCGGCTACCGCAACGGCATTGTGCTCCCGGACGGCATGGATCCGGCCGCTGCTTCCGCCGCTTCGGAGACGCTCGGCGGCGCCGTTGAAGCAGCCAGGACGCTGCCCGGACCGCAGGCTGCGGAGCTGATTTCCTCGGCGCAGTCGGCCTTCGACTCGGGCGTGGTGGCGACGTCGCTCATTGGTATTGTGCTCATGGTGGCCGCTGCCATCGGTGCTGTCTTTGCGCTGCGCCGCGTTGCCGCGGACAAGGATGCCGCCCCTGAGGCGGACGCAGTGTCCGACGGCGGTGCCCCCTCCGCCGCTCCCGCGGCTGCCCTCGCTGCGACCGGTGATGTTGCCGCCGGGAACGAGGGCTCCGTTGAAGACGCTGCCGCGGCACAGGCAGCCGAAGAACAGCCGGCCGCACGGGCTGACGAACGCGAGGACGCCTGCTCGGTGCGGCGGTAGCCGGAGGGCTACTCCTTCTCCGGCGGATGGACTATCAGCACGGGGCAGTGGGCGTGCGCGGCGGCAGTGGAACTGACTGAACCCAGCAGCAGGCCCGCGAAGCCGCCCCTGCCCCTGCTGCCGACCACCAGCATCTCGGCATCCCTGCTGGCTTCAACCAGCACCTGAACGGGCTGGCCCGCCACTGTGGTCTTCTTCAGCCCCTCCGGAACGTCCTGGCCGAACGCTGCCTGCAGCGTTTCCTCCAGGGCGTTCTCCGCTTCTACCCGCGGGGACCACTCCGTGGAGGGGATCGGAACCGCCAATGCGATGGGGTAGGACCAGACCGTAATGGCATCGATCCGGCAGTGCAGCAGGTCCGCCAGCCGGCGGGCGGTTCGCAGCGCCACCAGGGAAAGCTCTGACCCGTCCACCCCGACGACGATTCGCTTGCGGTTGTCCTTCGCCATGGTCCTCGTCCTTGTCTGTCCGCTGCCGATGGAACTTCTGCCAAAAGTCTGCCCGCCCGGGTCCTGTTTTCACTAGACCCGCCCGAGGATCACTCCACCGGCGGGCTGGCATGCCGTCTGGGTGTTCAACGTAGACTGTTGGGACCATGCGACACATGAACAAGTTCCGTACGCCCATCGTCTGGCTTCTGATTATCGGACTCGTCGGCAGCATCAGCGTCGGCTTCCTCGGCCTCTTCTTCTAGGATCCGGCACCCCTTCACCGTGCCCGGCGCCCAGCCGGGTTTGCCCGGCGTGCCCCTCCCGCCATAGGATACTAAGCATGCTTACCTAACGTAGGCGGCCGCCAGTTGCGGCTCCATATCCATGAACAATGGGAAGTGGGGAAACTTAATGGCCAACGAAAACACTTCGGACCAGTACACGTTCCAGGATCCGGTCAGCCGGTATCCCTCGATCAGCCCGCCGAAGCAGGACCAGCCCGAGCCCGGCCTGGATGCCGATCTTGAACCCAAGACGGACCGCGGCGAGGACTCCTACCGCGGAACCGGGCGGCTGGAAGGCCGCAAGGCCCTGATCACCGGCGCAGACTCCGGAATTGGCGCAGCGGTGGCCATCGCCTTCGCCAGGGAAGGCGCGGATGTTGCGCTCTCCTACCTGCCGGAGGAAGAGGAAGATGCGGCGAAGGTCATTGAACTCATCAAGGATGCCGGGCGCACCGCCGTCGCGCTTCCGGGCGATCTCCGCGACGCCGAATACTGCATCCAGGTAGTGCAGGACGCGGTTGACGGCCTCGGCGGCCTCGACATCCTGGTGAACAACGCAGGCAAGCAGGTGGCCGTTGAAAACCTTGAAGACCTCAGCGACGAACAGCTCGATGACACCTTCAAGACCAACATCTACTCCTTCTTCCGGGTGACCAAGGCGGCCCTGCCGCACCTGCCCGCCGGCTCAAGCATCATCAACTCCACCTCGATCCAGGCCTACAGCCCGTCCCCGCACCTGCTGGACTATGCCAGCACCAAGGCGGCGATCAACAACTTCACCAAGGGGCTGGGCCAGCAGCTGGCCCCCAAGGGCATCCGCGTGAACGCTGTGGCTCCGGGGCCGTTCTGGACGCCGCTGCAGGTTTCCGACGGCCAGCCCAAGGACGCCCTGCCGGAGTTCGGCAAGGACACGCCCCTGGGCCGCGCAGGCCAGCCCACCGAGCTTGCCCCGGCCTACGTCTTCCTGGCGTCTCCGGAATCCAGCTACGTGGTGGGCGAGACCCTGAACGTCAACGGCGGCATGCCTTCGCCCTGATTTCCTAAAGTGCCAGGTCTTTCCAAGGACCAGGCCCCAGCAAAAATGCCGGCTCCGCAGTTCGCGGAGCCGGCATTTTTGTGTCCGATCAGGCGGGGGCGGGAGTAAACGTTGCCCGGTCCACCCGGCGGTGGAAGCGCATTCCTGCCAGTCCGCCCAGGACGGCGCCAATCAGGCTGACCACCACGGTGGCAAGCAGTGCCAGCCAGGAGCCGGCACTCACGTTACCCAGGTCCTGCGGCAGGGGGGCCACGGAATTGAGCTGGGTGAGGCTGCGGATGTCATCGTTGAAGATCAGTCCAAGGGCAATTACGACGGCGGCGGCCACCAGAGCCCACAGCCAGACGGCCACGCCCTGCTTGGCTCCGTTGAACCGGGCCATCCGTCCGGCGACGTAGCCGCCGGCGTAGTAGGCAAGCAGCAGCACGGCCAGGGTGATGATGGCGCCGATCAGCCCGGTGGACTGGTTCGCGGCCGCCTGGTCCAGGGCTGCACCCAGGTCCGTGTCCGTGGATACGCCCACTGCGGCGCCGATGGCAGCAGCCAGGGCGGAGAGCAGCACCACCATGCCGGTGGCCGTCAGCCAGCCGAAAAACGCAGCGCCGAATTTGATGCCGCCAAAACGTTCGCGCTCGGCAGCCAGCAGCGCCTCGCGGTTGGGCATTGCCGGCTCCTCCGGGCTCAGGCGGGCGGCGCCGGCGGAACCGCCGTGTCGGGCAGTGCCGGCAGCACCTGCGGCACCTGCGGCACCCGCTGCGCCGGCCCCGTCCCGGTGCGCAGCCCGGCGGCCGGTGCCGTCCGGAGCCTCATCAGTGCGGTAGGCGGCGTCGTTCGGATCCCGCGTGCCGGTGATCTGCGCGTTCGTGTCCCGCGTGTTGATCACCTCGGTGTCATTGGTGCCGGCGGTTCCGGCTGCGCCGGTCATGCCTGCAGAACCGGTGCGATCGGCGCGCGGCTGCGTCTCCAGCCGGCGGGTGACATCCGGTTCGCCCTGGCTGCCGCGCGGGCTCCCGGTGTCGCTGGATGCGTTTTGGGGGCTCGGGGGAGGGGTGGATGTTCCACTCCCCGCGTCCTCGCCGGGAGGAACGTCTCCTGTGTTCCTGCCGCGGGGATCGTCCGCAGCGCTGCTGCCTGAATCCGTGCTCATCTGCTTCTCCTCTTGCCGTTGGGGGTGCGGACTGAAGGGTGACCACTTCATAAGTAACCTTACTGTAGCCCTGTTGGGAGGAATCCTGCCGGATTGGACCGTCCTGACGGCACGGTTTCCCAGCCGCTGTGGCGGGCGGGCACGGGAGGGGCCACAGCAGGCAACGGGTGCAGCGGGGGCTGGGAACCTGCGCACTGTGCCCGTGCAGTGGCCGGCCCAAACGCGTGGAAGACTTGCTGCATGGATACGGACCTGATCGTCACTCTTGTGGCCGGGCTGCTGATTGCAGTGGGCGTGGCCGGCATTGTGGTGCCGGTCCTTCCCGGCAGCATCCTCATCCTGCTGGCATTCCTGGGCTGGGCCATCGGAGTCAGCAGCGGCGCCGGCTGGTGGTCCTTCGCCTTCGGGGCCCTCTTCGCGCTGACCGGTCTTTCGGCCAGCTGGGTCCTGACCGGCAGGAAGCTCAGGCAGCGGAAGATTCCCAACCGCTCCGTCCTGATCGGCCTCGCTGCGGGCATTGCCGGGATGTTCTTCATTCCGGTGGCCGGGCTGATTGCCGGCTTCGCCGGGGGGCTCCTGATCAGCGAGTTCGTCCGCCAGCGCAGCCTGTCTGCAGCGGCGTCGTCCTCCTGGGAGGCGCTGAAGGCCACCGGGCTGGGCATGCTGGTGGAACTGGGCCTGGCACTTGCGGCCGGTACCGCGTGGATCATCGGCGTGTGGATCCACTTCGGTACGCGCTAGGAGAGCTTGGGCCGGTAGGTGCGGCCGAAGCTGCGCTCTGCGCCCTCAATGATGCCGGTCAGCTCCCAGTCGTAGCGGCGGCCGCCGGGGAAGTCGAAGATCCGTATGCCGTCGCCCAGCAGGACGGGTGCCACGAACACCTGAAGCTCGTCGATGAGGCCGTGTTCCAGAGCCTGGCTGGCGATGTCCGCGCTGATGATCTGAATGTCCATCTCCCCGGCGATCCCCTGAGCCCGGTCAATGGCCTCCGCAATGCTGCAGTCCAGTGCGGTGACCGAGGAATCGGGGGCGAGCTCCTCCGGGTGGTGGGTCAGGATGAATTCGGTTCCGGACCATGCCCCGCCGTAGGCCTCAGCGGTGCTGTCATCCCGGACGGACTGCTGCGCCTTGGCTGCGTCGTACCCCTTCCGGCCCGAAATGATCACGCCCACCGCCGCGGCCATCCGCTCGGTGAGGCCCGCCGGCAGTGGCTCCACGGCATCGAACCAGCTCATGTCGTGGCCCGGCCCGGCAATGAACCCGTCTATCGAGCTGGTGAACCCCCACGCGACCTTGCCCATGGACTCTCTCCCGTCACCAGACCGGCCATACGCCGGCCATTTGAGGCGAAAGTACCGAAGGGGCCGGAGCCGCCACAACGGGACACCCGGACAAAGCGGACAAAAGCTGTCCCCGATGTGGGGAATACTCGAAACATGCCTGGCCACCCTCCTCACCCAAAGGACACGTCCAGTGACTGAGCGAGCCGCCCCGCCCGAACTGGTTGTTGCCGACGCCGCTGCCTGGCGGAGCTGGCTCGAGGAAAACGACGCAACGAGCGACGGCGTCTGGCTCATCCTGGCGAAGAAGGGCACGGAAACGCCGACCTCCCTAACCTATGCAGAGGCGCTGGAGGAAGCGCTCTGCAGCGGCTGGATCGACGGACGGAGGAATTCCGTGGACCATACGACCTACCGCCAGCACTTCACTTCCCGGCGGGCGCGGTCCCTATGGTCGAAGCGGAACGTGGAACTGGTTGCAGGGCTCATGGAGGCCGGCCGTATGCGCGGCCGGGGGCAGTCGGAGATCGACCGGGCCAGGGCCGACGGCCGCTGGGACCGTGCCTATGGCGGACCCGCCGCGCTCGAGCTTCCGGCGGATCTGCAAGCTGCCCTGGCGGCGGTTCCGAAGGCAGCGGAGGCGTTCGGTGAACTGGGGCGTTCAGCGCGGTATCCGATCCTGCACACGGTGGTTACCGCATCGCCCGGCAGGTTGCCCGCCTGGCCGGCGGCGTTACGTAGGGCGGCGTTACCTAACCGGCGGGTGCCTCCGCGGCGCTCCGGCAGCTAGCCAGCCGCCGGTGACACGAACTCAGCCAGCGCCTGCAGCTGTCCCCGCCGGGCCTCCGGCTGCAGGTACATCATGTGCCCGGCCTCGTAGTAGTGGTGGGTGAGCCGGGCGCGGGCGCTGTCGCTCAGGCGCATGTGCGCCCAGACATACTCCGCCGCGAAGTGCGGCGTGGCGCCGTCGTAATAGCCGTAGTCCACGTGGACCCGCAGGCCCGGATTGTGCGCCAGCAGCCGCTCCAAAGTCTGCGTGACGTCAATCGGCACGCCTTCAAAGTCCTTGTAGCTCCACGGCTGCACCCGTCCGGTAAGCACCTCATAGGGCAGGTCGTTCTGGTAGCCGAGTTCGGCGCGGACATAGTGGTTGATCGCGGCGGCGTAGGGGCCGTTGATGGCCGCCAGGCTGGGATCGTCCCAGTTCTCGGACGCCTGCGGATCCGCGGCCGGAGCGGTGAAGCGTCCGTCGATCCGGCCCACCGCCAGTTCCTGGTCCCGGAGCAGCTCCGCGGAGAACTGCGCATAGTCCCAGCGCAGGTTGGTCCGGCGGATGAACCCGGGATCCAGGGTGGTGAGTTCGGCCAGGCGCTGCACCGCGGCGTCGTACTCCTCTGCGGTGAGCCGGGAACCCTGGCTGAGCGCATAACCGTAATCCCGTGCCGCATACTCCTCGGCCCCGCGGACCACATCGGCCAGCTCCCGGCCGGGGTGCCGCCCGTGGAAATGCGCAATTGCAGCGTAGGTGGGCAGGTGCAGGGCGTAGGGGGTGTCCGCCCCCGGCGCGAACATCAGCGTGCCCATATTCAGGACGGTGGAGATCAGACCCAGGCCGTTGACGGACATTCCGTAGGCATCAAACAGCCGGCCGGCGACGGCGACGGCGCGGAGGGTGCCGTAGGACTCGCCCACCAGGTACTTGGGGCTGAGCCAGCGGTTGTTGCGGGTGGTCCAGAGGCGGATGACTTCCGCCACAAGGTCCCGGTCCTGCTTAAAGGCGTGGAACTCGTCCGCGGTGTTCCCGTCCACCACCCGGGAGAAGCCGGTGTTCACCGGATCGATCATCACCAGGTCAGCATGCTCCAGCAGGGTTTCCGGGTTGTCGGTCAGTCCGTAGGGTGCCGGGGTCAGGTTCCCGGCGTCGCCCGAATCCACCAGCTGGGGGCCCAGCAGGCCAAGGTGCAGCCACACCGAGGATGAGCCGGGGCCTCCGTTGAAGGCAAAGACCACCGGCCGCGGATTCGGGCTCGCGGAGTCCGGCAGGTCCGCTGTGTAGGCGGTCAGGAAGATCTCGGCCTTGGGCTTGAAGCCGTCCGCTTTTCCGTCGGAAGTTTCTTCCCGGCGGAACACCACCCGTCCCGTGGTGGTGGTGTAAGCCAGGCCCGAGGGCAGCTGGTGGCTGCGTGTCACCAGATCGTCGGCCACCGGCTTGGGATCAGCGCCCGGCGCCGGCGCGGCGGGGTGCCCGGAGGTGGTCTCCGCGGCGGGGCTTGTGTCAGCGCTCTGTGAAGGCATTCGTCCAGCCTAGCGGCCAAAATGTGGGCTTGTGTCTCGGATCACACGTCCTCTATAGTGCTCATAGTTCGCTATAAGAAACCAGTGTTCAATTATCGAACAACATTGCGGAATGCGGGGCGGCAGGAATGAGATCCATTCGGGCTCGGCCGTATTTCCGGCGGAGCCTTGCCATCCACTGAAAGTGCTGGATTTCCGAAGGACCCGTCCGAGATTGCAGTCCGAACCCCGGGCTGCGCGTCATATTCGGAAAATTGTGTGTTGCCCGTCACAGTTCAGGGTATCTTGATGCGACAGGTTACCGACCGTTCTTTCAGTAATGTCCCCTCCAGTCAATAAATAACGGAGTTTCAATGACTACAAAAAGTGCATCTGCTGCGCCGTCCCAGCGGATGAGCCAGGAGGAACGCAAGGTACTTGCGGGCACCCTGGTTGGCACCACCATCGAGTGGTACGACTTCTTCATCTACGCCCAGGCCGCAGGCTTCGTCCTCGCCACCCTTTACTTCGCACCCGTCGGCGAAGGATCTGCACTGGCGCAGATCGTTTCCTTCGCCTCCATCGGCATCAGCTTCCTGTTCCGCCCGCTGGGCGCCGTCGTAGCCGGCCACCTGGGTGACAAGCTGGGCCGCAAGCAGATGCTCGTTTTCACCCTCATCATGATGGGCGCTTCCACCGCCCTGATCGGTGTCCTGCCGACCTACGCGCAGATCGGCGTCGCTGCTCCGATCCTGCTGCTCGTCCTGCGCATCCTGCAGGGCTTCTCGGCCGGCGGCGAATGGGGCGGCGCCGCACTGCTCTCCGTAGAACATGCTCCGGTCAACAAGCGCGGCTTCTTCGGCGCCTACCCGCAGATCGGCGTGCCCATCGGCATGATCCTGGC
This sequence comes from Arthrobacter sp., assembly GCA_040273995.1. GTDB lineage: Bacteria > Actinomycetota > Actinomycetes > Actinomycetales > Micrococcaceae > Arthrobacter_B. The sequence goes on from JBELYP010000021.1 coordinate 15,383, forward strand.
GACTTTCGTCATGTTTGTCATCTCCAGCACGCTCAGCGAAGAACAGTTCCTCGAATGGGGCTGGCGTATTCCCTTCCTGTTCTCCGTAGTCCTGATCTTCGTGGGCTACTTCATCCGCCGCTCGGTGGACGAGAGCCCGGTCTTCAAGGAGATCCAGCAGCGGAAGAAGGAATCCTCTGCACCGCTGGGCCAGCTCTTCAAGTACAACTCCCGTGAGGTCATCCTCTCGGCGCTGATCTTCATCGCCAACAACGCTGCCGGGTACCTGGTCATCGCGTTCTTCGCTTCCTACGCCGGAAAGGCGCTGGGCATGGAGCGTCCCGCGGTGCTGCTTGCCACCACCGTGGGCTCCTTCGGCTGGCTCATCTTCACGATGTACGGCGGCATGCTCTCGGACAAGATCGGCCGCGTGCGCACCTTCCAGATCGGCTACGCCTGGGTGTTCCTCTGGGCCATCCCGATGTTCCTGCTGATCGACACCGCCAACGTGTTCCTGTTCGGCCTGTCCATCTTCGTCCTGACCATCGGCCTGGGCCTCTCCTACGGTCCGCAGTCCGCTCTGTACGCCGAGATGTTCCCGGCCCGCGTCCGCTACTCCGGCGTTTCCATCGGCTACGCGCTCGGCGCCATCCTGGGCGGCGCGTTCGCTCCCATGATCGCCGAGATGCTGCTGAACGCAACCGGGTGGTCCGGCTCGATCGGCATCTACATCATGGTCCTCTGCGTGATCTCCTTCGTCGCCGTGACCATGGTCAAGGAAACCAAGGGCGCAGACCTGGGCGTGATGGATTCCCACCGCGCTCCGCAGTCCAAGTAAGTCTTTCTCCCCCCACGAGATAGCGGAAACTGCCCGTATCAGGCCTGATACGGGCAGTTTCTGCGTTTTCGATGAGGTTAGAAGCGCTAGCGGGGGAGGGAACCGATCTGGTTGCCGTCGCCGTCGTACACCAGCAGAGCGTCCTCGGTGGGAACCGCACTGGCAGCGGAGGCCAGCCACTGGTCCACGTCAGGGCAGGCCATCATGGTCATGGCCACTTCCTGGAAGCGGACCGTCCCGTCCTCCAGCACCCAGCGGCCCATCAGCCGGTTGCACCCGTCGGTGCCGGTCAGGCGCCCGTCCTCATGCAGTTCCAGTGACGGCTCGCGCATGTTCTCGGGGTTGCCCCAGACTCCCTCGGGTGCCGCGGGAGACGCACTCGAGGAGGCGGTGGACGACGGCGTGTCCCCGGAGGTCCCGGAATCATCCGGCGAAGCGCCGGCCGTGCCGGGATCTGCACCGCAGGCAGATACGCCGAGCAGCACAGCCAGGGCCAGGAGCGTGAACCGGGTACGCATGATCGGTGCCTCCTACAGCCAGTTGTTCCGTTTAAACGCCGCGTAGAGCAGGATGCCGAGCAGCACCATCAAGGCCAGGGCCATCGGATAGCCCAGCGGCCAGTCGAGCTCCGGCATGTTCTGGAAATTCATACCGTACACGGTGCCCACCAGGGTGGGAGCGAAGAGGATGGCGGCCCAGGCAGAGATCTTCTTGGTCTGCTCGTTCTGGGCAATGGATGTTTCCGCCAGGCGGTTGGAGGCCAGGGTGGAGCTGAGCGCCAGGGCGTTGTCCAGCAGCGAGCGGTAGGCGGTGATCCGGTCGGTCAGGCGCAGCACGTGGTCCAGCACATCGCCGAGCCGGTCCTTGAGCTCGGGCGGCACGGCGTACTTTTCCGGGTTGCGCTGCAGCTCGGCTACCACAGTTTCCAGCGGGCTGATGGCACGCTGGCAGCCAATGACCTCCCGCGAAAGTTCGTAGATGCGCCGTGACACTTCGCCGTCGCCGCCGAAAAGCTGGTCTTCGATCTCATCGATATCGTTCTCCAGTCCGGCCGACACCGGCGCGTATTCGTCCACCACCTGGTCCAGGATGGCGTACAGCACCGCCTGCGGACCCAGGGACAGCAGGTCCTCCTCCCGTTCCATCCGCGTCCGGACCCGCGCAAGGTCAGGGGATTCAGCATGCCGGACGGTCACTACAAAGTTGGGACCAACAAAAAGGTGCAGCTCACCGATTTCAACGCGTTCGACGTCGTCAAGGTAGCGGGCGGGACGCAGCACCACAAAGAGCTGGTCCCCGTACTGTTCCAGCTTGGAGCGCTGGTGCCCGGCGAGGGCGTCCTCCACGATCAGCAGGTTCAGCCCGAACTCTTCGGCGACGGCCAGCAGCTCGATGTCATCCGGACGGTAAAGCCCAATCCAGGCCATGCCGCCCGTTTCCCTGGTGAGGTCGAAGGTCTCCTCGAGGGTTTCCGGACTGTGCAGGCGCTTGCCGTCCACATACACGGCGTTATCCACCAAAGTCACTGCTGCTCCTCACACTGCCAGGCCTGCTTACCTGACGAGCCTACGTTGCCCGGCCCGCTGGAGCGGTCATCCCTGCTCAGCCCGCGCTAATGATGTCCCGATTGCGGGCAGCCACGGCACACCCGTCTGCGGATGCCGGAACACCAGCGGCAGGCCCCGGCCCAGAAAGACGACAGCGGTCGTCCGGAGGAACCCGCCCGCAGGGGGTTCCACCGGACGGGCGCCGCGCCGGGGCTAGAAGCGGATGTTCCGGAGATACCGGTAGCCCACCTCTGCGGTCTGCAGGGGAGTGACGTCCGGCTGATCGTTTTCCACGATGTACTCCTTCGGCTGATGGGCCTTGAAGATACGGGCGAAGTCGATGGCGCCGGTTCCCAGATCGGCGAAATCACCGGTCTCGTCGCGGTCCTTCACGTGGTACTGCAGCACCTCCTGCGGGGCCTGCTTAATGGTGTCGATGGCAAACTGCACGGGGTCTGCCGCGCCAACGCCTACTCCACCGGTGACAGCCCAGTAAAGGTCCACTTCAAGGTGAATCAGCCTCGGATCCAGGCGGCTGGTGAAAATGTCCCAGGGAGTAAGTCCTCCGCCCAGATCCGTCGTGAACTCGTGGGCATGGTTGTGGTAACCGTACTTGATGCCTGCCCGGCGTACTACAGCCGCTTCGGCGTTCATCTGGTCCGCCCACCGGTACCAGTCGTCGGCGTTCGTCGACGCGAGATAGGGCACCACCATGTAGGTCTGGCCGAGCGTCTTGGCATTGTCGATCTTGATCTTGAGGTCTTCTTTGGAGGCGCTGATCCCCTCGTGGCTCGAAGAGGCCCGGATACCCAGGCGGTCAAGGGTCTTCTTCATTTCCTTGGCGGTGCGCCCGTACAGTCCGGCGAGTTCCACCCGGTTGTACCCATAACGGGCGAGCCTGGCGAAGTTCCGGTCGATCTCAGGACCGTTCATGATGGAGCGCAGGGTGTACATCTGAATGCTGATCTGCCCCGGCGGAACCGGGCGGCGGCCGCCGTGGCCCGGGTGGCCGTGTCCGGGCTTCCCCTTGTGGTCGGGGTGGGCCGAGGCAGGAAGGGCGCCGATGCCTGCCAGGCCTACGCCTGCTCCGGCGGCCAATGCACCGCGAATGAAATTGCGCCTTCCTACGCCCTTCTTTTCCAGGGAATGATCGAGCGCGCCTGTTGCGTCAAATCCGAAGCACATACTGTTGCCTTCCTGACAAGTGAACGCATTTTCACCGCCTCCGTCGGCATTGGTGAAAACGCGCGCGGGGTCACTGGTAGTTGCCGGGCCGGTTCTGATAGCTCATCGTCGCCGGCGAGCTATCCACGTTGATTCGGCGCCAGCATTTAGTCGATATGTCCGTTTTGTTGTCTGAAACCACTACCAGGCGCCCAGTGCGTACCTTAGGAACTTAGTTGCGGATAACAGGCCTGCCATCCCGAGCTTCCTGTGCAAGGCTGCGAGTGTAATGCAAGAGCGGGTACTGGAAATGAGTCCGTCGCATGAGGCTATGGCGGACTTTTGGTGCCTGTCAAGCAAAAGTCGGCGGCAGGGGCGATTAAAGTTCGGTTAGGCGTTGCTGAGCCCGGAAACCATTGCGTCAATGCGCTGGGGAGACATCGCATGGTGAATGGCCAGCATGCTGGCGCCAAGTACACCGGCGTCCAGGCCGGAGCTGGAATGGACTATGCGCAGGTGCTGGGTGGCCAGCGGAATGGTGCGCGAGTACACCGTCTCCCGGATCCCCGCGATGAAGTGTTCCCCGGCCAGGGCCATCGATCCGCCGATGACTATCACGGACGGGTTGATGAGGCTGATGCAGGCTGAGAGAACATCGCCCACGTCCCGCCCCGCCTGCCGGACGGCATGGATGGCTTCGGTGCTGCCGGAGCGGACCAGTTCCACCACGTCCTCGCTGCCGCCGGCCTCCAGGCCCAGGCGGCGCAGCTTCGCCGCGATGGCGGGACCGGAAGCTATGGCCTCCAGGCAGTCCGTGTTGCCGCAGTGGCACGGAACCCCGGTGCCGCCGTGAACGCGGATGTGTCCAATGTCCCCGGCAACTCCGTCCGCGCCGCGCTGCAGCATGCCGCTGGAGACAATCCCTGAGCCGATTCCGGTGGCCACCTTCACGAACAGCAGGTCATCCACATCCGGCCACGCCATGTTGCGCTCACCCAGGGCCATGATGTTCACATCGTTGTCCACGAGAACGGGCACGTGGAACCGGGACTGCAGGTAGCCGGGAACGTCGAACGCGTTCCACCCCGGCATGATCGGCGGATTGATGGGCCGCCCGGTGCGGTGCTCCACCGGCCCAGGGAGCCCGATGCCGACGGCGAGGAGGTCCTCCGGTGACCGGCCGGCGGCGTCGAGCAGTTCGGAGCCGATCTCCACCACGGCCTCGAGGACCGCCTCCGGGCCCTGGGTGATCTCCATTGTCCGGGCGGACTGGGAAAGGAGGTGTCCCGTGAGGTCGGTGACAGCAACCTGGAGGTGCGAGGCGCCGATGTCCACGCCCAGCACCACGCGGCTGCCTGCCTTGAGTGCGATGCGCGACGACGGACGGCCCCCGGTGGAGACCGCGTCCTGAACGAACCCCACAAGCCCCAGGTCCATGAGTGCTTCGATTCGCAGCGTGACTGTAGAACGCGCCAGTCCCATCTGCTCGGCCAGTTCCGAACGGGTCCGGGGCTTGCCGTCCCGCAGTATCTGGAAGAGCTCACTCGCTCCGGAGGAGGCCAGGCCGCTGACGTTACTTATGTCACTCACCGACCAATTACAGCACAAAAGGCGACGGAACTATTGACTTCAGGAACTCCGCGTGCAATGTGACCACCTGATTCGGTTTGCGGTACCCCGGAAAACATTGCGGGCCGGAGATGCGGGGGAATCGTTACAAGTCCCACGCCCATTTGTAAACCTTCGACTGAACGACGGTACCTCTTGACGCGGATATATCGGAATACCTCATAAGTTCGTTGTTGCCTGACATTACCTATGTTAGGTTCCCTGACACGGGCCCACCGGGGAACAGAATCCCCGGCCAGCGGACCGGCGACGGTTCAAAAGCTTCGAGGAGGAAGTTTGATCAGGGACACCCCTACGGGAAAACCAGCTGAGCCGGAGGCAAATGCCGGAACGGGCACGGCGCCGCAGGACGCAGGCTGCGGGAGGACCGGAATCTGGCTCATTGGTGCACGGGGATCGGTGGCAACGACGGCGGTCATTGGCCTGGCGGCCATCGCTTCCGGTGTGGCTAAGCCGCAGGGATGCGTCACCGCGCAGGCTTGCTTCGACGGCGTACCCCTGCCGGATTTCGCAGACCTGGTTGTGGGCGGCCATGACATCAGCGGGGTTTCCATGCCAAAGCGCGCGGAAAGACTCGCGGATGCCGGAATGCTCCCGGGCGATCTCCTGGCCTCGGTGCAGGCCCAGCTTGAGGAAGCTGAAAGCCGCGTCCGGCCCGGCTATGATCCCGATGGCGCTCCGGAACCGCAGGGCGACGCCGCGAGGCGCCTCGCCGGGGACATCCTCGCTTTCGAGGAATCGAACGGGCTGCGGCGCGTGATTGTCCTGGACGTCGCCTCCACGGAGGCACCGCCGGTCCCGCTGGAGGAGCACTCCGACGCTGCACGCCTGGCCGAAGCCCTCGCCGATCCCGGCCGGCCGGTGCTTCCTGCCAGCTCGGTTGCCGCCTATGCGGCAGTCCTCTCCGGCTCTCCCTATATATGCTTCACCCCCTCAGCTTCCCTCAACATTCCTGCACTGTACGAGCTCGCCGGTGCGGACAGGGTTCCTACTGCGGGACAGGACGGCAAGACAGGCCAGACGTGGCTTCGATCGGTGCTGGCCCCGGCCCTGTCTGCCCGCGGACTTCAGGTTCTCTCCTGGGCAGGGACCAATCTGCTGGGCGGGGGCGACGGCGCCACGCTGGCAGACAGCCGCGCGGTCTCGGGGAAGCTGCTTTCCAAGAACCGCGGGCTCCGTGAACTCACCGGGGGAGCAGTTACTCCACTCCACATAGATAACGTGCCGGACCTCGGCGAGACGAAGGTGGCCTGGGACCACATCCACGCTGAAGGCTTCCTCGGCTCCCGCCTGACGCTGCAGACCACCTGGACCGCGTACGACTCGATGCTGGCAGCTCCGATGGTGCTGGATCTGGCCCGCCTGATGGCGCTCGCAGACGCCGCGGGAGAAACCGGGCCTGTTGCTGCCCTGGGATTCTTCTTCAAGGATCCGTGGGGGAGCGCGGACCACTCCTTTGCCCGGCAAACGGAGAACCTGCTGCAGTGGGCGCACGCGGCCGGCGCACGGATCGCTTCCGCAGCACGGGACGGGCAGCAGTGAGCAGCCGCGGAGACTACCTGGAACTGGTAAGGGCTCCCGCGGTCCTCACGGTGCTGGGGGATTCCGTTGCCGGCGCCGCCGCCGCAGGGCGGACTATGGCCGGGCGGCGCGCGCTGATGCCGCTGGCCAGTGCGTGCCTGTACGCCGGAGGGATGGCGCTGAACGACTACGCGGACCGGCAGCTCGACGCCGTCGAGCGTCCGGAGCGGCCGATTCCGTCGGGGAGGATCACAGCCCGGAACGCCCTCACCGCCGCTGCCGTCCTCACGGCTGCGGGTCTGGGTGTCTGCGCAGCTGCCGGCGGCCGGAGAGCCGTTGCAGTAGGCGTGCCGCTCGCCGCCTCGATCTGGGCGTATGACCTGGCAGCCAAGAACCACGCCGTACCGGGTGCACTTGCCATGGGGACATGCCGGGCCCTCGACGTCCTCATGGGCGCCGGGGCAGACCGCGTCCGGCCGGCGATCGGCTCAGCCGTCATTATGGGCGGCCATACGGTAGCCGTGACGCTGCTGTCCCGGGGCGAGGTCAACGGAACCGATACCGCCACCGCATCCGGTGTCGCCGTCACTACCGGAGTCATTGCCGCTTCCGTCGCGGCAGGCTCCGCCGGCCCGCCGGCCAGGGCGCTCGCTGTTCTCGGTGCCGCAGCAGCCTACGCGCTGCGCTGCGGGCCGGCGCAGATCCGGGCGGCACGCAACCCGGCAGCCGGCAATGCGCTGAACGCGACCAAGGCCGGCATCCGCGCGATGGTTCCGCTGCAGGCGGCACTCGCGGTCCGCCACGGACACCCGTTGGCCGCCGGCGCACTGCTTGTAGTGGATCTGATGGGCAGGATCATCCGTTCCCGCCCCACGGGAAGGAGCGTGAGCGAGTCATGAACAACCCACCGTCTGCCCCGCCGTTCAGCATCGGCTACGGGACCAACGGCTTCACGGACCATCCGCTGCCGCAGGCGCTGGAACTGCTGCACGAATTCGGTTACGGCGCGGCAGCCTTGACACTGGGCCACCCGCACCTGGATCCGTTTGCCCCGGATCTTGACGCCCGGCTGGACCAGCTGCGCGTCCAGCTCGCTGAGCTGGACCTCAGGGTGGTGATAGAAACAGGCACACGGTTTTTGCTGAACCCGCGGGAAAAGCACCGGCCTGCCCTTGTCGACGAAGACGCCGGCGCCCGGGTGGCCTTCCTCCGCCGCGCCGTGGACATCGCGGCGGCGCTTAACGCCGAGTGTGTCTCCTTCTTCTCCGGCATCCTGCCACCGGGGACCAGTGCCGAGACCGCCTGGGAGCGGTTGGAGGCCCGGGTCGCCGAAGTCCTGGACCACGCGGAGACAAGGGGTGTCCTGCTCGCCCTGGAACCGGAACCCGGGATGTTCGTGGAGACCGTCGCGGACGCGCTCGAGCTGCGGGCACGGCTGGGCCAGCCGGACGGCCTGCGGCTGACTGTAGACATTGGACACTGCGTGGTGGTGGAACCCGGGGGAGTGCGGGGAGCCCTCCTGGAAGCCGGGGAGCTGCTGGCCAATGTGCAGCTCGATGACATGCGGCCCGCAGCCCACGAGCACCTTCCATTCGGCGAGGGGACGGTTGTCCTCCAGCTCGCCCTCGCCACCCTCGCCGAACTGGACTACCGCGGCATCGCCGCCGTGGAGCTTCCGCGGCACTCCTTTGATGCGCCCGGGCTGGCGGTCCGGAGCATGGCCGCGCTGCGGGACGCCTGGCATCAGGGACAGGCGGCGGGGGCCGCAGCGGCCTGGATCCGGCAGTCGCTGGCGAAGATCGCTGCCGACCCCGCCGCCCTCCCGGCTGTCTTCGCTGCGGCCGGGCGGACCGTTGGACGCAGCCCGCTCTATCCGGACACCGACCCTGCCGGAATTATCCGCGGCACCGCCAGTGACCACGCCCGCGCCGAGCTGCTTCGACGGCTGGCAGGGACCATGGAGCCGGAAAAACTGGCCGAGGCCCTGCTGGACCTGTACAGCAGGGGAGATTCCGCCGAACGGCGGGGCGTGCTGAGAGGGCTTGGTTCCCTGGCCGCCGGCGACCCCGGCCTTCCGGCTCCGGTTGTCGCGGCCGGGCTGAGCATCACGGCGGAGGCACTGAGGACAAACGAGACCGGTCTGGTGGCAGCTGCCGCCGGAGACTTCGCCGCCGCCTACCTGGACCAGCACAACTGGCGGCACGCTGTCCTGAAACTCATCTTTATGGGTGTCAGCGTTGCCGCCGTGACCGACCTCCGGAACCGGGTCGACGGCGAACTTGCCCGCATGGCCGCGGACTTTGCCGCCGAAAGGCGGGCCGCGGGCCGCCCCGTGCCGGACGACGTCGGCCTCCTCCTGAGCGCCGCCAGTTCCACCACCACTGTTAAGGACTCCTAGCCATGCGCATTTTCGATCCCCATATCCACATGACCAGCCGGACCACTGACGACTACGCGGCCATGTATGAAGCCGGGGTGCGCGCCGTGGTGGAACCTGCCTTCTGGCTGGGACAGCCGCGGACGAGCGTCGGCTCCTTTCTCGACTACTTTGACGCGCTCCTGGGATGGGAGCGGTTCCGTGCCTCCCAGTACGGACTCCGGCATCACGCCACCATTGCCCTGAACCCGAAGGAAGCCAACGATCCACGATGCGTGCCGGTGCTGGAGGAGATCCCGCGGTACCTGGGCAAGGAAGGCGTGGTTGCCGTCGGTGAGATCGGCTTCGACTCCATGACTCCGGCGGAAGATGAGGCGTTTATCCGCCAGCTGGCACTGGCCGCCGAATTCAATCTCCCTGCCCTGGTACACACCCCGCACCGGGAGAAGCTCCGGGGCACGGAGCGGACGCTGGACATTGTTCGGGAATCTGATCTGGACCCCTCCATGGTGGTGGTGGACCACCTCAACGAGACCAACGTCGCCATGGTGAAGGATGCAGGGGCCTGGATGGGATTCTCCATCTATCCGGATACCAAGATGGATGAGGAACGCCTGGTAGCCATCCTGCGCGAATACGGAACCGAGAAGGTACTGGTCAACTCCGCCGCGGACTGGGGCAAATCCGACCCGCTCAAGACCGCGAGCACAGCACGTGCCATGCTGGCCGGCGGTTTCACGGAAGCCGACGTCGAGCGCGTCCTCTGGCAGAACCCGGTGGACTTCTACGGCCAAAGCGGGGGCCTGATCCTCGATCCGATCCCCGGATTCGACGGAGCGGAACTGGGCGGGACGGGAGCTACGTTCGAGGGCAACTCACTCCTGCGGGGGGCGAGGGTCTGATGCAGCTCTCCTACTGCACCAACGTGCATCCGGCAGAAGACCTGGACGGGGTGATCCGGCAGCTGCGGGAGTACGCGGGTCCGGTGCGCCGCCGCGCGGGACTGGACCTCCTGGGGGTCGGGCTGTGGCTGCCGGCAGGACTGGCCTCCCGCCTGGCGGACAGTGACGCGGACGTGGCACTGCTTCGCGGGGTGCTGGCCGAGGAGGGCCTGCAGATTCACACTCTCAACGCCTTTCCCTACGGTGGATTCCACAACGAGGTGGTAAAGACAGACGTCTACCTTCCAACCTGGGCGCAGCGCCGGCGGCTGCAGTACACGCTGGAGTGCGCAAACGTGCTTGCCGCTCTGCTGCCCGACGGCGTACCGGGCTCCATTTCCACGCTGCCGCTGGCCTGGCGTACGCCCTGGAGCAGGGCCGACGACGACGCCGCGGTGCGGGCGTTCACGGAGCTTTCGGAGGGGCTACGGACACTGAAGGAATGCACCGGGAAGACCGTCCGGGTTGCCGTGGAACCCGAACCCGGGTGCGTCCTCGACACCGTCGCCGATGTGACTGAATGGCTGGCAGCAGGAATTTCCAGGGGTATTGATCCCGAGTACATCGGACTGTGCATAGACACCTGCCATTTGGCGGTGTCCTTCGCTGATCCTGCGGAGGCGGTCCGCGGTGTCCGGGAAGCGGGGCTGAGAGTGGTAAAGGTTCAGGCGTCCGCCGCCCTGCACGTTGGCCTGCCCGCCGGAGCCTCTGCCCGCAGTGCACTGGAAGCGTTCGCCGAGCCGAGATACCTGCACCAGGTCCGGGAACTGGACAGCGACGGGACCGTCCTGACGGCGGATGACCTGCCCCAGGCCCTGGGTGAACTGCCGGGCAGGGGGCCATGGCGGATCCATTTCCACATGCCGCTGCATCTGGCGCCCGCCCCGCCGCTGGAGACCACAGCAGATGTGCTCCAGAACGCCGTGGCGGAGGTGGGCCGCCTCCCGTACGCGGCAGAAGTCCATCTGGACATCGAGACCTACACCTGGAGTGTCCTGCCGGGAGAACAGCCGGACCTGATCGAGGGGATCGCCGGGGAGGTTTCCTGGGCCGAATCCCACCTTCTGGCTCCAGCCCCGTCCTGACCCCGCCCCACTACTGAAGGAGGGCCCTTGAAACCCGTACTCCTGCTCGACATTGTGGGACTCACCGCGCAGTCGCTGCGCGATATGCCCAACCTCTCCCGGCTCGCTGCCGCAGGCTGGTCCTCCGAACTGGCCACCGTCCTTCCGGCAGTCACCTGCACCGTCCAGTCCACCATGCTCACCGGCCTGCCGCCGTCCGAGCACGGCGTCGTAGGGAACGGCTGGTACTTCCGGGAGCTCGGGGAAGTGTTCCTGTGGCGCCAGCACAACAAGCTGGTCAGCGGCGAAAAGATCTGGGAAAGCGCCCGCCGCAAGGAGCCGGACTACCGGGCCGGCAATGTCTGCTGGTGGTACGCCATGGGCATGTCCACGGACCTGACGGTGACGCCCCGGCCGATTTACCACGCGGACGGCAGGAAATCACCGGACGCATACATCCGGCCCCCGGCACTGCATGACGAGCTGGTGTCCAGGTTCGGAGAGTTCCCGCTCTTCCAGTACTGGGGACCAACTGCGGCCATCGCCTCAACGCAGTGGATCGCCGAGTCCACCAGGCACATCCTGCAGGCGCAGGCACCTGACCTGCTGATGGCGTATCTGCCGCATCTCGACTACGACCTCCAGCGCTTTGGGCCGAACCATCCCCGGGCGGCAGCGGCAGCGGCGGAACTCGACGCGGCGCTGGTTCCCCTGCTCCAGGAGGCCCAATCCCGCGGGTATGCGGTGATAGCGGTGTCGGAGTACGGCATCGAGGAGGCGCACCGTGCCGTGGACATCAACAGGGTTCTGCGCCGGGAAGGGCTGCTGGAGGTGTATGTGCAGGAAGGCAGGGAACAGCTGGACACCTGGACGTCCCGCGCCTTCGCGGTGGCCGACCACCAGGTGGCGCATGTATACGTGTCCGATCCCGCCGACGTCGAACGCACTGCCGCGATCCTCCGGCAGACAGAGGGAATTGACGAAGTCCTGGACCGGGCTGCCCAGGCCAGCTACGGGCTGGATCATGAACGGGCAGGTGAGCTGGTGGTGATTGCCGAACCCGGTGCCTGGTTCACCTACTACTTCTGGCTGGACGACGCCCGCGCCCCGGAGTATGCGCGCGGCGTCGATATCCACCGGAAGCCCGGCTATGACCCGAGCGAACTCTTCTTCAACCCCGCGGACCGGCTGGCGAAAGCCAAGGCCGGGCTGAACCTGGTCCGGAAGAAGGCGGGCCTGCGCTACGCGATGAGCACCGTGCCGCTCGACGGGAGTTACGTCCGCGGAACCCACGGAAGGTTGCCCTCTTCCCGGGAAGGGACGCCGCTGGTGATCTCTTCCGAGGAACGGATCCCGCCGTTCGCCGAGGAGCTGCTGCGGCAGGGGAAACAGATCCCCGCGGCCGCGGTGAAATCGCTCGTCCTCCAGACCCAGGGACTGCCTGAATGACGCTCAGCTAACTTTAGCTTTATAAACAACAAATGCGCCTCATCTAAAGGGCGCCTACGCGTCATGCCTACATTCAGGTCGGATTTGCAAGTGTTTCAAGAAACTTTGAGAAAGGAACCCTTTGTTTTTTCAAACCACTAGCGGTGGACATAGGCCTCAATTAGCGTTCTACCTGACCTGACTCCGGCTGGTCCGGGTCCTCAATGGCGAGAAGAGAGAGAGCGATGACAGTCAACAGACACGGGTTAGCGCAATCACCCGGGCATCAGGCGGATGCCAAAACCTCAGCCAGGCGTGCACGGCGGACCAGTGCGGCACTGGCGCTGGCGGCACTCATGGCCGTTTCCCTGGCAGCGGTACCGGCACAGGCAAAGCCGAAGCCCGCGCCGCCAACTGCGCCGCCGGACTCGGCGTTCCAGAAGGTGACACTCAACGACTATCCGGGTGAACCGGTGGACCTTGCCGTGCTGCCCAACAGCGACGTCCTGCATACAACACGCCAGGGTGAAGTGTGGCTGAATGATGCGGAGTCGGGCCTGAACACCCTCGCCGGCACAGTGGACGTGTACGAGCACGACGAAGAAGGGCTCCAGAGCATTGCCATAGACCCCAACTTTGGGAAGAAGGGCAACAACTGGATTTACATGTACTACTCCCCGCCGCTGGACACGCCTGTTGATGATCCGGACACACCGGGCGTCAACGAAGGCGATGCTCCTACCACCGGCACGCCCGCGGATTTTGAACCGTTCAAGGGCTACCTCCAGCTCTCCCGGTTCCAGTTCGACGGAAGCACCATCAACATGGACAGCGAGCAGCAAATGCTCCAGGTCCCGGTGGACCGGGGCATCTGCTGCCACGTCGGCGGTGACATTGTTTTTGATGCCAAGGGCAACCTCTATCTCTCCACCGGTGACGACACCAACCCCTTCTCTTCTGCCGGATTCACACCCATTGATGAGCGGCCGGAAAGCAATCCCGCGTTCGATGCGCAGCGCACCTCGGCCAACACCAATGACCTCCGGGGCAAGGTGCTGCGGATAACCCCCACTAAAGACGGCGGTTACACCATTCCGCCCGGGAACCTCTTCGCTCCCGGCACGCCCCAGACCCGTCCCGAGATCTACGTGATGGGTCTGCGCAATCCCTTCCGGATTGAGCTGAACCGCAAGACCGGGGATCTTTACATCGCGGACTACTCTCCCGACGCCGGCGCCCCCGATCCGCTCCGGGGACCGGCAGGCACGGGCAAGTGGGCCGTAGTCACCGAGCCCTCCAACTACGGCTGGCCGTACTGCGCCACGGCCGAACTGCCCTACGTTGACTACGATTTCGCCACCGGCGCTTCCGGCGAAATCTTCAACTGCGAGGCGCCGGTGAACGAATCACCCAACAACACCGGCCTGCGGGAACTTCCCCCGGTGTCCCAGCCTGAGGTCTGGTACTCCTACGGTCTGTCCGAGGAATTCCCGGAACTGGAAACCGGCGGCATCGGACCCATGGCCGGACCGGCTTACCAGTTCGACAAGAAGGCGACCAAGGGCAAGGCCCCCATCGCCTGGCCGGAGTACTACAACGGCAAACCCTTGTTCTATGAATGGACCCGCGACTACATCAAGGCCATGACCATGAAATACGGGGAGCTGGCCTCCATCGAAAACGTGGTGGACTCGCTGATTGTGGACAACCCCATGGACATGGAGTTCGGCCCCGACGGTGCGCTTTACGTGCTTGAATACGGCGACGGTTACTTCGGGGAGAACCCGGACGCGCAGCTGTCCCGCATCGACTTCATCGGAGAGGGCGGGAACCACACGCCTGTGGCGGTCGCCACCGGCACGCCAACCGTTGGCCTGGCTCCGCTGACCGTCCAGTTCTCCAGCGAGGGAACCATCGACGCCGACGGCGACCGGCTGCGCTACGCCTGGGACTTCAACTCAGACGGCAGGATCGATTCACGCGAACCCAACCCCACGTTCACCTATGACGAGATCGGCACCTACACGGCCAACCTCCGGGTAACGGACCAGGGCGGCAAGCACCGGGGCAAGTCCTCCTCCGCGGAGGTTGTCATTGAGGCGGGCAACCAGGCGCCGGTGGTGGAGTTTGTGACTCCCGTAGCCGGCCAGGCTTTCCAGTTCGGTGACACGGTGAGCTACGAAGTGCGTGTGACGGATGACCAGCCGGTTGACTGCTCACGCGTACAGGTGACGTACATCCTGGGCCATGACAGCCACGGCCACCCGCAGACCACCACCACGGGCTGCACCGGGTCCATCATCACCACCGTGCCGGAAGGACATGATCCCGCCGTTGACAACCTGTCCGGCGTGTTCAGCGCCACCTACACGGACAACGGTGACGGTGGAACCGGCCCGCTGACCGGAACTGCCGAAGTGGCACTGGTTCCCGGAAACGGCACCGGGGGCTAGCCCGGTGAGCTGAACGGCAAGACAGAGCACACGGAAGGAGGGACCCCTGGGCCGGGAAACCGGCCCAGGGGTCCTCTCTACGCGTGCATTCGCCGGTCCGCCGGCCGCTGCAGGTAACCGGCCGGATCGGCGAGAAGCGGCTCGAACACCAGCTCCGCTGCGCCGGTCAGGATCGGGTCGTCCCCCAGCGGAGCCAGTTCGATCCTGACGTTTTCCCAGGGGCCGCGGGTCCCGGACCCGGCCAGTGCCTCCTCAAGGGCGCCGGGCGCCGCCCGCACGAGGATCCGGAGGAACCCGCCCAAAACCACGACGGACGGGTTGATCAAACTCATGACCGACTTCAGCCCTACGGCCAGCAGGCCAATCTGATGCTCGATAACGGCACGCAGGCCGCTGTTGTCCGACCCGTCCCGAAGCTTTTCCAGCAGCGCCTCCTCCAGATCCTCGATCTCCCCGGACGGCAGTCCCACGGCCTCGGCAAGGGCAGCCCGGGTCACTTCGGCTTCCAGGCAGCCGGAGGAACCGCAGGTGCAGGCAGCTCCGCCGGTGCGCACGTGGGTGTGGCCCAGCTGGCCGGCGAATCCGGTGGCGCCGCGGAGCAGGCGTCCGTCACTGATGACTCCGCCGCCGATTCCGCTGGCTCCGCCGTACAAATACACCAGGTCCGCCACACCTTTTCCGGCACCGAAGGCCGCCTGCGCGCGTGCGCCCACAACGGCGTCGTTCGCCGCGAATACCGGCAGTCCCATTGCCTCTGACAGGCGTGAGCTGAGCGGTTCGTCCTGCCAGCCCAGATGGGGTGCGTCAATGACCGTCCCGTCCTTGGGATCTACCAGGCCGGGTATCGCCAGGCCTACGCCCATGACCCGGTGGCCGGCGGGCAGCGAGGTGCGCATTCCGGCGTAAATGGCGGTAACGATGTTGACCACTTCAACTCCGGACGGAGCTCGCACGGTGTGAAACCGGACAGCGTTCACAATGCGGCCGCCGAGTGACACCAGGGCCACACTGACGACGTCGACATCCGGGTTGACTGCCAGGGCCAGAGCTGCGGGGCTGGGTTCGATCATGATGCTGGGGCGGCCATGCTGCTGGGCCGGGTCCAGGTCACTTTCCACTGCCAGGCCCAGCTGGGACAGCTCGGCAACCAGGGCGGCGATCGTAGACCGGTTGAGCCCGGTTGTCCGCGTCAGCTGCGCCCGCGAAATGCCTCCGGTGGAGTGAACCAGCTGCAGGACGGTGGAGAGATTGTGCTGGCGGCTCGAATCCCGGTTGCTGCCCAGATACGTGCGGGCGGAGTTCCTGCCCGGTGCCGGATCAGTCATTCGCTGCCGGGTTTCTGCCGGAAGATGCGCGCCGGGGCAGCGGCACCCTGACGACCTGAGCCTCACACCGCACTGACATATGCTCCCCCGTGATAGGTCCTTCTGACGGACGGGCCAGAACCGGACTAGTTTCCCATAATATTCCTGCCTCGAAGCCCTTGCGCCGGAGCCGGGATCAGAGGGAATGAAGGCCGTCGATGAGCGAGAACATGAGTTCCTCCAGGCTCCCGCCCAGTGCCGGCGGTATCTCGTCGCCGAGGTGCTTGACCGCTGCCCGGGCATGCTGGGCCGCCAGCTGGAGGGCATGCTCCCGGGCCCCGCATTCGTCCAGGAGACCGCGCACCTGCCGGATATCTTCCTCCGTCATGTCATCGGTTCCGATGAGTTTCAAAATCTGCTCCCACTGCGGCTTGGAGGCGGCATAGGCGAGCAGGACGGTCCGTTTGCCCTCGCGGAGGTCGCCGGTGTTTGCCTTCCCCGTGGCAGCAGTATCACCAAACGTTCCGCGAACGTCGTCGGCGATCTGGTAGGCAATCCCCGCGTCGCATCCGAACGCGGCAAGCGCCGGTGCCGCAGGCGGCGGGGCACCCGCCAGCACCGCGGCAGCCTGCAGCGGAGCTTCGAAGGAGTAGACAGAGGTTTTCCTGCGGGCCACCGTCAGAACCTCATCGGCGGAGGGCATCTCCGCGGACCGGGCGAATTCGACGTCGAGCAGTTCGCCGCCGATTGACGAGAACACCGCGTGGTCCAGGATGGCGTCCAGCCGGGCTTGAATCTCCCGGTTCGTTTCAATGGTGCCGTGCAGGCGGTAAGCCCCGGCCAATGCCAGGTCCCCGGCCAGCAGCCCGGCGGCCATGCCGGTATGCCGGGCGGCGTCCGGGGAAGCGCCGGCACGCCGGGCTTTGTTGCCGTAGTGCCCGGAGACGTTCGGAACACCATGCCGCAGAACGTCCCTGTCGATTACATCGTCATGAATAAGGAATGCGTTGTGGAGCAGTTCGTAAACGGCTCCCAGACGCGCACCGGCTTCCGGGTCGGTTCCGCCCAGCTGCCGGTAGGCGAGCAGCAGCAGCCGCGGGCGGAAACGCTTGCCGCCGGCTGCGTTTCGTTCAATGGCTTCCCACAGGCTCAGGTACGCCGGGTGGACGGCTACCGCCCGGAGCTTGGCGTCCGTGAAGAACTGGTCCAGCACTTCTTCAGCCCGGTCCAGGTCGGCATCGGCTTCCGCTGCGTATCCTGCGTCAGGAAATATCACTGGTGCCTGCCCCCTGCTTCGCCATTGATGCCCGGCTGATGTGTCCCCCGGCTGCCCGGGACGGCTATCCGCCGCGTTTGGACGGCCTGGCCGTCGCGAAACGCTGCTGCAGCAGGACCGCGACGACGATGATCAGGCCCTTGACGATGGCCTGGACGGAAGTGTCCAGATTGTTCTGCGTAAAGATGTTCGTGAGCGTGGCGAAGATCAGCACGCCCAGGACGGTGCCCATGATCGTGCCGCGTCCGCCGGCCAGCAGCGTTCCGCCCACCACGACGGCGGCGATCGCGTCGAGTTCCAGGAGCAGACCGTGGGTGGAGGTGCCGGCCGTTGTCCGGCCTAGCATCATCACTGCGCCGATGCCGGCGAAAAGCCCGGACAGGACGTACAGCGCCACCAGGTGCCGCTTGACCTTGATACCGGCAAGCCGGGCGGCTTCCCGGTTGCCGCCGATGGCAACGGTCCGCCGGCCGAACGTGGTGCGGTTCAGGAGGAACCAGCCCACGGCCGCGGCCAGGATGAAGATCCAGACGAGCACGGGAATGCCGAGCAATTCGCCGCGCATGGCCCGGGAGAAGTCCCGGTTGGTGACGATCTGCGTGCTGCGGCCGGAGATGAGTTCCGCCAGCCCCCGTGCGGCGACCAGCGTGGCGAGGGTGGCGATGAAGGCAACCACGTTTCCGTAGGCAATGACCACGCCGTTCAGCAGCCCCACTCCGGCGCCGACGGCGAGTGCCACCAGGACCATCAGCAGCCAGGACGTCTGGGTTGCCGCGAGCTGGACGCCGGTGAGGCTGGCGACTACCGTTGCCAGGCCCAGGACCGAGCCCACGGAAAGATCGATTCCTCCGGCCGTGATGACAAAGGTGACGCCAATGCTGACGACGCCAAGGATGGACGCGTAACGGAGGATGGTCAGCACGTTCTCCACATTGAGGAACCGCTCACCGCTGGTGATGGCGCCGACGGCGACCAGCAGTCCCAGGGCAACTACCAGCCCGAGGCTGCGGCCCGCGGAACCGCCCATGACGTTCTTCAGCGGGTTGGTCCTGGCCTCGCTGTCCGCGGGCCGGGTATTGGCTGGAACAGCCACCGATGTGTTGGGCTCGCTCACGCGGCACTTCCCTTCATGATGAGATCGAGCACGCCATGCTCGGTGATGTCGCTTGGATTGGTTTCGGCCAGGACGTTGCCGTCATCGATGACGAGGACCTTGTCAGCAAGCCCCAGCACTTCTTCGATTTCGCTGGAGACGACGATGATGGCCGTTCCGTCCTCGGCGAGCCGGCGGATCAGGTTGTAGATCTCTGCCCGGGCGCCGACGTCGACGCCGCGGGTCGGTTCATCCAGCAGCAGCACGGGGGTGCCGTGCACTACCCAGCGGGCCAGCAGGATTTTTTGCTGGTTGCCGCCGGACAGGGTGCGGGTGGGGCGGTCCGGATCCGCGGGCCGCAGCTCCAAGGCTGTGATCTGGTCCCGGGCAGCGGAGCGTTCGGCCTTTTCATTCAGGTAGCCCCGGCGCGCGAAGCGTTCAAACGTGGGCAGGGTGACATTCTTGAACAGCGGTTCGTCCAGGATGAGGCCCTGGCTCTTCCGTTCTTCCGGCGAGAGCCCGATGCCTGCCTTGACCGCGGCCGGCACGGATCCCGGGCGCAGCCGTTTCCCGTTGACCGAAATCTCTCCCGAGGAAGGCTTGCGTACCCCGCAGATCGTTTCCAGGATTTCGGAGCGCTTGGATCCGACCAGTCCCGCGAACCCCAGGATTTCCCCGGCCCGCAGCTGGAAGCTGATCTTCCTGAATTCGCCCTGGAGCTCAAGGTCCTCCACTTCCAGCGCCACGGGGGCGTCCGGTGGCAGCGGTTTTCTGGGCGGGAAGACGTTCTCTACGTCCCGCCCGGTCATAAGCCGGACCAGCTCTGCACGGGAAGTCTCTGTGACCTTGAGTCCGCTGGCGGTGCTCTTGCCGTCCTTCAGCACGGTGATCCGGTCCCCAATCTGGCGGATCTCCTCCAGCCGGTGGGAAATGTACACAACCGCGATGCCCTGGGCGGTAAGCTCCCGGATCACCCGGAAGAGGTTCTCCACTTCACCGGAGTCGAGGATGGCACTGGGTTCGTCCATGATGATGAGCTTGGTATCGCGGGACAGGGCGCGCGCCAGGCTGACAATCTGCTTGTTCGCGGCGGAGAGGGAGCCCACCTCAGTGGAGGGGGAGAGCCTGCTGTGGCCCAGCCGCTTCAGCAGTGCCCGGGTGCGGGTGTTGCCCTTCCGAACGTGCAGGATGCCGCCGCTCGCGTTCTCGTGTCCCAGGAAAATGTTCTCGGCTACGGTCAGCCCGTCCACCACGTCCAGTTCCTGGTACATCGTGGCAATCCCCAGGCCAAGGGCTTCGGTGGGATGCCGGAGGGTTACCTCCCTGCCTTCCCAGAGAATGGTGCCGCCGTCCGGCTCATGAACGCCGGAGAGGGTCTTGATCAGCGTGGACTTGCCGGCACCGTTCTGGCCCATCACGCAGTGGACCTCGCCGGGAAGCACCTGCAGGTCCACGCCCTTGAGGACCTGAATGGCACCGAATTGTTTCGCGAGGCCGCGCACCTCGAGCAAAGGGGCTTGATCTTCATCGAACATGTGAGGAACCTAACACATTATGTCGGCGGTCGGTATAAGGTCGTCGATTATTTTCGATCTTCTGTTATTGTGATCCGAATCACCCGAAGATGGGGCTTTCAGCGGTGGCCGTGTGCGACGACGGAAACACATCGGAGAAGAAGAGAAGACGCAGCAAAACGCACTTACTCAATGAGGAGACACAGATGCCTGCAGTTCTGAAGAAACGGAAAATGCTCATCCCCGCCGGTGCTTTCCTTGCCCTGGGCGCGCTCATCACCGGGTGTTCACCGGGAGACGAGGGGGGAGACTCCCAGCCCACCAACGCCTCGGTGGAGGGCAACCAGGCAGAAGGGGACACGGTAGTCATCGGTTTCTCCGGCCCGGCAGCAGACCACGGCTGGCTTGGAGCCATCAACAGCGCGGCTCTGGCCGCTGCCGAGGACCTTCCGGACGTTGAACTGCGCGTGGCGGAAGGCACCAATGACGCCAACCTGCAGATCAGCCAGGTGGAACAGTTCATCAACGACGGCGTCGACGCGATTGTGCTTTTGCCGACCGATGGTGCCGCTCTGACCCAGGTGGCAACCCAGGCCACCGAAGCCGGCATTCCAGTGATCAACGTGGACCGTGAGTTCTCTGATCCCGCGGCAGCCCGTGCCACAGTGCTGGGCGACAACTACGGCATGGGTATCAGCGCCGGCAACTACATCTGCGAAAAGCTGGGCGGCAACGAAGACGCCGTTGTGGCCGAGATTGCCGGAATCGATTCCCTGCCGCTGACGCAGGACCGCAGCCGCGGCTTTGCTGACGCCCTGGAGACTTGCGGACTCGAGGTCAGCAACCGGGTAGCCGCGGACTTCACGGTCCAGGGCGGAGAGGCATCGACGTCGCAGCTGCTGTCGGCAGCTCCGAAGATCGACGCCATCTGGAACCACGACGACGACCAGGGCATCGGTGTGCTGGCTGCCATCGACAACGCCGGACGCGACGAGTTCTTTATGGTCGGCGGCGCCGGATCGGCCAACGCTATGCGGGAAATCCAGTCCGGAGAAAGTGTCCTGGAAGCCACCGTCCTCTACCCCTCCACCCAGGCTGCAGACGGCATCCGCCTGGCCCGCCTCATCGCCCAGGACAAGGCGATGAGCGATCTGGTTGAGGTGGAAGTGCCTAAGCGCATTGTGCTGAACGCGCCGGTTGTCACCGAGGAGAACGTCGAGCAGTACCTGCCGACCGCCTTCGAATCCTAGGACCCGGGCGGGGCGCCCGGCCACGAGCCGGGTGCCCCGCCGCTGCCACTGAGCTTTTTCAACCGCCGGATTGAGGAAACATGCACAACGAAGTCTCGCCCCTGAGAGTCGCCATGATTGGCCACGGCTTTATGGGAGCCGCCCACTCGCAGGGATGGCGGGTTGCCCCCCGGTTCTTCGACCTTCCAGCACGTCCCGAAATGGCGCTGCTCGTGGGCCGTGACGCAGCGCGGGCGGAGGCGGCCGCCCGCAAATGGGGGTGGGAGCAGACAGAAACCGACTGGCGCACGGCAGTGGAACGGGAGGACATCGACGTCGTCGATATTGTCACCCCGGGCGCCTCCCATGCCGAGATCGCCATAGCTGCCCTGGAGGCGGGCAAGCACGTGCTGTGCGAGAAACCGCTGGCCAACACCCTGACGGAAGCCGAAGCCATGGCGGCCGCCGCCGAACGTGCCGCCGGCAAAGCCATGGTCGGCTTCACCTACCGCCGCGTTCCGGCGGTTACCTTCGCCCGGGACCTGGTGCAGTCGGGCGCCGTCGGAGAGATCCGCCAGGTGCGGGCCGTCTATCTTCAGGACTGGCTGGTGGATTCGGAGGCACCGCTGACCTGGCGCCTGCAGAAGGACGAGGCAGGGTCCGGCGCGCTGGGGGATCTGGGGGCCCACGCCGTCGACATGGCGCAGTTCATCACCGGCCAGAACATCACCGCCGTTAGCGGGACACTCAACACCTTCGTTCATGACCGTCCCCTGCTGGGCGAGGCCTCGGGGCTGGCCGGTACAGCCACCCAGGAAAGAGGCACGGTCACCGTGGATGACCTGGCGCTCTTCACTACCCGGTTCGACGGCGGTGCCATGGGTTCTTTCGAGGCCACCAGGATGTCCACGGGCCGGAAGAACGCTCTGCGCGTGGAAGTATCCGGATCCCGCGGCGCGGTCAGCTTCGACCTGGAGAACATGAATTACCTGGGTTTCTACGACGCGACGGCACCGGCTGACCGCCAGGGATTCACCAACATCATGGTCACCGAGCCCAGCCACCCGTACATGTCCGCGTGGTGGCCCACCGGCCACATGCTGGGCTATGAACACGGGTTCACGCACCAGGTACGGGATCTTATGGAATCTATTGCCGAAGACCGCCAGCCGGAACCCTCCTTTGCTGAAGGGCTGCAGGTGCAGAAGGTTCTCAGCTCAGTGGAACGCAGTGCGGCAAACGAGAGTAGCTGGACCAAAACCGAAAGCTGACCCCGGCCCGGACGCTGCTGTCCGGCCCAACACCGAGGAGAAATTCAATGGCACGCAACTTCACCCTTTTCACCGGACAGTGGGCGGATCTCCCGTTCGAGGAAGTCGCGCGGCTGGCCTCCTCCTGGGGATACGACGGGCTGGAGATCACGGTGGCCGGAGACCACCTGGACGCCTCGCGCTGGGACGACGAGGACTACATCGGTGGAAAACTCGAACTGCTTGAAAAGTACAACCTGAAGGTCTGGACCATTTCCAACCATCTCAAGGGCCAGGCCGTCTGCGATGACCCCATCGACTTCCGCCACAAGGCAATTGTGGGGTCGCAGGTCTGGGGCGACGGCGACCCCGAAGGGGTGCGGCAGCGGGCAGCGGAGGACATGAAGAACACGGCGCGGCTGGCCCGGGCCCTGGGCGTGAAGACAGTGGTTGGCTTCACCGGCTCCTCCATCTGGCAGTACGTGGCAATGTTCCCTCCGGTTCCGCAGAGCGTGATCGACGCCGGCTACCAGGACTTCGCAGACCGCTGGAATCCCATCCTGGACGTCTTCGATGAATGCGGAGTCCGCTTTGCCCACGAAGTCCACCCCTCGGAAATCGCCTATGACTACTGGACCACCAAGCGCACCCTGGAAGCGATCGACCACCGCCCGGCCTTCGGCCTGAACTGGGACCCCAGCCACTTCATGTGGCAGGGCATCGACCCCGTGGGATTCATCTACGACTTCAAGGACCGGATCTACCACGTGGACTGCAAGGACACCCTGCTGAACCTCAGCGGTCAGCGGACCGTGCTGGGTTCCCATATGCCCTGGGGAGACCCGCGGCGCGGCTGGGACTTCGTCTCCGCAGGGAGGGGCAGCGTCCCCTGGGAGGCAAGCTTCCGCGCCCTGGCCGCCATCGGCTACGACGGCCCCATCTCCGTGGAGTGGGAGGACGCCTCGATGGACCGCCTGCACGGGGCTCCCGAAGCGCTGGAGACACTGCGCGCATTCGACTATCCGGCGCCGTCGGCCTCCTTCGACGCCGCCTTCGACACGGGGGACTAACCGGCGACTAACCGGCACGGCTTCCTGGGCCACAAAGCCCACGAGCACGGTCAGGAGCTCCCCTCCCTTGCGGTACAGCCCCTTCCGCATTTTGGTAGAATCCCAGACGCC
>JBELYP010000022.1:0-38634 GCA_040273995.1 Arthrobacter sp.
AGCGCCCCCACCCACGAGAGGCCAGTTACGGCTCGTTTCAGCGCTCGAAAGAGCCGTAACTGGCCTCTCGGGAGGCTAGGGGAGCATCCAGCCGAGCACCGGACCGGACTGCAGGAACACGAGCATGCACAGGGCCAGCAGGAGGGCCACGCTCCAGCCGAAGACTTTCCGCAGCAGCACGGACTCCTGACCGCTCATATTCACTGCCGCTGCCGCGATGGCCAGGTTCTGCGGAGAGATCAGCTTGCCCATCACGCCGCCGCCGGTATTGGCCGCGATCAGCAGTTTCGGGTCCAGCCCGGCAGCGGTGCCGGCGGTCTCCTGCAGCCGCGCGAACAAGGCGTTCGCAGATGTGTCCGAGCCCGTGACGGCGGTGCCGATCCAGCCCAGTACCGGTGAGAGGAACGCGAAGAACGCTCCGGTTGCCGCCAGCCAGGTGCCAATCGCGACGGTCTGCCCGGAGTTGTTCATGACGTAGGCCAGGGCCAGTACGGCCAGGATGGTCAGTGCCGCGGAGGTCATCCGGCGCGCCGTCGTCCAGATCTCCTTGACCGCCGCACCCATACTGAGCCGGTACCGCCCGTTGTCATCGAAGCGTGAATACACGGCGGCAACTATGAGCCCGCTGATCAGCAGCAGCGTTCCCGGACTGATCAGCCATTCAAAGTTGTAGACCGTGGAGGACAGGCGCTCGCCGTTGGCGTCCAGCAGTGCATCATGCAGCACCGGCCAGGGAATCTCGATACTGGTCCGCGCCAGGGCCTCGGGCACGTTGACGCCCAGGGTCCACAGGTTCACGAAGCCGAAGATCACAATCACCAGGACATACGGAAACAGCGCCATCCAGGCCCGCGACGGCGTCAGCGCATCCGACGCGGTATCCGTGGCCGCACTGCCGATGCCGGCCTCGCTCCGCCCGCCGGCCGGTGCCCAGCCCGAAGCTTTCGCCGCCGCAAGCTCGCCCCGCATCCGCTCGGCCGCCTGCTCTCCGCCGCCCGGATGCCAGAAGCGCAGGAACCCGACGGCGGCGGCCATCGCCACGAGGGACGCCACGATATCCGTCAGTTCGTAGGAGAAGTAGTTGGAGCACAGGAACTGGAAAACCGAGAACACCACACCGGTGAACAGCGCCACCGGCCAGCATTCCCGCAGGCCGCGCCGTCCGTCCAGGATGAACAGCAGCACCAGCGGGATCAGGAATGCCAGCAGGGGAGTCTGCCGGCCGACGACGGCGCCAATCTCGTCCCCGGTGTAGCTGGTGAGGTTCGCCGCCGTCGTAATGGGAATGGCCAGCGCACCGAAGGCTACCGGCGCGGTGTTGGCGATCAGCACCGCCGTCGCAGCCCGGACCGGTGCGATTCCGAGGGCCAGCAGCATGGTCACCGTGATGGCAACGGGCGCGCCGAATCCGGCCAGTGCCTCCAGCAGCCCGCCGAAGCAGAAAGCCACCAGGATCGCCTGGACCCGCAGGTCTCCTCCGCCTACCCGGTCAAAGACCCGGCGCAGGTCTTCGAACCGGCCGCTGCGCACGGTCACCTCGTACAGCCAGACGGCCATGATGATGATCCACAGCACCGGGAAGAGCCCAAAGGCCGCGCCCTGCGTCGCCGAAAGCACAGCGAGTCCTGCCGGCATGCCGAAGCCGACGACGGCGACCACCAGCGCGGTCAGCAGCGCCCACGCTCCGGCGATGTAGGCCCTGGTCTTGGCGAAGGCCAGCAGCAGGAAAAAGACGAGCAGCGGTACCAGCGCGAGCAGAGCGGAGAGTGCAACGCTGGAGCCGACGGCGTCGGTGGTGGGGGTGAAGCTCTCCATGGGACCCTCCGTGCCTTGCGCCGCTGGGGCCCGGGCTGCGGAGCAAAACGGCAGCGGGGGCCGGAGACTGGCTTCGGGAGTGGTGGAAAAAGCGCTGTTTCCAGAGTAGGAGCGCTACCAGCCCTTGGCGAGATAGATGTCCATATAGGAGCCTCGGTTCACGTCAAGGTCCTCGCGGCGTTCCAGCCCGGCAGCCAGGGCCGTGCGCTGGGAGCCGATGTTGTCCACCGAGGTGTAGGCGACCACCGGCAGCCCGGGCAGATGGTCCGCGGCCTGGCGGACCGCTGCCAGGGCTCCTTCGGTGGCCAGTCCCTGGCCCCAGACATCGGGAGAGTAGCGGTAGTAGAGGTTCAGGGCGGGACGGCCGCGGATGATGCGGTGGGAGACCCCGGTGAAACCGATCAGCCGGCCCGGTTCCTCCGGCGAAAAGACCGCCCAGACGCCAAAGCCGTGCCGGTACCAGTGCTGCCGGATCTCGTGGAAGGTACGGGCCGAGGACGCCCGCGTGACGCTCGAAGGCACCGGGTGGTGCACGTTCGTGCGCGGGTCGGTGTGCAGATCCACCGCCGATGCTTCGTCCCGGGCCTCGGGCCGGCACAGCAGCAGGCGCTCTGTCCGCACAGGGGTCCAGTCCCCGGGTTTCTGCTCCCGCATGGCCACCACTGTAAACCCGCGGCCTCCTTCCTGCGCTGTGTCCCCTCATCGAGATGGCAGAAACTGGCCGTTGGACCCCGGCGGTTTCTTTCGGGCAGTTTCTGCCATCTCGGGGGTTAGGGGAGGGTGCGGGTCTCGCGGTGGTGGCGCACATAGCCGAACACGGCCACCGCCGTCGAAATCACGGCTGAAAAGGCCAGCCCAAGCCACAGGCCAACGTTCAGCGCAGCGGCCCCGGCAACGGCTCCGGCCAGGATGAGGGCGATCGCCAGTGCGCGCCGGGCCCAGAACTTCCCGTCCCCGCCTGCCAGCCGCGATTCCGAAGCCAGGCCGGTAATCGTGGAAGTGACGACGACGGTGGTCACCTCCGCGACTTTCAGCCGTTTGGCGGTGGCGGCCTGGATGCCCATCAGCGTGGCCATCGAAGAGGTGGTGACGCTGCCCAGAACGTCGTTCGCCTGCACGTCCACCACCGCGGTGAACACAGCCAGGGCAGTAATCCCGGCGGCCACGATCATCAGGGCAGCAGATATGCGGCCGGACCAGCCTTCCGGCCCCTTTCGCAGCATCCGTCCGGCCAGTGCGGCGCCGAGCATGAAGAACACCAGCGCCAGCGCAGGCCGCAGGACCGGCAGGTCTGCGCCCCCGGCAAAGGCCATGCCCAGGAGCACTACGTTGCCGGTCATGTTCCCGGTGAAGACGTTGTCCAGCCCGAGATACCCGACGGCGTCGATGATCCCGGTGGAAAAGGTCAGCGCCAGCATCAACCACAGATGCACCCGGTCGGTGGGCACGGCATTGAGGCGTTTCATGGCTTCCCTTTCCTCGGTAATGCCGCCTAATGTATACGAAACAAGCTGAGACGTGGGTTTTGTATTCAATTTGAAGCCGTCAACGCCTCGCACCCAACGAAAGCGAAGCCATGTCCTTCACTGCCCCCGGACCGTTCACCACCAGACCCACGCTGCAGGGGACCTTCGGGATGAGCGCGTCCACCCACTGGCTGGCCACGGCCGCGGCGCAGTCGGTGCTGGAACGGGGCGGAAACGCGTTCGACGCCGCCGCGGCAGCCGGGTTCGTCCTGCACGTCGTGGAGCCGCACCTCAACGGCCCCGGCGGCGACCTCACCGGTGTCTTCGCTACCGCGCAGAACCCGTCCGAGCCGGTGGTCCTGATGGGGCAGGGAAGCGCTCCGGCAGGGGCCACCCGGGACCACTTCCTTGCCGAAGGACTGGAACTGGTCCCGGGATCCGGTGCCCTCGCAGCAGCTGTTCCCGCTGCCGTCGACGCGTGGCTGATCCTCCTGCGGGACCACGGGACCTGGGAGCTGGGGGACGTGCTGGCCTACGCCGCCGGCTACGCCCGGGACGGGCACCCGGTCCTTGCCCAGGTGGGCCGGACCATCGGACAGGTGGCCCGCCTGTTCCAGGACCACTGGCACACTTCGGCGCAGCTGTGGATGCCCGAAGGCCGCCCGCCGGCCGAAGGCGAAATGATCAAAAACCCGGCCTATGCCGCCGTGCTCCAGCGGCTCGCCGAAGCCGGGGATGGGGCCGGGACCCGGGAAGAGCGGATTGACGCCGCCCGCCGGGAATGGAGCTCGGGCTTTGTGGCCCTGGCCGCAGCAGACTTTGCCGCCAAACCGCACCGCCACTCCTCCGGAACGGACCACGCCGGGGTCATCACGGCGTCGGACTTTGCCGGCTCCCAAGCCGGGTACGAGCCGGCGGTCACGTTCGAATTCCGCGGCTACACCATTGCCAAGACCGGGCCCTGGGGGCAGGGACCCGCTCTGCTCCAGACCCTGGCCATCCTTGACGGATTCGCCGATGAATATCTGGACCCCTCCACCGAACTCGGCATCCACACCATCCTGGAAGCGCAGAAGCTCGCGATTGCGGACCGCGAGGCCTACTACGGCGACAGCCACGTGCCGCTGGAGTACCTGCTCAGCGAAGAGTACGCAGCGCAGCGCCGAGCGCAGATCACCGAGCTGGCCTCGCTGGAGTTCCGGCCCGGCAGCGTTCCGGGACATACTCCGTTCCTGCCCCCGCTGCGCACCGAATACGTGCCGCCGGCACTGGCGGGCGACGGCGCACGCACGGCGGACGGGACCGGCGAACCCACCGTCTCTCCCACGGGGGAAACCCGCGGGGACACCTGCCATGTGGACGTGGTGGACCGCTGGGGCAACATGGTCTCGGTTACCCCGTCCGGCGGCTGGCTGCAGTCCTCGCCGGCCATCCCGGAGCTGGGATTCTGTCTGGGGACCCGGCTGCAGATGACCTGGCTGGAAGAAGGCGCACCGTCCACCCTGCAGGCGGGCAAGCGGCCCCGGACTACGCTGACTCCTACGCTGGTCCTGAAGGACGGGCAGCCGGTGGCGGCACTCGGTTCACCCGGCGGGGACCAGCAGGACCAGTGGCAGCTGCTCTACCTGCTGCGCACCATCGTGGGCGGCTACACTCCGCAGCAGGCCATTGACGCCCCGGCCTTCCACACCACCTCACTGCCCGGCTCCTTCTGGCCGCGCACCTGGACCCCGGGCGGAGCCGTAGTCGAAGACCGGCTGGGCGCTGAAGTCATCGAGGCCCTGGCCGACCGTGGCCACGTGCTGACCAAGTCAGGGGAGTGGTCGCTCGCACGCCTCTCTGCCGTGGTACGCGATCCCCGGACCGGCGTGCTGATGGCGGCCGCCAACCCGCGCGGAGCACAGGGCTATGCCGCCGGCCGCTGAATCCGGCGGCGAACGGGCCATTACGGCCCGGATCCGGCAGGACATCATCCGCGGCGAGCTGGCTCCGGGGGCCAAAATCACGGAGGCCGCCCTGGCGGCACGCTACGGGTCCTCCCGGGTTCCGGTGCGCGAAGCGCTGCGGGCCCTGGCCGCCGAAGGTTTCGTGGAATCGCGCCGCTACGCCGGATCCCGCGTAGCCCGCCTGGACCCCGGGGAAGCCGGAGACCTCTTTGACGTCCGGATGGCTGTGGAGGGCGCGACGGCGCGGCGCGCGGCGGAGCGGGCCGCCCGGCAGGCCTCTGCCGGAACACCGGATCCCAGCTGGTGGACCGCCCGGCGGCGGCTCGGGGAGATCCTCGACGCCGGAGATACCGCTGCGGCCCAGGGTGAGCTGGACGTCCTGCCGGAGCTGAACCTGGCGTTCCACTCCGGCATCGCGGAACTGGCGGACAGCGCTTCCCTGCAGGCGCTGCTGGCCCAGCTCGCCGGCAAGATCGAATGGCTCTACGCCTCCGACGTCGGGTTCCGTGGACGGGATTCCTGGGTGGAGCACCGCCCCATCCTGGCGGCCGTGGACGCCGGAAGCGCGGTACAGGCGCAGCAGCTCATGCACGCCCATATCCGGCGGTCCAAGGAGTCCTTCCTCCGCCGTTTTGGGGGCTGAACAGGGGCCTGGTGGGGGAAGCGTTCCGCCGCCGGGAAGGGGAACCTATAGTGCCGTGTAGGGGGATCCTCCTACTGTGAGCGGGGCTCTACGTCATGGCCAACATCACCACCAGACCAGTCACTAAACTCGGGATCGTCGGGGCGGGAAGCGTCGGGACGGCGCTGGCCTACGCAGCGCTGATCCGGGAAGCGGCACGGGAAATCGTCATCTATGACATTGACGGCACCCGGGCCGAGGCGGAGGCACTGGATCTTTCCCACGGCACCCAGTTCACCGGTGCCAACACCGTAACCGGCGGCGGGCGGATTGAAGCCGTGGCGGGGGCGGACGTGATCGTTGTGACTGCCGGTGCCCGGCAGAAACCGGGCCAGAGCAGGCTGGACCTCGCGGCTGCCAATGTGCGGATCATGGAATCCCTGATGCCGGCGCTGATGGAACACGCGCCCGAGGCCGTCTACATCCTGGTCACCAACCCGTGCGACGTCCTCACCGTCGCCGCGCAGAAAATCACCGGCCTGCCGCCGAACCGGATATTCTCCTCGGGCACGGTGCTGGACACCTCACGGCTGCGCCTGCTCGTGGCGCGGATGGCCCACGTCCTGATGAGCAGCGTGCACGCCACCATCATCGGTGAACACGGGGACAGCGAATTCCCCGCCTGGTCCAGCGCCACCATCGGTCCGGTGCCGATCCGGGAATGGGCCATCAGCGGCCGTCAGGTCTTCACGGATGAGGTGCTGGCCTCCATCACGGACGACGTCGTCAACGCGGCCTACAAGGTGATCGAGGGCAAGGGCGCCACGAACTACGCGATTGGTCTGGCCGGCGTACGGATTGTGGAGGCCGTCTTCCAGGCCGAGAACGCCGTCCTTCCGGTCTCGGCGCTGCTGCGCGGTGTGCACGGAATCTCCGGCGTCGCTCTGTCCCTGCCCTCGATTGTGGGTTCCGGCGGGGTCTACAAGATGCTGGAGATGCCGCTGGATGAGCGGGAGACGCAGCTGCTGCAGGACTCGGCGGAGACCCTGAAGCAGAACCTCGCCTCGCTGGGAATCTAGGAGACCGCCCGGTTCGGTTCCGGCTGCAGCGGGCCAGCGGGCACCTGTGTGAGAGCACCGTAGGTTTCAGGCCTGCGGGATTCAAGGAACGGGAAGAGCTCCAGCCAGTGTGAACGCTGGTCCAGTTCCAGGTCCGCTACCAGTACGGCGGATTCGTCCCGCGGCGCCTGGACCAGGATCCGTCCGTACGGATCGCAGATGAAGGACGAGCCGTAGAAGGCCAGGTTCCCTTCGTTGCCCCAGCGGTTGGGCACCACCATAAACAGCCCGTTGGCGATCGCGTTGCCCACAATCACTTTCTGCCACAGCGGCTGGGTGTCGAAGTCCGGGAAATCCGGTTCGGAACCAATCGCCGTGGGATATACCAGGACTTCCGCTCCGCCGAGGGAATACAGCCGTGCCAGCTCGGGGAACCACTGGTCCCAGCAGGTCGGCAGGCCCAGCCGGGCGCCGTCGAGCTCCGCCACGGCGTGCACCGGATAGGGATCGCCGGCGGCGGGGCCGGGCCAGAAGTAGTGCGTCTCGTGGTATCCCTCGGACTCCGGAATGTGCAGCTTGCGAGTGCGTCCCAGCAGCTTCCCCTCGGGGGAGACCAGGATGGCCGTGTTCAGTCCCAGGCCGTCTTCGGCGTCGGCCCGTTCAAACAGTGAGGCATGGACGCAGACATCGTGCCGTCGGGCGGCTTCCGCCGCGAAAGCGAAGGTGGGCCCGCCGGTGAGGTCTTCCGCCAGCTCAGCGGCCGGTCCGTCAGGAAAGGTATCCGCCGGATAGCGGGAGAGCGTCAGCTCCGGCAGGAACACAGCTGCGGCTCCCTGGTCCGCCGCCCGGGCAATCCCGTCGTTGAGTTCGGCCCGCAGCGCCGCGGGATCCGGCTGCCAGCGGTGCTGGACCACCCCAACCCTCAGCGAGGGCCGGGGCTGGTCCGGCACGGCGGCCGCCGGTGAGCGCAGCGCACCGGTACGGGTGATTTCTATCATCTGAAACCTCCGGAAAAATGGGGTGCGGCGGGCGGCGCTGTTTCTGGCGGGTCAGCGCTCCTTGAAGACCGTGTCCTGCCATTCCTTGTGGGCGGCGGCATCCCGGCTCATCATCACGTGCTTGACGTTGGTGTATTCCTCGAAGGAGTACACGGACATATCTTTGCCGAACCCGGAGGCCTTGTAGCCTCCGTGCGGCATCTCGGAAACGATCGGAATGTGGTCGTTGACCCAGACACAGCCGGCGGCAATCTCCTCGCTGGCGCGCAGGGACCGGTTGAGGTCCCGGGTCCAGGCGGATGCTGCCAGTCCGTAGGGGGTGTCATTGGCCAGGGCGATGCCTTCGTCGTCGGAGTCGAACGGCAGGGCCGTGAGCACCGGGCCGAAGATCTCATCCTGCACAATTTCAGAATCCTGCGCGGCACCTGCCACCAGGGTGGGGCGGTAGTACGCACCCGCTGCGAGGTCACCGCCCGGGGCAAAGCCGCCGGCCAGGATTTGGGCACCCGATTCCCGGGCCCGGTTCACGAACCCGGCCACCTTGTCCCGGTGAACGTGGCTGATCAGGGAACCGAGGTCCGTGTCCGGATCGGTGGGATCGCCTACGACGACGGCGTCCATCAGTTCGGCGACCCGCGCGGTGAAGGCCTCGAACAAGGGCGCCTGGATGTAGGCGCGGGTCGCTGCGGTGCAGTCCTGGCCGCCGTTGATGATCGCCCCCGCCACCGCACCGTGGGCGGCTGCTTCGAGGTCGGCGTCGTCAAAGACCAGGAACGGCGCCTTGCCGCCGAGTTCCAGATGTACGCGCTTGGCGGTCTGCGCGGCCATGGCCATGATGCGGCGGCCCACGGCGGTGGAACCGGTGAACGAGGTCATGGCAACGTCCCGGTGGGTCACCAGGGCTTCGCCTGCCACGGGGCCGGAACCGGTGACGATGTTGATGACGCCGTCCGGGATCCCGGCTGCGGCGGCTGCCTCGGCGAAGACCAGGGACGTGCCCGGGGTGAGCTCGCTGGGTTTGAGCACAATCGTGTTGCCGGCGGCGATAGCGGGCAGGATCTTCCAGCCGGCCATCTGCAGCGGGTAGTTCCACGGCGAAATGGACCCGATCACGCCGATAGCTTCGCGCCGGGTCATCGACGTGCCGCCGGCACCGTATTCACCGGCCGCGAGCCCGTGCAGCTGGCGGGCGGCCCCGGCGAAGAAAGAGACGTTGTCCACGGTGCCGGGTACATCGAATTCGGTGGACATGCGGATGGACTTGCCGGTCTGGGCGGTTTCGAGTTCAGCCAGTTCGGCCGAGCGCCGGTCCAGTTCCGCAGTCAGGGCCAGCATGGCATCAGACCGCTCGCCCGGAGTGCGGCGGGACCAGCCGGCGAAGGCAGCCTTGGCGGCAGCGACGGCGTCGTTCACGTCTGCTGCGTCCGCGTAGCGGATGGTCTCCTCAACGTTCCCGGTGGCCGGGTTGATCCGCTTGGCTTCCTCGCCCCGGCCCTGCCGGTAGCTGCCGTTGATGAAGAGGTGTCCTTCGGAAAACTGGTGCATTTCTAACTCCGTGAAAGTGGTGGGTGCGGCTGGAAGCTGAACTGAAGCTGCCTCGAATATCAGGCGGTCAGGTAGACCTTGCGCAGTGTCTCGGTGACGGTCCAGCGGGTGCGGGTTCCTGCGGCCAGGCGCATGAGGGTATGCGGTGCCAGAGCCTCGGTGGACGCCGTTGAGCCGTCCTCCGCGAGGAACTCGACGGTGGCACTGCCGGAGAGGACCAGGAACACTTCGTCGGCTTCGGTGTCGAACATCCCGCCCTCGGTCATCTCCCAGACCCCGAGGTTGATTCCGCCAAAGGTCCCCAGCGGGTGCAACCCGGTGGCCGGGGTGCCGGAAGCCACGGCGTCGGCGGGAACGGGGGTATGGTCCAGGACCAGGTTATCCGGGTGGACTGCGGTTCCGGCGGGCAGCGAGGTGAGGGTGCTCATGAATCGAACCCCATTCCCACGGCATCCATTGCCTTCAGCCAGGGTCCGCGGCGGCCCTGCCGGCGGTCCGCGCGGACCATGGCTGCGGTGGTGATCTTCACGCCCAGCCAGGCCACGGGTTCGGGCGGGAAGGGCAGGGGTTTGCGTTTGACCATTTGAAGCTCCGTTCGTTCGGTTTTCTCGCCGGAGAGCAGATCCAGCAGAACGTTGGCACCGAAGCGGGTGGCGCCTACGCCCAGACCGGTGTAACCGGCGGAGTAGGCGACCTTGCCCCCGTAGGCGGTGCTGAAGAAGGCGAAGAAGCGGCTGCAGGTGTCAATCGCGCCGCCCCAGGCATGGCTGAACCGGATGTCCGCGAGCTGGGGGAAGGTGGCGGCAAAGTGCGCGGCGAGCCGCTCGTAGGTTTCCTGCCGGTGCTCGTATTCGGGTTTCATGGTGCGCCCGTAGTTGTACACGGCGTCGTAGCCGCCGAAGAGGATGCGCGCTGCGCCGTCGCGGTCCGTGGTGAGCCGGTAGTAGTGGAACCGGTTGTTCAGGTCGCTGAGGCCCTGCCGGTTGTGCCAGCCGATTGCGGTGAGCTGCTCCGGAGTCAGGGGCTCGGTCATCAGCGCATAGTCGTAGACCGGCACGGTGAACAGGCGGGTGCGCTTAAGCAGGGACGGGAACACGTTGGTGGCCAGCGCCACGCGGTCCGCGGTGACGGTTCCGCCGTCTGCCAGGACACGGACCTTCCGGCCGGCGTTTTCCAGGTCCCGCACCGGGGTGTTCTCGTAGATTTCGACGCCGGCGGCCAGGGCGGCGCGCTGCAGGCCCCAGGCGAGCCGGGCCGGGTTAACCAGTGCGGTGCTGGTCCGGTCCCAGAGCCCGGCGAGGTAGAGCGGGGAATCGACTTCCTTGCGCACTGCGTCCCGGTCCAGGAACACCAGGTCCGGGTTGTCCGCCTCTGCTTCTTCGGCCAGCCAGTCCACCTGGTGCGCCTCCGTGGCTACGGACAGGCTTCCGGTCAGCTCAAAACCGCAGTCGATGCCGTACCGCTGGACGGTCTCAGCGATCTCCCGCAGATTCTCCCGTCCCAGCCGGTCCAGTTGCTCGGCTTCGTCCGGGAGGTGCTTCTGGCCGTTGGATTCGCCGTGGGTGAGGGACGCTTCGCAGAAACCGCCGTTGCGGCCGGAGGCTGCCCAGGCAATCCGGGAGCCTTCCAGCAGCACCACGCGCCGGTTCGGATCCCGCTCTTTGGCCATCAGCGCGGTCCAGAGACCGGAGTACCCGCCGCCGACGACGGCGAGGTCCGCGGTGGTGTCTGCGCTGAGGGCAGGCAGGGCTTCGGGCCGGTCCGGGTCGTCGAGCCAGTACGCCTGGCGGGAGGCCCCGGCAAGGGCTTTGGCAGCGCGCGGCCGGCCGTACCGGGACTCGGCGAGCTCATACACGGTCATCATGGGGCGGTCCTCGAAAGCAGAGCGGCGCCGGTACCGGCGCTGGAACGGGAAAAGACGGGCTCGCCGGCCACCAGCACAACGTCGCTCTGCATGGCAGAGAGATCGGCGGGAGCCAGCTCGAAGGGGTTGGCCGAGTGAACCACCAGGTCGGCGGGTTCGCCCGGGGCCAGGGTTCCGCCGCGGGCACGGTTGAGCCAGGCGGAACCGGAGGTATAGGCAGCAAGGGCGCTTTGCAGGGTGAGTGCCTGGTCCGGCAGCAGCGCAGGGGCTCCGGGATAGTCAGGGTGTGCCCGGTTCACGGCAACGTGGATGGCCTGCCAGGGATCGGGGGAGGAGACGGGCCAGTCCGAGCCCATGGCCAGCCGGGCGCCGGAAGCCTGAAGCGCGGCAAACGGATACTGCCAGCCGGCGCGTTCGTCGCCGAGCAGAGGGACGGTCAGTTCCCGCATCTGGTCATCGTTGCAGGCCCACAGCGCCTGGGCGTTGACTGTAACATCGAGTTCGGCGAACCGTGCGACGTCGCCCGGATGGATGATCTGCAGGTGGGCCATGTGGTGCCGGCCCGCGGAACCCGGGTTGGCGGCGCGGGCCGCTGCCACGGCGTCGAGCCCGGTACGCACTGCCCGGTCGCCGATGACGTGCATGTGCAGGTCGAACCCGGCCGTATCCAGGGCGGCGGAAACCGCGGTCAGGACGTCGGGGGAGAGGTAGAGCAGGCCGCGCTCCTCCGGGGCAGTGTCACCGGCGCACGCGCACGGCCGCAGGTACGGGTCCAGCATGGCGGCGGTGTAGTTTTCCGGCACGCCGTCCACCATGATTTTGGCGCTGACGGTGCTGAAGCCGGCGGCTGCGTTCGCCCGGCGGCGTTCCGTGAAGGACTGGACCAGGTCCGGAATCGTGTCCACGGTGGTCTCCCTCGGGACCCAGAGCGCACCGGTGGCGCGTGCCTTGAGCCGGCCGCCGGCCGCCAGGGCACGGTACGCCGCGGAGGCATCCGGGTAACCGCCGTAGCTGCCCAGGATGGCCTCCTGCCAGCCGGTGACGCCTACGGAGAACAGGTGCTCCTGGGCATGGAGGATGCCGTCCGCGAGCAGCTGGTCCGTGACCGGCGGCAGCACACGTGCCACCAGGTCCATGGCACCTTCATGCAGGGTGCCGGAGGGGAATCCGTCCGGATCCCGTTCAATCCGGCCGTCAGCGGGATCCGGGGTTGAAGCGTCAATGCCGGCCAGCTCCAGGGCGCGCGTGTTTACCCACGCGCTGTGATGGTCGCGGTTGATCAGGTACACCGGGCGGTGGGGCACGACGGCGTCGAGCGTGTGCCGGTCCGGGTAGCCGCCGGGAAAGTCGCCCTTGTACCACCCGCCGCCGGTGACCCAGCCTGCGGGGTTGTCCGCCGCGGCGGGGCGCCGGCCGTGGTCTGCGATCCGTTCCAGGCAGGCGTCGGCGCCGCTGAGCTCAGCCAGGTCACAGCCCAGGCGTTCTACCCCCGCGTAGGCGGCGTGGATGTGGGCATCTGTGAAGCCGGGGGTGATCAGCCGACCGGCCAGATCAACGGTCTGAGTTGAGGGCCCGGCAAGGGCGTGCAGCTCCGCATCGGTTCCGATGGCTGAGACGACGCCGTCGGATACGGCCACTGCGGTGGCTCCGGGAACCAGCCGGTGGCCGTTAAAGACCGCTCCGGAATGGAAAATCCATTCGTACTGTGGCACAAAAACCTCGTTATTCCACTTTGGCCATGCTTTGGTCGAAAATCGGAATCAGCCCAGCGCTGTTCCGGACCCGGCACATAAATGAATGCCATTCATTGGTCAAGACTGTTCTTATAAAACGGGAGGCCAGCAGGCTTGTCAACGGTGGGGAGAAAGTTGATGAAAATGTTTACGCGCGCGAAACGCCGCCATTTTCGAACTGTTCTAGCACCGCTTTGGCGAGGCCGGTTCCCGTTGTTACTGCTGCGTTAAAGCTCCTCGGCACCGGGCTTTCCAGCCGGCCCTTCCAACCGGGCGTTCCAGCGGCGGGACCATGCAGGGTCCCGCCGCTGGAAAGCTGCCGCCGGCGTCGGGCTACTCCGTGTAGCCGTCCGCGATCGCCATGACCTCATCAAGGATGCCCAGGCCGGTCCGGGCGTCTTCCTCGGTGATGTTCAGCGGCGGCACCACGTGGATGCGGTTGAAGTTTGCGAACGGAAGAAGTCCGCGTTCCTTGCAGGCGGCAATGAGATCATTCATCGCCGGGCTGGAACCGCCGTACGGTGCAAGCGGTTCACGGGTTTCGCGGTTTTTGACGAACTCGATGGCCCAGAACGCACCGGTTCCGCGGACCTCGCCCACGGAAGCGTGCTTCTGTGCCAGCTCTGCCAGGCCCGGTCCGAAGACCGTCTCGCCGAGGTTAGCGACGTTCTCCACCATGCCTTCTTCGCGCATCGCGTTGATGGTGGCGACGGCCGCTGCACAGGCCAGCGGGTGGCCGGAGTAGGTCAGGCCGCCCGGGTACGGGGAGTTCGCGAACGTGCCGGCGATCTCATCGGAGATGGCCACGCCGCCCAGCGGGACGTAGCCGGAGTTCACGCCCTTGGCGAAGGTGAGCAGGTCCGGCTCGACGCCGTCGGCATGTTCCACCGCGAACCACTTGCCGGACCGGCCGAAGCCGGCCATGACCTCGTCGGCAATGAACACGATTCCGTACTTGCGGGTCAGCTCCCGGACGCCGGCGAGGTAGCCCGGCGGGGGAACCATGATGCCGGCGGTTCCCGGGATGGACTCCAGCACCAGGGCAGCAAATGCGCCCGGACCCTCGAGCAGGATGAGCTGTTCCAGGTGGTCCAGTGCCCGCTGGACTTCCTCTTCCTGCGTCGTTGCGTGGAACTGGCTGCGGTACAGGAACGGAATGTGGAAGTGGACGGTTCCGGCGGTGCCGTAGTCGTTGGGGATACGGCGCGGGTCACCCGTGACGTTCACTGCCAGCGATGTGCCGCCGTGGTAGGAGCGGTAGGCGGAGAGAACCTTGTAGCGCCCGGTGTGCAGGCGTGCCATGCGGATGGCGTGCTCAATGGCATCGGCGCCGCCGTTGGTAAAGAACACGGTGTCCAGGTTCCCCGGGGTCAGCTCGGAGACCAGGCGTGCCGCTTCGGACCGGGCATCGTTGACGTACTGCGGGGCAACGGTGCACAGCTTCCCGGCCTGCTCCTGGATAGCCGCCACCACCTTGGGGTGCTGGTGGCCAATGTTGGTGTTGACCAGCTGGGAGGAGAAGTCCAGCAGCTTCCGGCCCTCTCCGTCCCACACATAGGAGCCCTCGGCCCGGGTGACGGTCATCGGGTTGATCTGCTTCTGTGCGGACCAGGAGTGGAAGACATGCTTGCGGTCCAGCTCATAGGCGCGGCGTCCTGCGGCCAGTTCCTCTTCGGTAACTGCGGTTTCGGCGGTTGTGCTCATGATCGAATCCTTCCGTAGGCCTAGGCGTTCTGCGGGAAGCCGAGGTTCAGGCCACCGTGGCTGGGGTCGAGCCAGCGGGTGGTGACAACCTTGCCGCGGGTGAAGAAGTGCACGCCCTCGGTGCCGTGGGCGTGGGAGTCGCCGAAGAGCGAGTTCTTCCAGCCGCCGAAGGAGTAGTACGCCATGGGGACGGGAATTGGCACGTTGATGCCCACCATGCCCACCTGGACTTCGTTCTGGAAGCGGCGGGCTGCGCCGCCGTCGTTGGTGAAGATCGCGGTGCCGTTGCCGTACTGGTTGGCGTTGATGAGGGCGAGTGCCTCGTCGTAGCTTTCGGCGCGGACTACGGAGAGCACCGGGCCAAAGATTTCGTCGGTGTAGATGGACATGTCCGGGGTCACGTGGTCGAACAGGGTCGGGCCGAGGAAGAAGCCTTCACCGTCCGCGTCCGCTTCCACCTTGCGGCCGTCCAGGACAACGGTGGCGCCGGCTGCTTCGCCGGCGTCGACGTAGCCCGCCACCTTGTCACGGTGGGCGGACGTGACCAGCGGGCCCATATCGGTGCCGCGCAGGCCGTCGCCGATGCGCAGGGTGCGGGTGCGCTCGGCAATCTTGGCGACGAGTTCATCGCCGATGGGGCCGACGGCGACCAGCGCGGAGATCGCCATGCAGCGCTCGCCGGCGGAACCGAAGCCGGCGTTGACCGCGGCGTCGGCAGCCAGGTCCAGATCGGCGTCGGGCAGGACAATCATGTGGTTCTTGGCGCCGCCCAGGGCCTGGACGCGCTTGCCGCTGGCGGTGCCTTCACGGTAGACGTACTGCGCAATGGGCGTGGAGCCCACGAAGGAGACGGATTTGATGTCCGGGTGGTGCAGCAGGGTGTCCACGGCAACCTTGTCACCGTGGACCACGTTGAAGACGCCGTCCGGCAGGCCGGCTTCCTTCCACAGTTCGGCAATCCAGTTGACCGCAGTGGGGTCCTTTTCGCTCGGCTTGACCACCACGGTGTTGCCGGTGGCGATGGCAACGGGGAAGAACCACATGGGCACCATGGCCGGGAAGTTGAAGGGGCTGATGATGGCTGCGGGGCCAACGGGCTGGCGGATCGAGTGGACGTCAACCTTGGTGGAGGCGTTCTCGGTGAAGCCGCCCTTGAGCAGGTGCGGAATGCCGCAGGCGAACTCGACGACTTCCTGGCCGCGGCTGATTTCGCCGAGTGCGTCGTCGAGGACCTTGCCGTGCTCGGCCGTGATGATGGCAGCCAGTTCGGGCTTGCGGGCGTTGAGCAGCTCGCGGAAGTTGAAGAGGATCTGCACCCGGCGGGCCAGGGAGGTGTCACGCCACGCCGGGAAGGCGGCAGCTGCGGCTGCAACGGCTTCGTTGACGGTTTCCTCACTGGCCAGGGCAACCTGCGAGGTGGTCTTGCCGGTGGCCGGGTTGGTCACGTCGGCGAGGCGGGTGTCTGCCGGTGCCGTGAAGGCGCCGTTGATCCAGTGCTGCGTGGTCTGCACGTTTGCTCCTTGGCTTAGATGGTGGTTCTGAACACCATCTAAGCCCGGGCCGCTGACCGGTGAACATTGCCAACCTGTCAGGAAATATTCAGAAATCTTTACGAACTGTCAGTGCTGCGGATTGCTGTATGCCTAGACTCCCAGCATGAGCCTGCAGCTGCGTACCCTTCTGGACCTCGACGTCGTCCGCGCGGGCGAGCCCGAAATCCTCACCGGCAACGGCGGGCTGGATGTGCCCGTGCGCTGGGTGCACATCGCTGAACTGCGCAGTCTGGCGGACCTGCTGGAGGGTGGGGAACTGGTGCTGACCACGGGCCTGGCCTTCGGAGAATCAGCTGAGCAGGCGGCCGAGTATCTTGGCGGTCTGCAGGCTGCCGGGGTTGCCGGCGTCGTGGTGGAGATCCCGGCAGACCGTCCGAAGGCCGCCGCTGCGCTGGCCGCCGGCGCGCAGGCAGCGCTGGAGAACGGAATGCCCGGGCTGCCCGTCATCCGGCTGCACCGGACCGTCCGGTTTGTGGAAGTCACTGAGGTGGTGCACCGCAGGATTGTTGCCGGCCAGCTGGAGCAGGTGGAAAAGGCCCGGGAAGTACACGAAGTTTTCACCATGCTGAGCCTGGAAAGCGCCGGGGTGCAGGAAATTGTGGACCGCACTGCTGCGCTGCTGAACGCCCCGGTGGTGCTGGAGGACAGCTCCCACCTGGTGGTGGCGTTCGCTGCGGCCGGACTGCCCGCGCAGGACCTGTTGCGGGACTGGCGCAGCCGTTCCCGGGCCGTGCACGGCTACCGGGAAACCAGGGTGGCAGGTGACGAAGGCTGGCTGCAGACCCCGGTGGGCCTGGGCAGCACACAGTGGGGCAGGCTTGTCCTTCCCGATGCCCCGGAGGGACCCGCTGCGGCTGCGGAGGCCGCAATGGTGCTCGAACGTGCCGGACAGGCACTGTCCATCAACCGGTTGGCCGAACGGGACCAGGCGGGCCTGGCCCATCAGGCGCAGGCCGGACTGATCCATGAGCTGCGCGGATCCCGGGCACAGGATGACGAGGAGGCGCTTACCCGGGCATCTGCGCTGGGGCTGAAGCCGTCGCCGGCGTACCTGCCGCTGGTCCTGCACCTGGACCCGGGTTCGGGCAAGGATCCCATGTCCATGCAGCGTAAGGAACGCGCGCTGCTGGAAATGCTCGACGCCGTCCTTGCCGCCACCCGGAACAGTGCGCTCGCGGCCGCCCTGCAGACCGGGCAGGTGGCCGTGCTGCTGGCACTTCCGGCCCGGATGCTGGAAGACAGCCTCCTGGAGCGGATCTGCGGGGACCTTGCGGCGCGGACTTCGCCGGGGGAGCTGCGCTGGACCGCCGGTGTTGGCCGGGCCCGATCCCGCCTGCCCGACGCCGCTGCCGGACTGGACGAGGCGGCGCATGTTGCCCAGACGGCAGGAACTCTCGCCGCAGGGGCCAGCAGGTATTACCGTTCCGCGGATGTGCGGCTGCGCGGCCTGCTGGCGCTGCTGCGCGAGGACCCCCGGGCTGTTTCCTTTGCCGAAGCGGAACTGCGGGGGATCGAGGCACCGGACCTGGCTCTGCTGGAGCGTTTCCTGGAGTGCGGAGGCAACAAGACCGCTCTGGCCCGCAGCGGGTACCTGAGCCGTCCCACGCTCTATGCCCGGCTGCAGAAGCTGGAGTCCCGGCTGGGTGTCTCGCTGGATGATCCGGAGTCCCGTACGTCCCTGCACGTGGCTGTGCTGCTGCGCCAGCTGCAGTCCCTTACTGCGGGAGGCTGAGGCGGGCTGCCGGTTTGCGGGCGAACGAAGGTGTCTGGCGGAAGCTGTCCGGCGGAACCCGTGGAAGGCGTACGGCGGAAGCCAACCGGCGGATCCCATCCGGCGGAACCCGTCACGGTAACAAAAGGCAGACCGGTCCCGTCACGGTACCGGCCAAGGTAGGTTCAACGCATGACCTCATCATCGCTTGACTACGGGCAGGCCGTTGCGTCCGTCCAGATCGACAATGATCTTGTTCGCGTCACCGAGTGGCGCTTCCCGCCCGGTACCCAGACCGGCTGGCACCGGCACGAGCTGGACTACGTCGTGGTTCCGACTGTCGCCGGACACATGAGCTACGAAACTGCGGACGGTCAGGCAACCCGTGACCTGGTGGTGGGGGAGTCCTACGACCGCGAGTCTGGCAGCGAGCACAACGTCATCAACAAGACGGATACCGAGTTCGCCTTCGTGGAGATCGAGCTTAAGAACACTTAGAGCACTTGGCCGCCAGTCGGGCCGGCTGTGGCGGACCGGTGGACCGCTTGCGGGCGGCACGGTTTCCCAGCCGTCGTTGCGGCTGTGACGGTTGTGGCCCCAGAGATGCCCAGGTGTCACAGTGCGTGGGAATCCGCCCCGCGGGCCGACTACAAGCCGGCCCGCGCTTTCGCTCGGCCGCTACCGCCCCGAAACCAGGTCCGCAGCCTTGGCGATGGGCGACGTCGTGCTTCGTCCGTTGCGTTCGGCACGGTCCGCAGCGTAGTAGGCCGCATACATGGCCTTCACCGCAATCCAGCGCAGCGGCTCGGGTTCCCAGCGCCGGACCTTGCGGTTCACCCACGGCATCCGGGTGAGTTCACTGCTCGGGTCCAGAATGAGGTCCCGCAGGGTACGGGCCGCGAGGTTCGTGGCCGTGACTCCGGTGCCGACGTAGCCGCCGGCCCAGCCCAGGCCGGTCTTGGGATCCAGTCCCACGGTGGCTTTCCAGTCCCGAGGAACCCCCAGGACCCCGGCCCACGCGTGCTCGATCCGCGCTTCCGCGGCTGCCGGGAACATGTCCTGCAGCAGGGCAGTAAGGCTGGCAACAGTCTCCGGCTGCGTGGCGCCGTCGGTATCCGTGCGGGAACCGAAACGGTAGGGCACACCGCGGCCGCCCAGGGCGATACGGCCGTCCGCAGTGCGCTGGGCATACATATAGGCGTGTGCCATGTCCGCCACGGTGTCCATGGAATCCCAGCCGATCTGCTGCCAGACCGAGTCCGGAAGCGGCTCGGTGGCGATCATCGAGGAGTTCATCGGCAGCCATTCCCGGTGGTGGCCGCGAAGATTGGCGGTGAAGCCCTCGGTGGCGCGCAGCACGTACTTCGCGCTGACGGTTCCGCGGTCGGCGACGGCGCGTCCGGGCTGGATGTCCGTCACAGTGGTGCCCTCGTAAATGGGAACGCCAAGGCGTTCGACGGCGGCAGCGAGACCGCGCACCAGACGGGCAGGCTGGATACGGGCACAGTGCGGGTGGTGCAGGCTGCCCAGCGCGCCGGCAACCTGGACCCGTTCGGCGGTTTCGGCAGCGTCAAGAAGGCGTGTTCCGGCTTCCGGCCAGACAGCTTCCTCCTCCGCCCACGCACGCAGCCGGCCCAGCTGCGCCTCGTTGCGGGCAACGTTCAGTTCCCCGCCCTTGGCCACCGCTGCGTCGATGCCCTCAGCAGCGGCAGCCGAGATGACCTCATCCACGGTTTCGTTGAGCAGTTCCTGGAACCGCCCGACGACGGCGCGGCCGTGGGATTTCACGTACTGGCCGCGCCCGCCGGTAATCGAGTTGGTCAGCCAGCCGCCGTTGCGGCCGGAGGCTCCAAAACCAGCGAACCTGGATTCAAGCACCACCACGGACAGATCGGGGCGGGCTTTCTTCAGGTAGTAAGCGGTCCACAGCCCCGTGTAGCCGGCTCCCACGACGGCGACGTCCGCCTCGCGGTTCCCGTCCAGGCCGGGACGAGGATCCGGGAGGCCGGTGTCCGCGTACCAGAAGGAAACGTTTCCGTTTACCGGGGCTGTGGAGATGCTCATCAGAGGTGGTTCAGCCCTTCCGT
This sequence comes from Arthrobacter sp., assembly GCA_040273995.1. GTDB lineage: Bacteria > Actinomycetota > Actinomycetes > Actinomycetales > Micrococcaceae > Arthrobacter_B. The sequence goes on from JBELYP010000022.1 coordinate 20,103, forward strand.
CAGGACGGATCGGAGGATCGACTCGATCTGGTCGAACTCCGGCTGGCCGATGGTCAGCGGCGGAGCGAGCTGGATGACGGGGTCGCCGCGGTCGTCGGCACGGCAGTAGAGGCCGGCGTCGTAAAGGGCGGTTGAAATGTAGCCGCGCAGCAGACGCTCGGACTCATCGGCGGAGAAGGTTTCCTTGGTTGCCTTGTCCTTGACGAGTTCGATTCCGTAGAAGTAGCCCTCGCCGCGGACATCGCCCACGATCGGAAGGTCCTTCAGTTTCTCCAGCGTGGCGCGGAAGGCAGGTGCGTTGGTCTTCACGCGGTTGTTGAGGTCTTCGGCCTCGAAAATGTCCAGGTTCGCCATGGCGACGGCGGCGGAGACCGGGTGCCCGCCGAAGGTGTAGCCGTGGTAGAACGTGGTGTCGCCCTTGGTGAACGGTTCGAACAGGCGGTCCGAGGCGATCATTGCGCCCAGCGGTGCATAGCCGCTGGTGATGCCCTTGGCGCAGGTGATGATGTCCGGAACGTAGTCGAAGTCTGTCGAGGCGAACATCGAACCGACGCGGCCAAAGGCACAGATCGTCTCGTCCGAGACCAGCAGGACGTCGTACTGGTCGCAGATTTCCCGCACGCGCTTGAAGTACCCGGGGGGCGGCGGGAAGCAGCCGCCGGAGTTCTGCACCGGCTCGAGGAAGACTGCGGCAACCGTGTCCGGTCCCTCGAACTCAATGGCTTCGCCGATGCGGTCAGCGGCCCAGCGGCCGAAGGCCTCGGGGTCTTCCAGGCCTTCCGGTGCGCGGTACTGGTTGGTGTTGGGCACACGGAAGGCACCGGGGACCAGGGGTTCGAAGGCGGACTTCATGTCCGGAATGCCGGTGATGGACAGGGCGCCCTGGGGAGTGCCGTGATAGGCGACGGCGCGGGAGATGACCTTGTGCTTCGTCGGCCGGCCGGTCAGCTTGAAATACTGCTTGGCCAGCTTCCACGCGGATTCCACGGAGTCGCCGCCGCCGCTGGTGAAGAAGACACGGTTCAGGTCGCCGGGTGCCTCGGCCGCGAGGCGCTCGGCCAGGTCGATGGCCGGGGGATGGGCGTAGGACCACAGCGGCATGAAGCTCAGTTCGCGGGCCTGGCGTGCGGCAGCCTCGGCCAGTTCTTCGCGGCCGTGGCCAACCTGCACGGTGAACAGCCCGGCCAGGCCGTCGATCAGTTCATGGCCGCGGTCGTCATAGATGTGGTGGCCCTTGCCGCGCGTAATAATCGGTACATTTCCACCGGCGGCCGCTCCGGAGTGGCGGGCCATGTGCATCCACAGGTGGTCGCGTGCTGCCTGCTGGCGGTCCGTTCCGCGGGGTGTGGTTGAGGAAGGCTGGACAGTTGTTTCGGTCATCTGGTGCCCCAGTTGTAGGCCTGCTTGCGCAGGGAGAGGTACATAAAGGTTTCGGTGGTTGAAACGCCCGGGATGCTGCGGAACCGGTTGACCAGCAGCATCAGGTCCTGGTCGTTTTCACACACCACTTCGGCCAGCAGATCGAACGAGCCGGCAGTGACAACGCAGTAGTCAACCTGATCTATGGCTGAGATCCGGTCGGCCACCGCCAGGACGTCATCGCTCACGCGGATACCGAGCATCGCCTGCCGGGGGAAGCCCAGCTGCAGGGGATCGGTCACCGCGACGATCTGCATGACGCCGCTGTCTGTCAGTTTTTGGACCCGCTGCCGGACTGCTGCTTCGGACAGGCCAACGGCCTTTCCGATCGCGGCGTAGGAGCGGCGTCCGTCCTCCTGAAGCTGCTCAATGATCGCCTTGGAGGTGTCGTCGACGGAATGGTTCCCAGGAGCGGATTCCATGGTTTGGGCAACCTCCAGATGCGGATTCGAGTGACCAGACTGCGTGAGTGCTAGCAATTCAATCTTTTATTTCGTGCGAAATCAAGGCTTTTGGGAACGGAAAGCGTGCTGATCTTTGTCATATTCATTTGGAAACCGTTGTGTAACAAAACTTTTACAACGAAAACCTTGTCGCAACGGATTTCGGTCTGGCACTATCAATCATCAACACCCGTCCGCAGTGTAAGCAGTGCCAGCAAGGAGCCCCCATATGTCGAAGCGCCCCGTGAATGATCCGATGCTACGGAGCATCGTCAACGCCCAGCTCTCCCGGCGGAAGCTGCTTATGGGGGCCGGCGGGCTCTCACTTGCCGGCATGCTCGCGGCTTGCGGCACGGGCGGCGGAACCGGAGGCGGGGCCTCATCCAAGCCCAGCCCGGCGGCAGACGTGTCGGACACGGACAAGATCGTGAACTGGGCCAACTGGACCCTCTACCTGGATTACGACGACTCGACCCGGACCTACCCTTCGCTGGAGGCGTTCAGCGAAGCCACCGGCATCAAGGCGAACTACTCCGAGGATGTGGACGGCAACGACACCTACTTCGGCAAGGTCCAGGGCCAGCTTTCCTCCGGCCAGGACATCGGCCAGGACATTGTTACCCTGACCGACTGGATGGCAGCCCGCCTGATCCGCCTGGGCTACACCCAGGAACTGGATCTGGCGAACATCCCCAACTCCAAGAACCTGCTCGAATCCCTGAAGAACGTGGACTTTGACCCGGGACGAAAGCACTCCCTGACCTGGCAGTCCGGTTTCGCCGGCATCGCCTGGAACAAGGAGGCCTTCCCGCAGGGGCTCAAGTCCGTTTCGGATCTCTGGCAGCCCGAGCTCAAGGGCCGTGTGGAAGTCCTGGATGAAATGCGGGACACCATGGGCCTGCTCATGCTGGACCAGGGCGTGGACATCAGCGGCGACTGGGGCGAGGACGAGTTTGAAAACGCCCTGGACGTCCTGTCCAAGCAGATCGCCGACGGCCAGATCCGACAGGTCAAGGGCAACTCCTACAAGGAGGACCTCATCTCCGGTGACGCCCTCGCCGTCATCGGCTGGTCCGGGGATATCACCCAGCTGAACTTCGAGGAAGGCGACAAATGGGAGTTCGCCATCCCGGAGGCCGGCGGAACCCTGTGGTCGGACAACCTGCTCGTGCCCATCGGCGCCACGCACAAGACCAACGCCGAGAAGCTCATGGACTACTACTACGACCCGGTCAACGCCGCCACCGTTGCCGCCTACGTCAACTACATCTGCCCGGTCGAAGGCGCCCGCGAGGCTATGGAGTCCATCGATCCCGAACTGGTGGACAACGAGCTGATCTTCCCGACCGATGAGGTCCTCGCCAACGCCCACGTGGTCCGTACCCTCAGCGCCGATGAGGAAACCGACTTTAGCGACCGCTTCCAGACCGCGATCGGAAACTGATACATGAGCACCACCGAACTTTCCCGGAACTCCGGAGCTGCGGCTCCGGGCACCGGTGCGGACCTCGTTCTGTCCGCAGTCACCAAGCGCTTCACCGAGTTCACGGCTGTGGACAACCTGGACCTGGTTATCCCGTCCGGCTCCTTCTTCGCGCTGCTGGGACCTTCAGGCTGCGGCAAGACCACCACCCTGCGGATGATCGCCGGCCTGGAACAGCCCACAGCCGGCACCATCTCCATCGGCGGCAAGGACATCACCGGCACCAGCCCGTACCAGCGGCCGGTCAACACCGTCTTCCAGAACTACGCACTGTTTCCGCACATGAGCGTGCTGGACAACGTGGCCTTCGGGCTCAAGCGCCGCAAGATCCGCGACGCCGAAGCCCAGGCCAAGGCCGCCCTTGAACTGGTGGAACTGGCCCACCTGGGCTCGAGGCGTCCGACGCAGCTTTCCGGCGGTCAGCAGCAGCGCGTTGCCCTCGCCCGCGCCGTCGTCAACCGGCCCGCCGTACTGCTCCTGGACGAGCCGCTCGGCGCGCTGGACATGAAGCTGCGCCGCCAGATGCAGGTTGAACTGAAGAAGATCCAGACCGAAGTCGGCCTGACCTTCGTCCACGTCACCCACGACCAGGAAGAAGCCATGACCATGGCGGACACCGTGGCCGTGATGAACCACGGCCAGGTAGAGCAGATGGGCCCGCCGCAGGAACTGTACGAACTTCCGCGAACCGCTTTTGTCGCGAACTTCCTGGGCAAGTCCAACCTCATGCCTGCCACGGTTACCGGTGACGCGGGGCAGTACCTGCAGATCGACGTCGCGGGCAACTCCCTGACCCTGCTCAAGGACCGCGCAACGGACCATACGGGCAGGATCCTCATAGGCATCCGCCCCGAGAAGCTGCGGATGGAAGCTGACACGGCGGCTGCCGCACCCGGTTCGATCCGCGGCGTGGTTCTCGATGCGTCCTTCACCGGGGCCAGCACCGAATACCTTGTGGACGCCGAGGGCATTGGCACCGTTGGCGTGTTTTCCCAGAACCACGGCGGAGCCCTCTTCCACGACGGTGACCGGGTGCGTCTGACCTGGGATCCCGAACACGCCTTTGGCCTCAGCGGAAGCGAGGACCGGGAGGCCGGCGCCGGAGAGGACGGCCTCTAATGGCGCTCCTCACCACCGGCAAGGCCGCCGGCGCGGGGCCGAGCGCTGCGGAGGAGGAAGCCAGCAAGCGCCGCGGACGGATCGGCTACCTGCTGATCCTGCCCGGGTTCATCTTCCTGCTGCTCTTCTTCGCCATGCCGGTGCTGTCCCTGCTGGCCACCTCGCTGTACATCAAGCCGGAAGGGGCCGACGTCGGGCAGTTCGTTCCGGCGCTTGAGTTCGGCAACTATGTGGTGGTCCTGCAGAACTACTGGCCGGCCGTGCTCCGTTCCTTCGGGTTCGCGCTGATCGCCACGGTCGCCGCGCTGGCCATCGGCTATCCGATGGCCTACATGGTGGCCGTGCGGCTGCGGGAACGCAAGCTGCTCAAGGGCATCCTGCTGGTCCTTATCATCGCGCCGTTCTTCACCAGCTTCATCCTGCGCACCCAGGCCTGGAAGCAGATCCTGGCGGATGAGGGCCCCGTGGTCTCCGTGCTCCGCGCGGTTTCCCTGCTGCCGGAGGACGGCAGGCTCACCGCTACGGCGTTCGCCGTGATCTGTGGCCTGACTTACAACTTCCTGCCGTTTATGACACTGCCGATCTACGCGAACCTGGAACGCCTGGATACCCGGCTCATTGAAGCCGGCGGGGATCTGTACGCGAACGGTTTCACCACGTTCCGCAAGATCACCTTCCCGCTGTCCCTGCCGGGTGTGATGGCAGGAACCCTGCTGACGTTCATCCCCGCCACCGGCGACTATGTGAACGCGGCGCTGCTGGGCAACAACCAGAACACCACCATGATCGGCCAGGTCATCGACTCCCGGTTCTTCCGCGTGGTGGACTACCCGGGCGCCTCGGCCCTGTCCTTCCTGCTGATGCTGGCGATCCTGTTCCTGGTGATCCTGTACGTGCGGCGTTTTGGCACCAAAGAACTGATGTAAGGAACCAACCATGAAACAAAAACTAGGCCGCTGGCTTGTGCCGGTGTTCGGGGGACTGGCATTCCTGTTCCTCCTGGTTCCGATCGTTTACGTCTTCGCGTTTTCCTTCAACGACGCCGGACGCACCAACCTTTCCTGGCGCGGCTTCACGCTGGACAACTGGAAGAACCCCTGCGGCGCACCCGGTGTCTGCGAGGCACTGGGCAACAGCCTGCAGGTGGGGCTGGCAGCAACGCTGATTTCGACGGCGCTGGGCACTGCGATCGCCGTCGGGCTGGTCCGCTACCGGTTCAAGTTCAACGCGACCGCAAACATGCTGATCTTCCTGCCGCTGGCCACTCCCGAGGTGGTACTCGGTGCTTCGCTCCTGGCACAGTTCCTGAACATCGGTGCCGAGCTGGGCATGGGTACCGTGATCATCGCCCACTCCATCTTCTGTATTTCCTTTGTGGTGGTGACCGTCAAGGCTCGTGTGGCGAGCCTCGATCCGAAGCTTGAGGAAGCGGCCGGAGATCTCTACGCGTCACCGATCCAGGCCTTCTGGCGGGTCACCTTCCCGCTGCTGCTGCCCGGCATCGTGGCGGCTGCACTGCTTGCCTTCGCGATGAGCTTTGACGACTTCATCATCACCAACTTCAACTCCGGCAACCTGGATACGTTCCCGAAGTTCATTTACGTTGCAGCGACCCGGGGCATTCCGGCGCAGGCCAACGTGATTGGCTCGGCCATGTTCATCATTTCCCTGCTGGTGGTTATTGGCGGCCAGGTTCTGGCCCACCGCCGGGCCAAGATGCTGGCGGCCCGGTAGCGGGACAGCCGCCAGGGATAAGCGCAGAGGCGCCGCGGGACAGACCGCGGCGCCTCTGTTTTGTCCTGGGTGCGTCCCTTATTCCAGCAGCTCCCGCAGCCGGCGGGCGTTGTGCACCGCTGCTCCGCCGCCGTCGTTGTTGAAGTAGGCGTAGACGCCGCGGCCGCCGGCCAGCCATTCCCGGATCCGTTCCGCCCACCACTGGAGGTCCTGATCCGGGTAGGACCCTGCGTAGAGCGTGTGCTGGTCAGGCCCGTGCAGGCGGACATAGACAAAGTCCGCCGTTGCTTCGAGGATGCAGGGCAGCTGGGCGCCGCTCATCACGCAGTACGCTGCGTTGTGCCGGGCGAGCAGCTCATACACCCCGGGGGTGTTCCAGCTGGGATGCCTGAATTCAACGGCTACCCGCAGTGCATCGGGCAGTGCGGCGAGTACTGTATCCAGCCGGGCATCATCGCGTTCGAAATCCGGCGGCAACTGCAGCAGCAGCACACCGGCACGGGAACCCAGCGCCTCCCAGCACCGGCGAATCCGGCCAATCCAGACCTCCGGATCACGCAGCTTGCGGGCATGCGTCAGGCCGCGGGGTGCCTTGACGGAGAATTCGAAACCCTCCGGCAGCCGGTCCCGGTAGCGGGCAAAGGCCTCCTCACGGGGCCACCGGTAGAAACTTCCGTTGAGCTCCACGGTGTCGAACTGCCCGGCGTAGTACTCCAGCCACCTGGCGGCAGGCACACCGGAGGGATACAGCTCATGCCGCCAGTCACTGTAGGTCCACCCGGAGGTCCCAATGCGCAGCCGTTCCATGCAGTTCCTTCCCGTCCGGACCAACGTACTCCTGCGCAGGTAAAACAGGCGGGACCCGTACCCAGAGCCGCCCGCCGGGCGGCAGACTGGAACCGGAGCCTCAAATAAACCGGCAACCCCGGGGAAAGGACCCGCCATGGAGCAGCCGGAGCGGCAGCAGGAGCCGGAGCCAGAGAAGACAACCCCGCCAGCCCAGCCCGATTCCGCACGGGGGATCTATCTGCGGATGGTCCGCACCTTCCGCGCCCAGCCGGACGCCGTGTACAAAGCGTGGACGAACCTGGCCCATGTCACGGACTGGTGGGGTCCGGAGGGGTTCATCGTCCCTGAGGACCGGGTCAGCATGGACAGCCGTGAAGGCGGGCAATACCGGGCGTGCATGGTGAATACCATCACCGGAGATGAGCTGTGGTGGGGCGGGACCCTGGAGCGGCTGGACCCGCCGGACCACCTGTCCATGACCCAGCAATGGCAACAGCCGGACGGCACACCCGCGTCCAACACCACTCTGATTACCGTGGATCTGGAACCGCACGACGGCGGGACGCAGATGTCCTTTGCACAGGGCCCCTTTCCGGATACCCGGGACAGGGACGGCCACGAGACGGGGTGGAATTCGTCCTTTTCCCGGCTGGCCGCCTACCTGGCGCGCCGGGGCTGAAATAAGCCGGAGGGTCATTCGGTTGTACTGCTAAGCCCACCCAGTGCAACGAAAGGCCAGCGTTCCATGACGTACCCGCTTTCCATCCTCGACTTCGCCTCCATTGAAGCGGGCGGAACTGCAGCAGACTCCTTCCGGGAAAGTCTGTCCCTGGCCCAGCATGCTGAAAAGCTGGGCTTTCGCCGCGTCTGGTACGCGGAGCACCACAACATGCCCACCATCGCCTCCTCGGCAACGAGTGTGCTGATTTCCTTCATCGGAGCGAACACCTCCACGATCCGGCTAGGCGCAGGCGGGATCATGCTGCCCAACCATGCGCCGCTGACCATCGCCGAACAGTTCGGCACGCTCGAGTCCCTGTATCCCGGACGCATCGACCTTGGCCTCGGACGAGCTCCGGGCAGCGACCAGAAGACCATGCGTGCCCTCCGCCGGGACCCCATGTCCGCGGACAGCTTCCCCCGTGACGTCCAGGAACTGCAGGGCTACCTCACCGGCAACAGCCTGATTCCGGGTATCGACGCCATCCCGGGCAAGGGCACCAATGTTCCGCTGTACATCCTCGGTTCCTCACTCTTCGGTGCCCGCCTGGCGGCAGCCCTTGGCCTGCCGTATTCCTTCGCCTCCCACTTCGCCCCGCAGGCGCTGCAGGACGCCGTTGCGCTTTACCGGCGCGAATTCCAGCCCTCCGAACAGCTTGCCGAGCCGTACGTCATTGCCGGCGTCAACGCCCTTGCTGCCCCAACCACCGAGGAAGCCAAAGCGATTTTCCAGCAGTCCCAGCGCCGCCGGGTCACCCAGCTGCTGGGCAAGGACCGCACATACACGGATGCGGAGGCTGACCTGGTGCTTGAATCCCCGGCCGGGCAGCACATCAAGATGATGGGCCACTACTCAGCCGTCGGCACGCCGGCCGAAGTCCGTTCCTACCTGGACTGGTTCGCCGAGCATGCTTCCGCTGACGAGCTCATCGTGGCTACGCACGCGCAGACCCTGGAGCAGCGCCTGCGTTCCTTCACCTTGCTGGCCGAGGCCGCGGAGCTGGTCCCCGCCTAGCCCGGCTCCACCTCCACCTCCACCGAGATGACAGAAACTGCCCGTCTGAGGAGGGCAGTTTCTGTCATCTCGGCTGCGGGGCCGCAGGGGTCCGTTGCTGGGCGAACGACGGCGCCTGCCGGTCAGGCGGTTATGCCAGAATCAAGGCATGGAAGAAACCGCCCACGTCATCCGGGTCCAGGTGCCGATGCGCTGGTCGGACATGGACGCGTACGGACACATTAACAATGTTGAGGTGATCCGGATGCTGGAAGAAGCCAGGATCCTCGCGTTCGGTCCGCCCGGAGGCACCGGCGCCCCGGGCGTGAAGCCGCCCGTGCCGCTCTTCAGCGAGGTCCCGCCAAACACCCAGTCACTGGTTTCCGAGCAGCGGGTGAAGTACCTCGCTCCGCTCGAGTACCGGAACATTCCGGCCGACGTCCATATATGGTTCAGCGCTGTCAAAGGAGCCAGCCTGGCCATTTCCTATCTGGTCTCTGACCCGGTGACCAACAAGCCCTGCATCAAAGCTGAAACCACCCTGGCCTTTGTGGATGCAGCTTCCGGGGCGCTTCAGCGGGTCACAGCGGGGCAGCGGGAGCTGCTGCGTCCGTATACCGCCGGCTCCGTCTTCACCTGACGGGTCCCCGGGGCAGACCCGGAGGGCTACCATCGGAGAGAGCTGCCTGCGTGAGGAACGGGGGAACCGCCCACTGCTGGAGGAGGCCCTGCCGTGTCGAATGATCCGTGGTACAGCCTTGGCATAACACCCGTCGAAGCCCTGTGGGTAGTGGTCTCGGCCGTGGGCATCTACGCCGTGTTCTTCCTGCTGATCAGGGGCTTCGGCCAGAGGTCGCTGGCCAGCTGGTCCACTCTGGACAAAGCGATCGTCATTGCCCTGGGCGGTGTCGTGGGCCGCGTCATCCTTGGCTACACACCTACCCTCGCCGCCGGGATCGTTGGACTGGTGAGCCTGTTCGCCATGATGCGGCTGGAGGAGTATCTTCGCCGCACCAAACGGGGTGTCTATCTAAGCAGCCGGCCGGTCCTGCTGATGGCCGGAGACGAAATCCTGGCCGATAATCTCAAAAAAGCCCGGATCCAGAATGACGAGCTTTATTTCAAGCTGCGCCAGGCCGGGATCCATAACTTTTCCGAGGTTTCAGTGGTGCTGCTTGAGCCCACCGGGGATGTGAGCGTACTGCGCAGGGGAGTGCCGGTGGACCGCGAGCTGCTGCGTCGCGTGGCGGACAGGGACCGGATTCCCGGCGAGCTGCTGCTGCCGGAGCCGGATGGGCGCCAGGGCTCCTGACGGGGTTCAGGCCGGCCCCCGGCTCGGATCCCGATTAGGTTTTGGGCGGTATCCCGTGTAGAGTCTTTCTCAGTTGTTGTGTTGCGCATTTTGTATTTCAAGCGGCGAAACCCAAACGGGCTAGCCGCTTTTCTGTAAAAGCGGTAAAGGAACACCGCGACTGAAACCTCCCGAAAGTCGGGAAGTGTTTCAATCCAGAAGGAATATTAAAATGGCTACAGGTACCGTGAAGTGGTTCAACTCCGAAAAGGGCTTCGGCTTCATTGAGCCGGACGACGGCAGCGCCGACGTCTTCGCCCACTACTCCGCAATCAACTCCACCGGCTACAAGTCGCTCGAAGAGAACCAGAAGGTCTCCTTCGACACCGAGCAGGGCCCCAAGGGTCCGCAGGCTACAAACATTCAGGGCCTCTAATTCCAGAAGCCTAGACGCCGCCGCTAAGGCAGGCATCTAAATAGAAGAGCAGGACGGGCAACCGTCCTGCTCTTCTTGTTTAACCCCTGCACTTCCTCACCGAGAGGGCATTTACGGCTCTTTTGGACGCCCAAACGAGCCGCAACTGCCCTCTCGATGGTTTGCCGGGAAGGGGACGGGCTTAGTCCTGGACCCGAACGGCGGTTTCGCGCAGATACTGCTCCACGCGGGTGTAGGCATCCTGGGTCAGGGCCCGCCAGAACTGCATGGCCAGGCGCGGTTCCTCGTCTTCCATCCGCGCGATCTCTTCGGCGGGCAGCCGCCAGACCTCCACCGCGCCGTCTGCCTTGACGGTGGTTTCCTGACGCTTGTCCTCCCCGAGGGCCATCTCGCCGAACGTCATGCCGGCGCCCAGCCGGTTCAGTTTCACCCGGTGTCCGTCCGGCCCCGGCATGAGTGTCTGCACATGTCCGGAGGCAATGAAGTAGACACCGCTGAAACGCTGGCCGATCCGTCGGATCACATCGCCGTCGTCGTACTTCAGCTTTTCCATCCGCGAGGCCAGGTCCTTCGCTAACTCCTCGCCCATGGGTGCGAGGGCCGGGGAATCATCCGGCAGGATGCGCGCAGGCTGGACCAGCCCGGCGGCATGACGTTCCAGGAGCTCTTGCTCGCACCACTCAACGGCGGCTGAACGGGTGGCAAAGGACTGAATGTCGTGACCGTCCTCCATGAGGCTTTCAGCCACCGCCCCTTCGGCATCCACTACAGCAAGGCTGCGGCCGGCCTCGGTGAGCATCTGGGCTGCTTCAGCGAACATGCGCATCGCCACCCCGGACACCTCGTCTACACTTCGCAGGTCCAGGACCACCAGTTCGACGTCGTCATCCAGGGAGGCGAGTTCCCGGACCACGGCTTCGGCACCGGCAAACAGCAGGTCACCGTTCAGCTCAAGGATGCGGGCACGGCCCAAGTTGGTGCGCAGCACGTTGGCGGCTTCCTCGCTCCGTCGGATACCGGAGGGGGTGGTGCCAATGTCATAGGAACCGCGCAGGGCAGACCTGCCGGTGCGCCCCGCGCGGACAAAGTGCAGTTCCAGGTCGCTGGAAAGGCGCTGGGCGACGGCGACGCCACGCACGCTGCTGCCGTGTTCGTCCAGGGGCGGCGAGTACACGGCAAGGCCGATCTGACCGGGAAGCACGGCAATGGTCCCGCCTGCCACACCGGACTTGGCCGGCATGCCGACGCTGCTCATCCAGGCCCCGGCGTCGTCATACATGCCGCAGGTGGCCATTACCGAAAGAACCCGCTCCACCGGAGCAATGTCCAGAACCTGCTCGTTGGTGAGCGGGTTACGGCCGCTGTTCGCGAGGGTTGCCGCCATCATGGCCAGATCCAGCGCAGAAACCATGACCGAACACTGGCGGAAATAGTCTTCGATGACCGGTGTGGGATCAGATTCAATGATGTCGAAGCTGCGCAGCAGATACGCCAGTGCGTGGTTGCGGTGACCGGACTTCAGCTCGGACTGGAAGATCCGTTCACTGACTGAGAGCTGGCGTCCGGCAAAATCGGAGTAGGTATTGAGGATCCGCTTGAACCGGGAGTTGCCGCCGGCCCCGCGGACCAGGGAGGTTGCCGTCAGGGCTCCGGCGTTGATCATGGCGTTTGCCGGGCGGCCGGTGCCCTCGGCCAGGGAAATCTCGTTGAAGGAATCCCCGGACGGTTCAACGTCAACCTTCGCGTCGACGTCCTCCATGCCCCGGTCTGCCAGGGCCAGTCCGTAGGTGAACGGTTTGGAGATTGACTGGATGCTGAATTCCTCGCGGGTGTCCCCGATCTCATACACATACCCGTCCGCAGTCGCCAGGACAATGCCGAAGTTGTCCGGATCGACGTTCGCCATCGCCGGGATGGAACTGTACGGCTTGCCATCCTTCAGATCGGCAATTTCGCTGTGGATTCGCTGCAGGTAATGGTCAATGGGGGAGTCCATCCCTCCACCCTACGGGGACGCTGGAAACCGTGACCTGCCCGTTACCTCTGTGTATACTGGCTCACAGTTGTTGTGTTGGGCGTTTTGAACTTCGAGCGGCGAACCCCGAATCCAGGGCCAGCCGCTTTTTTTGTCCACCGCTGTCATGGGACACTTCAGCTGGAAACTCCTCGACGGTCGGGGACGTTTCGCTTCAGAAGGATGATTAAAAATGGCAACAGGCACCGTGAAATGGTTCAACTCCGAAAAGGGCTTCGGCTTCATCGAGCCCGATGACGGCAGCGCCGATGTTTTCGCCCACTACTCCGCCATCAACGCGAGCGGCTACCGCTCCCTCGAAGAGAACCAGAAGGTTAGCTTCGATACCGAACAGGGACCCAAGGGCCCCCAGGCGGTAAACATCCAGGCTGTCTAACCAAGACTTCCGGCCCTTTCACGGGCCAGCTGGACAGCAGGTGCAGGACGGTTTCCGTCCTGCACCTGCTGTTTAAGCGCCCTCAATCCCAGAGCCCGCAGCTCATCGAATTCAACTGCTCCGGCCGCTGCCTCCCGGGGTTGGCAGCGGACGCGCAACAGCGTAACGGAGCACACAAATCCGAGAGCTTTCTGTCTATACTCCTAACAGCTTCAAGAACTGCGGCCGCCAAGCTCCGACTTGGCCGCATACCAACCCCACGCTCGTTGGGTGGTTCGGATGAAGAAGCGGCCTGCACTCGCCTTCAGGGGCAACCGGTGCCAGGCAAGAGCACGCCGAAAGGACCGGCGCCCGGCGCCGCAGCCATGGACACTTCCGCACCCGTTTCAGCTTCCTTCAACGCAGTCAGCCTGCAGGACTACGAGGATCTGGTTCGTATCCGGCAGGCCTTCGTGGACTTCCTGCTGGACGAACCTGCCGCCGCAGCATGAGCGGACCCTACGGACTGCTGCTGGACACCCCGGTCCTGGCGGACGTGCGCAGCGGATCCCCGGATCCCGCCGTCGTCGATTTCCTGCGCAGCCGCAGCCATCTGCGCGTTTTTGTGTCCGCCCTGACCGTGGGAGAGCTCGAACCCACCACTCCGGGGTGGCTCCGTGAGCTCTCAGCGCGGTTCACGGAAAACATTCTTCCGGTGGACCACGAAGTGGCACTGCTCTGGCGCACGCTTCCGCAGCCCGCGGCGGATGACGCCCGCGGGACGCTGCGCACGTGGCTGGCCGCGACTGCCATCCACCGCAATCTGACTGTTGTAACCCCCGAACCTGAGGCCTTTGTGGCCTGTGGGGCACATGCGGTCAGCCCGTTCTCATAATTCGGCCCGCCGCAACCCTTGTGAGAGAATTCATTGTCCCGGGTGAGCCCGGGCACACTTCCGCGTGCTGTCTTGGCGCCGCGGACACTCGCTAGTAAGGAATTCCTGGCCGATGGCTGAAAACACTCCCCGTGCGGATGCAGTTCCGCATTCGGAACGCATCGATGACGACGGCGGCAAGGCTGCCAAATGGAAAATTGTTGGCCCCGGACTTGTGGTTGCGGCGACCGGTGTGGGCGCTGCCGACATGGTCGCCACCCTGGTCGCAGGCTCCCGCTACGGCTACGGACTGCTGTGGGCAGTCATCCTCGGCGTCATCCTGAAGATCATCCTGGTTGAGGGCGCGGGCCGTTTCACGCTCGCGACGGGAAAGACCATCTTCGAGGGCTGGCGCTCCCTGGGCCGCTGGACCACCTGGTACTTCGGTCCGTACATCATGATCTGGGGCTTCGTTTACGGTGCCACGGCCATGTCATCGGCAGCCCTGCCGCTGGCAGCGGTCTTCCCGTTCCTGCCGCTGTGGGCCTGGGCCATCCTCATGGGCCTGGCAGGCTTTGTGATGGTTTGGTTCGGCAAGTACGCCACCTTCGAGAAGATCACGGCCGTCCTAGTCGGGCTCATGTTCGTCACCGTGGTTGGCCTCGCCATCATTGCCCTGCCGAACATCCCGGAAATGCTCAAGGGCCTGGTTCCGATGATCCCGGAGGGCGGCGTCGTCTACACCCTGGCACTGGCCGGCGGCGTCGGCGGCACCATCACCCTGGCTGCCTACGGCTACTGGCTGCGTGAAAAGGGCTGGTACACGCCCAAGTGGATGAAGGTCATGCGCATCGACAACTCGATGGCCTACGTTATGACCGGCATCTTCGTGATCGCCATGCTGATCGTCGGTGCCGAGGTTGTCCGGACCGCGGGCATCACCCTCAGCGCCGGGGACAAGGGTCTCCTGGACCTCTACGATGTGCTGAAGCTTGAATACGGCGACTTTGTAGGCACCGGCTTCCTGGTCGGTTTCTGGGCGGCGTCCTTCTCCTCGATCATCGGTGTGTGGAACGGCGTGTCCCTGATGTTCGCCGATTTCTGGGGCAACATGCGCGGCAAGGAATCCGGACATCCGGACACCCGCGTGGGCGGCAAGTACTTCAGGTTCTACGTCCTGTGGCTGACCTTCCCGCCCATGATCCTCTTCGCCCTTGGCCAGCCGATCGGCCTGATCCTCGCCTACGGTGTGCTGGGTTCGCTGTTCATGCCGTTCCTCGCCGTAACGCTGCTCGGCCTGCTCAACGGCAAGCGTATTCCGAAGGAATGGGCCAACCGCCTGCACACGAATATCGCGCTGGGAATCACTGCCCTGCTGTTCATCATTCTGGGCCTCCAGCAGGCCTGGAAGGCTCTCGCGCCGGTGCTCGGCGGAGAGTAATCCTGCTCTCCTGACGGCCCTTGCTTCCCGTCCGGAACCCCCGGAGAAAAGCATCCTGAACTGCCCTGCCGCGCTTGTGCGCAGCAGGGCAGTTTAGCGTATTGCCCGGGCTTCCACGAGAGAAAAACACGGTTCGAAAATAGATGGGCACAGGCCATCTACGCCGTGAGCGGCCTCCGCTACGCTTGAATGGCGAGAGAAGGTTGCAGCATGGAAATCAGCGCAGCGGGTGGCCTGAATCGTCTGATTGCGGGCCGATACCGACTCATTGAACCAATTGGCCACGGTGGCATGGCTACCGTCTACCGAGGACTGGATGAGGCTCTCGGCCGCGATATCGCGGTGAAGCTCTTCCGGGCCAGTGCTGTTGATCCCGACGACGTCGGGCGGCAGGAAACCGAGATGCGGCTTCTGGCTTCCCTCACCCATCCGGGCCTCGTCACGCTGTACGACGCAGGGAAGGACGACGCCGGCAGGGACGATGGTCCCGACGGCGAACCGCGGGCCTTCCTGGTCATGGAGCTTTTGGACGGACCGGATCTGCGCAAGCGGCTGCGCGAAACTCCGCTGCCCGCCGCGGACGTTGCCTATGTGGGCGCGGAACTTGCCGGTGCACTGGCCTACATTCATGCCCGTGGAGTCATACACCGGGACGTGAAGCCCGCCAATATTCTCCTTCCGCCGGCGGTTGCCGGAACAGCACCTCGTGCGAAACTCACGGACTTCGGGATTGCCCGAATGGTTGACGGTGCGCGTTACACAGCCACCGGTGCAACGCTGGGTACCGCCAACTACCTCAGTCCCGAGCAGGCGTCCGGGCAATCTGCATCCGGCGCCTCGGATATCTACTCCCTGGGCCTGGTGATCCTGGAATGCCTTACCGGCAGGATCGAGTTCGGCGGCAGTCCGCTCGAAGCCGCGGTTGCCCGTCTGAGCAGGGATCCGGAGATTCCCGACTCGATGGGCACACAATGGGGTTCCCTGCTCGCAGGAATGACGGCCCGGGACCCCGATTCCCGGCCAACAGCCGCCGAAGTCTCCTCCGCACTGCTGGACTACCGCTGGGTGGCCCCGGCTCCTGCCGGGACGGGACCGGACCAGCTGCCTGCGGGGCCGGACACAGGAGACGGCGCGCCTGCCGCCGGGGTGTTCGCCGAAGAAACCGGATTTGAAGTTGATACGGCACCGGCTCCCGCGGAGCAGCCGGCGCTGGGAAACCCGGCGCTGAGCGCCGCCGCGCCAGCGCCGCAGCCGGCAGCAGCTGCCCCCGGGCGCGACGTCCGCACTCCGGGAATGGAACGTGCCGCTGCGGCCTATCTCGCCAAAGACGAAGCTGACCATCCGGACATTCACACGCCGGCGGCACCGCCCACTCCGCCCTCCATCGGCCGGGTGGCGCAGGTGAAAGCGCCGGAACGGAGCCGCCGCCGTACCCGGGCGGGACATGGTTCCTCCGCCACGGCGGCGCAGGCCTTTCCGCTGCCGACCGGACGCGCGGTACTTGCGGGGCGGGTGCTGCTGGCGGTGCTGGCGATGACCGTCCTCACTGTCGCCGTCGTCCTGGCTGCCGGGCGGGTTGGTGCAGCCGATTCCGTGAACCAGCGGCCGGTGCCCGGCCAGGTGGGCGGAACCAGCGGCGGCCCGCCGTAACCAGCCCGGCCGGTCTGCGGGGCATCCCGGGTGCAGACGAGATCCAGCATTTGGGCAGCCGCACCTTTCGGCTCGCATACTGGAGGGATGAGCTTCCCACCCCTGGCTTCAACCGACCGCTGCCCCTGCCTCAGCGGTGAGACCTACGGGAACTGCTGCGGCCGGTTCCATTCCGGTGCTGCGCAGGCCCCCACAGCAGAGGCCCTGATGCGTTCAAGGTACAGCGCTTTCGTCACCGGAGATGCGGCCTACCTGCTGCGGACGTGGCACCCGAGCACCCGGCCGCCGGAACTGGAACTGGAACTGGATCCTGGGCTGCGGTGGCGGCGCCTTGACATCGTGATGACGGTGGCGGGAGGCCCGCTGGACACAGAGGGCGTCGTGAGCTTCGAAGCACACTACCGGCAGGACGGAAGAGCCGGCGTGCAGCGTGAGCGTTCCTCGTTTCTGCGCCAGGATGGCCGATGGCTCTATGTGGCAGGCGAGTAGCGTCTGCCGCCTTCCCCCGGCCGCGGGGCCAGCCTAAGGTTAAATAGCGTCCGACGGTGGTCCGGATCACCGGGCCCCTACCGGGAAGTCTCCCGAACAGGCCTACGCCTGACAGTGGTCGGACCCCAGCAGAACGAGGACACCATGAAAGCACTCGTTTATGAAGGACCCGGACAGAAAGCCTGGAAGGACGTTCCAGACCCCACCATCCAGGACCCGCGCGACGTGATCGTCAAGATTGACACCACCACCATCTGCGGCACGGACCTGCATATCCTCAAGGGCGACGTCCCGGCGGTAACGCCCGGGCGCATCCTTGGACATGAAGGGGTGGGCACCGTCACCGAGACGGGATCCGGCGTCACTAACTTCAAGGTGGGGGACAAGGTCATCCTGTCCTGTGTTTCCGCGGACGGTTCCTGCAGTTTCTGCAAGGAGGGGCTGTATTCGCACTGTACCGGTTCGGAGGGCCAGTCCGGGATCGGCTGGATCTTTGGACACCTGATCGACGGTACCCAGGCGGAATACGTCCGCGTGCCTTACGCGGACACCTCGATGTACATCCTGCCGGAGGGCGTCAAAGCCGAGCACGGAGTGCTGCTGAGCGATATCTTCCCCACCGGCTTCGAGATGGGCGTGCAATACGGCCAGACCAAGCCCGGCGACGTCGTTGCCGTCATCGGAGCGGGGCCCGTTGGCCTGGCGGTGATCTCCACGGCCGGGCTGTACGGAGCGGCGAAGATCATCGCTGTTGACCTGGACCAGAACCGGGTGGATCAGGCCCGGCGCTTCGGGGCCACACACGGAGTCAATTCAGGCGACTCCGACTGGAAAGAGCAGATCATGTCCCAGACGGACGGCTGGGGCGTGGATGTGGCGGTGGAAGCAGTGGGCATTCCGCGGACCTTCGAGATGTGCACGGAGATCGTCCGTCCGGGCGGCAACGTGGCAAACGTTGGTGTCCACGGGAAACCCGTCAGCCTTGAACTGGACCGGCTGTGGATCGAGAACATCGACATCAGCATGGGGCTGGTCAACACGGATACCCTCTCCATGCTCCTGAAGCTCATGGCGGAGGGCAAGCTGCCGGCGGATGAGTTCATCAGCCACCGGTACCCGCTTAATGACGTGATGACTGCTTACGACACCTTCTCCCGGGCAGCAGAAACGAATGCCTTGAAGGTCATCCTCTCTGCCGAGTAGCGGTTTTTGGCCCGGGTGCCGTACCCGAACATACTGGAAGTGCGGTGCGCAGCTGCG